>NZ_CP161812.1:2414028-2715781 GCF_040801775.1 Luteolibacter sp. Populi
AACACCAGTTCCAAAATTTATAAAAATCCAATGACTATTTAATCCGAAATTCGGGAAATATAATTCTTGCGGCCCCGTAATTCCGCACTCACGTTGCGCCGCACTTATGGACAAGATCCCATCCGAAACGCTCACCGAAGTTCTTGAACTGCGTAAAAAGAACGGTCTCGAAGCAACCGAAGCCGCTGTGTATGCGGACCTCGAAAAATCAAAATGCAAGTGGACACTGAAGGATACCCCGCGTTATCGCCGCGCCGGAGCTTCTCCGATCTGGGTCTCCGGGAAGTATCTTTCCTCCTACGGCACCTGTCCTGCATCCGGCGAAGCCGATGAAAAGGGCAGCAAGTCGCCCAAGGCTGCCAAGTCCTCCACCCCGAAATCCTCCGCTGGCGCCCCTGCCAAGCTGGATGAAAGCGTGTTTTACAAGGTGCTGCACGGCAAGGGCTTCTCGGTGAAGATCACCCAGGATCTCCTCACCGGCGAAATCCAAACCCAGATCCCCGAAGCCATTAAGAAGCTCGATCTGCAATTCGGCACCATCCCGAGCAATGCCTCCGGGATTCACGTCACCCAGACTTCCCCACAAATCCAAGTGGCCATGCCCTTGGATAAGTTCTTGGAATTCACCGGCATCCGGTCCTGATCACGAAGATAACTTGAGATCCGCTTCAAACGCCTCTCAAGTTATACCAAAACGGGGCATATGAACATCATCAGGGATGCTGTTCATATGCCCTGAATTACGGCCGTACATTTCCTCCCGTCTTTGGGGATGAAGCTCATCTGCAAATTGCTGGAGGGGGAAATGACAACCGCCTGCAAGCCCTCTTGGGCTCCTCCGCTGAGACTCGGCTCGCAGAAGCGGAGACCGCATGGGAAGAGATGGGAAGCTTTGGAGGATACGAATCCGGATCGCGTGATTCATCCACTCATCGCCTTTTCAAAATTCGCGGCCATTCGCGGTTTAAGAACCCAAAATCGGGCCACTCTGCCATGTCCCGATTGCGCATTGCCGGGCGCGGCTGGCCGTCCTAGGGTCCGCGCCCCGCAACAATGAGCGCCCTTCCTGACAAGCCGGTCCGACTTTACGACACCACCCTGCGCGATGGCACGCAGGGCGAGGGTTTCCAACTGTCCCTGCTCGACAAGCTCCGCATCGCCGAGCGCCTCGACGCCTTCGGCATCGACTACATCGAGGGCGGCTGGCCCGGCTCGAACCCGAAGGACGTCGATTTCTTCCAAGAGGCGAAAAAGCTCAAGCTGGCCCATGCCAAGCTCGCCGCCTTCGGCTCGACCCGCCGCGCCGATACCCCGGTGGAGGAAGACGCCCAGGTCCGCCTGCTCCTCGAAGCGGGGACGCCGGTGGTCACCATCTTCGGCAAGAGCTGGCAACTCCATGTCACCGAGGTCCTCCGCACCACCGTGAAGGAGAACATCGCGATGATCCGCGATACCGTGGCCCACTTGAAAAAGAACGGCCGCGAAGTCATCTACGATGCCGAGCATTTCTTCGACGGCTACAAGGACGCCCCCGAGCACGCGCTGAATACCCTGAAAGCGGCGGCGGAAGGCGGCGCGGATTGCCTGGTGCTCTGCGATACCAATGGCGGCACCCTGCCCTCCGAGGTCATGGAGATCTGCGCCGCGGTCCAGCAGGCCATCCCCGGCGTGCCGCTCGGCATCCACACCCATAACGATTGCGAGCTCGGCGTCGCCAATGCCATCGCCGCGGTCAAGGCCGGGGCCGTGCAGGTGCAGGGCACCATCAACGGCTACGGCGAGCGCACCGGGAATTGCAACCTCACCTCCGTGATCCCGATCCTCCAGCTCAAGATGGGCCTCGCGGTCGTCCCGGAATTGGACAAACTCCAGGATCTCTCGTACTTCGTCGACGACGTCTCGAACAACCCGCACTTCGCCCGTGCCGCCTTCGTCGGTCGCACCGCCTTCGCCCACAAGGGTGGCATGCACGTGAATGCCGTGCAGAAGCTGGCCCGCAGCTACGAGCACATCGAACCGCGCGCCGTCGGCAACGAGCAGAACATCCTGGTCTCCGAGCTCAGCGGCCAATCGAACATCCTGATCAAGGCCGAACAGCTCGGCATCCCGCTCGACAAGGGCTCTCCGGAGGCCAAGGCCGTGCTCCAGAAAGTGAAGGAACTCGAGAACGAGGGCTACTCCTTCGAAGCCGCTGGCGGCTCGCTCGAACTGCTCATCCGCCGCGAGCTGGGGCGCTATGAAAAGCCCTTCGATCTCAAGGAATTCCACGCCTCCTATCGCCACTACCGCGACGGCCACCAGCCGGTCTGCGAGGCCACCGTGAAGCTCTACGTCGGCGAGGTTCCCGAATACACCGTGGCGGAAGGCCACGGCGTGGTGAACGCCCTCGACAAGGCCCTGCGCAAGGCCCTCCGCCCCTTCTATCCGGAGATCTCCGAGGTCTCGCTGGTCGACTACAAGGTCCGCATCATCGATAGCCACGACGCCACCGCCGCCAAGACCCGCGTCCTGATCGTCTCCACCGACGGCAAGCAAAGCTGGGGCACCATCGGCGTCTCGGAGAACATCATCGAGGCCTCCTGGATCGCCTTGGTCGATAGCATCGACCTCTTCCTGCAACGCCAGTAGTACGGACGGCTCTACCGCTGGGAGCGCGGAGCCACCGGCCCGCAGAACGGTCCCTCGCTGCCGTGGACGCGAAAGGGCAAGCAGCCAAGCAACGGCGCTCTCCACTCCCGCCGCGCGATGGGTAGCGCTGATCCGGTAGCTTCTGCGGGGCAGTGCCTCCGCGCTCCCAGGCGCTGACGCGCTCGCCACCCTCCCCCGATCGGGTCAATCGCCCCGCTCGACACCCGCGCTACTCTCACCCCATGTCCCTCACGCGCCGCGCCCTCATCGGCCTGCTCTTCTCCCTCACCGCCGCCTTCGCACAGGACGAGCGCCCGCTCGCCAAGGACACCGACCTCCCCGCCGACCCGACAGCCAACGGCAGCCTGCCAACCCTGTGGATCGCCGGCGACTCGACGGTTAGAAACAGCGGCACCCAGCGCGGCTGGGGTGAAGACCTCGCCCGCTTCCTCGACCCCGCGAAGATCCAAGTCATGAACCGCGCCATCGGCGGTCGCTCCTCCCGCACCTTCTACAACGAAGGCCGCTGGGAAAAGATGCTCGCCGGGATGAAGAAGGGCGACCTCGTCCTCATCCAGTTCGGCCACAATGACGTCGGCCCGCTCGATGCCTCCGGCAAGTTCCGCGGCTCCCTCAAAGGCACCGGCGAGGAGACCCAAGAGATCGCCAAGCCCGATGGCAGCACCGAGACCGTCCACACCTACGGCTGGTATCTCCGCCACTTCGCCCGCACCGCGAAGGAGAAGGGCGGCACCGTCATCCTCTGCTCGCCGATCCCGCACAAGAAGTTCGACCGCGAAGGAAAGTTCGTCCCCGATTGGAACGACTGGCGGCCATGGGTGAAGGCCAGCGCCGAAGCGGAAGGCGCGAGCTTCCTCGACCTCGCGGACATCATCGGCAGCGCCTATGCGAAACTCCCCGCCCCCGAGGTGGAAGCCTTCTTCGCCGACAAGGGCACTCACACGAATGCCGCAGGCGCGCTCTTCAATGCGCGCTCCGTGATCGCCGGATCCGCCCGGCTTCCCGGCAAGCCACTCGCCGCCTTCTTGAACGAGGAAGGCAAGGCCGCCAGGTAAGAGCAACCTATGCTCCACGCCTTCCCGGCACCCCACCCGTCAGGTGCCTTCCGCGGCCCCGCCGCCGTGGACTGCGCGCAGCCTGCTGCCGCTGTCCCGATGCAGCCTGCTGCAAGGGGCACTGCAAAGGCGCGCCACCCCGATGTCCTCCTCCACGGACGCCCCCTTAGGACCACTGGGCACCACCCGGCAGTCGCCACCCCAACCGCGCGCCGCACCCCATGGATCGCATCGAGATTACCGTCTCTCAGCTTTCACTTTTCAAACTTTCACTATCCCAAGGGAACACCGCCTCACTCCCCTACCCACCACCGCGCCTTATAAACCATCTCCCCCTTCAAGCTCACCTTCCCCGCCGGATTCAGAAATCCGATCTCCTCCGCCCACCAATGCTCCTCGCTCGCCTTGATCACCAACAAGCGCCCCGCCGCATTCGGTTCCACACACTTCACCAGCTTCCGATCCCCCAACTCTGGATCCTTACGGAATTCCTTTTTCTCCCGGTCGAAGCGCCACACGTGACCGTGGGTCGATAGCACCAGATCCGCCGCTCCCGGCACCGCCCGCAGGTCGTGTCCGTCCTTGTCCGGCAGCGGATAGCGCGCCTTCACCTCCAGCGCCGGCGATTCCTCCGCCTTCAGTTCGCAAGCCAGCAATTCCTCGAAGCCCAGCGCCCACAAGATCTTCCGCGGCTCATCCCAGACCAGCCCGTGCGCGGAGTGCAGCGGGATCTCCGCTACCACCTTCTCCGGCACCGCGGAATCAAAAAGCAGCACCTTGTTCCCCTCCTTCCCGGTCGAGGCCGCCACCGCGATCAACCCGCCCGGCAAGCCCTCGATCGAATGCGCGTTCTTCACCCGCGCCCACCACAGCGCCTTGCCCGCCGGCATCTCCAGCAGCACGCAACCGCCGCTCGAGGCACTCACCAGCAACTTCTTCCCGCCCTCCAACGGCTTGCAATCGTCCGTCGTCGCAAATGCCCCTTTCATTCCCTCCGGCAGCCCCTCGCAATCCTTCGCCCGCCACGACCACAGCTTCGCCGCCTGCTCCGCCGCCGGATCGATCTGATACACCTCCGCCCCACCGCATACCACGACGCGTTCGGCGGACAAGACTGTGGAGACCAAGAGCAGCGGGACGAGCAGGCGCAAAATCATCCCCGCCGCATACGTGCCCCCGAATACCGGATTTCAGATTTGAGATTTCAAATTTCAAATTTCGTATTTCATACCCTCATGCGCCTTCTCCTCGTCCTCACCCTCCTCCTCTCCCCGCTGCACGCCCAGGATAGCGGTGCCAAGGTCGTCACCGCCGCCCGCAAGCAAGTCGGCGTCACCGTCTCCTACGATCCCGCCTACCTCACCCTCGCCTACCCCGGCGGCGATCCCCCGCGCGAGCGCGGCGTCTGCACCGACGTCATCATCCGCGCCCTCCGCGATGGCCTCGCGCAAGACCTGCAAAAGCTCGTCCACGAAGACATGCGCGCCAGCTTCTCCGCCTACCCGAAGAACTGGGGACTCTCCCGCCCGGACAAGAACATCGACCACCGCCGCGTCCCGAATCTCCAGACCTTCTTCAAGCGCCGCGGCTACTCCCTCCCCCTTACCAAGGAGCCCGCCGACTTCAGGCCCGGCAACCTCGTCACCTGCACCGTCCCGCCGAACCTCCCCCACGTCATGATCGTCAGCGACAAGAAGACCGCCGCCGGCATCCCCCTCGCCATCCACAATATCGGCCGCGGCGCGCAGGAAGAAGATGTCCTCTTCACCTTCCCCCTCACCGGCCACTACCGCTGGAAGGAATAGCCCCGGGAGCGCGGACTTCCAATGCCTGTAAGGATTTGCCACAGGCGGGTCTCCTCTTGAGTGCGGCGACATGTCGCCGCTTTGGATCGATCCACGGAAAATCTCCCGACCGTCCCCGCAGCCGACATGTCGGCTGTGCCCCGGCGTTTCCGGTTGGCGCTCCAGCGGTGGAGTGTGCTGTTTCCCCGGAAAGGGATCGCCAGGTCGACGAAGACTCCAAGGAGGATAGATGGCACGGGGAAGGGCCGTACCGGACACGCCCTTGCGGAGCCGACATGTCGGCTCCGGGGATGCCTTCGGAACCGGGGATCATCGCCCGAAAGCTGCGACATGTCGCGGCACTCAAAGGATTGCCGCCCTGCGGCTAGCGAATCCTTACAGGCATTGCACTGAAGTCCTCCACCGGGGTAGGGAATCCAATGGCAGGGAGCGGACCAAGGCTCAACCTTGACCCCTTGAATTCCAACGCTTATAAATTACCCGTCCACCCTCCCGGGACAGGGCTCTTCACCCGCCCCTGAACTGCGCTCCCGCCCCCATGAAGACCCTTGCGGCGTTTCTTCTCCTGACTTGGACCTTCGCCGCTAGCTCCGCCTTGGCCCTTGATCCCGCTGCGCCGGAAATCACCTCGATCGCCATCGCCCCGGACCCGGTCGATATCAGCACCGGCTCCCAAGCCATCACCGTCACCCTGCATATCACGGACGACGAGGACGGCTTCTCCAATGGCCATGTCGATATCTACAATCCGGATGACAATTCCGTCCGCAGCAGTTCCTTCGACGACAGCGCACGGACCGGCGGCACCGCCGCGGATGGCACCTATGAGGTCGATGTAACCGTCCCCTTCCACGCCATTCCCGGCACCTGGCGGGTCGATGTCTCGCTCCACGACACCACCGGGCACGAGCAGCACTACGGCCCCGAGCCATTCCCCGTCCCCACCGACCGCTATTTCGAAGTCGTGAATACCGGCACGGTCGATGGCGACGCACCGGACCTCGCCACTTTCAGCACCACCCCTCGGGCCGTTCCCGCCGGCGGCACCATCAAGCTGCAAATGCAGATCACCGACGAGATCGCCGGCTTTGCCTACGGCTACCCCTACTTCTACAACGCCCAGGACGAGTTCTATCCCGATCTGGTTTCCCAATTCGACCAGTCCGTCCGCCAGACCGGCGATGAGTTCGATGGCATTTACGAGTTGGAAGTCGCCCTGCCGGAGGACGCTCCTCCCGGTCTCTGGAAAGTCGAGATGTACTTCGAGGACGCAGCGGGGAATAGCGGCTTCCACAATGCGGGCACCTTCATCGTCAGCGCCGGCGGCACCAGCCCCTCGTCGATCGGGAATGCCGTGGATGCCGTCCAGTATCCCTGGACCAGTCCCGCCCCGGCCTGGTTCTATCAGACTGCGGTCACCCGCGATGGCGTCGATGCCGCGCAGAGCGGGCCCACCCCGGATGACGGGGAGAGCGGCATGGAAGCCACCTTCACCGGCCCCGGCACCCTGACCTTCCACTGGCGCGCCGATTCCCAGGAAGGCTTCGACTTCCTCAAGTTCGAGGGCCCGGAGTTCCGATCGATCAGCGGCGATACCGGCTGGATCGAGGAAGCTGTCACGATCCCGGAAGGCCGGCACACCGTCCGCTGGATCTACGCCAAGAGCCCCTTCGACGCCGTCGGCCAGGACTGCGGCTGGGTCGATCAAGTCCGCTTCACCGCCGATGCCGATGCCGAGCTGCCCGCCCTGCAAACCCTCACCATCTCGCCCAACCCGGTCGACATCTCCGAAACCTCCCGGTCCCTCACCCTTACCTTCGATGCCAGCGACGACCACAACGGCATCATCGGCGGCAACCTCCGCGTCTTCGATCCTTCCAACGACGAATTCACGTTCCTTTCCTTCGACGATTCCAGCCGGACCGCCGGCGATGCCCTGCACGGCACCTACACCCTGCACGCACTGATCCCCTCCGGTGCCTCGCCCGGGACCTGGCGGGTGGAGATCGACTTGATCGAGATCGATAGCGCCCTCACCAGCACCTACGGCACGGAAGATCTCCCCTTCCCGAATCCGGGTGACAACCTCTTCCTCGTCTCTAACGGCGGCTCCGTTTATGCCAACTTCACCACTCTCCACGGCCTGACCGGCGATGACGCCCTGCCCTCCGCTGATCCCGACGACGACGGCTTCAACAACGCCACCGAGCTCATGCTCGGCACCAATCCCTCCGTCCCCACTGCCAACGGCCCCGGTCTCCTCAGCCTGACCCGCGATGCCACCCACATCCACCTCAGCTTCACCATCGATGGCCTCCAGAGCATCGCCAGCGACGGCACCTTCCTCGAGCTCGGCGGCGGCACCTCCCCCTTCCGCCTGACCGGCCAGATCCAGAACCACCTTGACGGCGCGTGGACGAATGTCCTCCCCGTCCTCGTCTCCGGTAGCACCTACCGCATCAGCCTCCCCCTCGCCAGCGGCACCACCGGCTTCATCCGCCTCTTCTTCGAGGAAGACTAAAACCAGGCAAGCGGTCCGGCTCACTTTCCCGCCGCTTCGGTTCTTAGCGCCGGAGGTGCGTCGAAAATTAGCCGGTGGTGGAGTGCAACGGAACCACCGGTAGGGTCACACGATCATCCCGTCCCGGAGGGCCGGCGGAAAAAGAGGGATTCTGACAACGCATGGTCAATCGCCCGGACGCCGTCTCCGGCCGCTTCCCCAAGATTCGTCCGATTCGTGGTGCCTTGGTCCAGGTTCAGGACATAGGTAACACGATTGGTTCAGGACATGGGTAACACCTGGCCTCTCCGTTTTCCCTCTGGGAAGGTGGGGGATGCCGTGGAAAGAGACCCCTAAAATGGACCTTAAAATCGAATTCGCCTTGAAGGCGATCAAAAGCGCCGACTTCAAGGGGCCGTGCGCCGAGTATGGCATCAGCCGCAAGACCGGCTACAAATGGCAGGCCCGCTTCCTGGAGCACGGGATGGCGGGGATGGAGGACCGCAGCCGCCGGCCGCATGCCAGTCCCGACGGGCTGGCCGAAGCCGTGGTTTGCGAGATCGTAAAGCTCAAGCAAGCGCACCCGCACTGGGGACCGCGCAAGATCCGCGCCCTTTACGGGCGCAAGCACGCCGGGGAGATCCCGTGTGAAAGCAGCTTCAAGCGGGTCCTGGAACACGCCGGATTGACCGTCCCGCGCAAGACCCGGGCGGCGCGCGACGGAGGCCGCATCGCCTCCGGGCTCAAGGCGGAAAAGCCCAACGAGATCTGGACCATCGACTTCAAGGGGTGGTGGTTGGGAGCCGACGGGCAGAAGGTCGAGCCGCTGACAGTGCGGGACGAACATAGCAAGATGCTGCTGGAAATGCGGGCGCTGGAGAGCTCGCGGACCGCCCCGGTGCGGGCCTGCTTCGAGCGCCTGTTCGAGCTCCACGGCCTGCCCGGTGCGATCCGCAGCGACAACGGCCCGCCGTTTGCGACCCATGCCGGGCTGCTGGGATTGAGCAAGCTCTCGTGCTGGTGGCTGGCCCTGGGCATCGGCTTGGAGCACAGCCGGCCGGGCTGCCCGCAGGACAACGGCGCCCACGAGCGGATGCACCTCGACATCAGCCGCGAGCTGCAGGCCGGGCGGATCGGCCGCGACCAGGCCGCCTTCGACGTGTGGCGGCACGAATACAACCACGAGCGCCCCCACGAGTCGCTCGGCATGAAGATGCCCGCCGAGATCTACATCCCCTCGGCGCGGCGCTATGAAGGCACCCCTGACGAACTCGACTACGGCGGGATGGAAACGCGCCGGGTCAATCCGCGCGGCGGCACCATCAGCCACCGCGGCGAGAAGATCCTCATCAGCACTGCCCTGGGCGGCTGGAGCGTCGGGCTGTCGCCGCGGCCCGACGGGCTGATCGAGGTGTGGTTTGCCGGGCTGCTGGTAGGCCATCTTGATGAAACGACCGCCAGCTTCGCCGCCGCCCGGCCGGGCGGCGGCGAAGCTGGCCAACCCGTCGCTGAAGTGTCACCCTGAACCCGAACCGTGTTACCCATGTCCTGAGCTAAAAGTGTTACCCATGTCCTGACTGCGCCCCCTCTGCCTTTCCCTTCGACGTTCAATGTTGGACGTTCGATGTTCGATGTTCGATGTTTGCATCCTGCCTTCCCCCCGCGCCCCCTCTCCGCGACCCCTGCGCCTCCGCGTTTCGTTCGCCTCCCCACCCCTCAAAAACTTGGCGTCCTTCGCGTCTTGGGGTTCTCCTCTCCGCCGCCTTTCCTGATCACTCGGCACTCTGCCTTCCCCCCCATCAGCGCCCGCTTACACCCTTCCCCCTCGCGGTTTTCTAAAATCAGGCTAACACCCGGACATGCTCATCGGCACCCACACCCTCTTGCCGGTCTGCTGCGCACTCGTCCTCGACAACATCTCCCTCGCCAAGGGTCGCGGCCACTTCTTCCCGGCCTGGACGATCCCGGTCATCGGCGTCTTCGGCGCGCTGCCGGATATCTGCACCCCGCACCTCTCCCGCGAGGCTCGCCTCACCAGTTGGTCCCACACCGCCTACTACATGGGCGGGCTCGCCCTCGTCTGCCCGATGGTCGCCAGCTTCTTCCCGGAGAAGCGGGCGCGCATTGCCATCTCCTGCTGGCTCGCGTCCTTCCTCCACCTTTTCTGCGATGCCATCGCCGGCGGGATCGCCTGGCTCTACCCCTGGCGTGGCGATCTCGTCATCGGCACCTACTTCATCACCCTCGATCAGTGGATCTTCTGGGACATCGGCTTCGTCTTGCTGACCTGGTTCCTCGTCCGCCTGCGCCCGCACTCGGAAGCGCGGGGCATGAAAACTTGATCCACGCCGAGGATCCGCTCCACCCAGCGACCCAGAGCCCGCTTCACCGCCGCCGGCATCCGTTTCGCGGTCCAGCCGCCCGCCAGGAGCGCCGCCAAGTGCTTCTCCTCCCGCCCGGAAAGCCCCGCGAAGGACATCCCCTCTTCGCCCCGCAGCCAGCGCGCGAAGGGCGTATTCTTCGCCGCCGCCGCCTCGCCGAAATTCGCCGTCAGATACTCGCGCGGAATGATCAGGATCTCCGCCTCATGGTGGCCCGGCAGGCGCGTCCACTTCCACGGCTCCCCCTCCTGCCCGCCGAAGCAGCCGAAGAGACCGTCCCGCAGGAAAATCCGGTGATCCTTCCCCCAGATCACCCCCTCGCCCTCCGCATTCACCCACAGCCACAGCTCATCCTGCAGCCGGTGCTGCCAGCGCCGCGAAGCCCCGCGCAGGTCGCCCCGCAACCGCCACGCCTCGAAGCCCTCGCCCTGCCACCAGCAATCGAACATACCAACCCATTATTGCGAATCGTTCGCAATAGCAAGAGGGAATGACGAATTTAGAATTCCCGAATGTCGAATGAAATGTGTCCAGGAAGAATAAGCCCCCTCCTTCATACCACACTTCATTCGACATTCGGAAATTCGGCATTCGTCATTAAACGAGGAAGCCGGAGCTCTCGCCCCGGCTTCTCAAAAATCACACGTGTTGGACCGTTAAGCCAGTGCCAGCAGCTTCTGCTTCAGCATTTCCTTGGTCACGTTCGCGCCGACGATCTGGTCCTTCACCTCGCCGCCCTTGAAGAAGAGCAGCAGCGGGATCGAGCGCACGCCGTACTTGACCGCCAGTTCGCGGGCTTCATCGACGTTCACCTTGCCAACCTTGGCTTGGCCTTCGAGTTCACCGGAAAGCTGGTCGATGACCGGACCGATCATCTTGCAAGGTCCGCACCATTCCGCCCAGAAGTCCACCAGGACGGGTTGGTCAGACTCGATGACTTCGGACTGGAAATTGCTTTCGTTGAATTGCTGAGCCATGCGCGGAAGGTGGAGCGCAACCCGGAAAAGTCAAGGGCCGCCCTGCCGCGGAAAGCGACGGGACGGCCCCCTGAAGATCGAACGGCAAGGCCTCAGATTGGCAGAGCGCCAGTCGTGAATGCCAATGCAGCGGCGGCAGCAGCCAGCAGGAAGGTGATGATAGGATAGATCATGATCGTGTGGATTCCGGTTGCCCGAGATTATTCGAAGAGATTGCCGAAGCTGCCCCAGATATTGAGCGTCTGGATTTGGAAGATCACCACCGCGGCGGCACCCAGGAAGCCGATCACCGAAAGCACCATCGGGATCGTCTCGTTGCCTTCTTCGTCCTCGTCATCCATCGTGCGGATGGTCGCAGCCGAACTCAGCGAGGCACCGGCAGTGCCGAGCGGTTGGGTCGGAGGCTGGAGCTGGACGGTCGCCTTCGGCAGCGAAACCGTGCCGGCCGGACCGCCGAGCGGCACCGTGCGGGCGGGAACGCCGGCAGCGCCGGGAGAATTGATGCGGATCGTCGGAGCCGGAGCACCGGGAGCCGTCGGGGCACCTGCCGGGCGCAGCGCGATCGTCGGGGCCGGGGCCGGAGCCTTTGGCGCACCGCCCACGGTCGGCGGGCCGACGCTAGGTGCTGGCGGCGCGGAACCAAGGCCGGATGGCGATGGTGGCTTGGTCGGAGCGGCGGAAACCGTCGCATTCGGCGTCGCCGGAGGCGCGTCGGAAGCCTTCAGGGTCACCCGCACGGTTTCCTTCTTCAGGGGAATCGACGAGGTCTGCTTGGGCGCCGGGATCGAGGACGTCTGCCTCGGTGGCGGGATTTCGTTTTCGCTCATTGCTAGGCTTTTTTGGATTGCAGGTTGGCAAAAGCAACCAGCCCGCCGCGGGGCTGTCAAACATCCATCGCAGGACCCCGACGATTTCGCCTCACCGGCAAGGTCGATTATCAATTTTCCCGCATACCGGACAGGCCAACCGGAAATCACTAGTCACTAATCTTCTAATCATAAATCGAAGTGGCGCTGCGCGAAGAGGAGGGCGCTGGCGCGTGAATCGAGGCCACCTGAGTATCGCGACCCACGCAAAGCGCCACTTCATGACCTCTTCCCGCGCAGCGGCAGACCGATTTATGATTAGAAGATTAGTGATTAGTGATTCTGCCTTTTCCCCGCTTCCGCAACGCTTCCGTCACAAGCCCCTCCCCAGCTTGACCCCCCCGAATTCCCTCCTTCACTCCCACCAATGCCTTCACGCCGCACCTTCCTCGGGACCACCGGACTCGCCTTCCTCGGCCTCCAAAATTACGCCACCGCCCGGACGGAAACCCGCCTCATCGCGCCCTTCGGCCCCCTGCTGGCAGACCCCGCCAAGATCCTCGACCTCCCGGAAGGCTTCTCCTACCGCGTCCTCGCCACCCGCGGCGAGCCGATGAGCGATGGCTACAAGGTCCCCGGCGCGCCCGATGGCATGGCCGCCTTCCCCGGCCCCGATGGCAAGGTCGTGCTGGTCTGCAACCACGAACTCGGCCTTGCCCAAACCGCCATGGGCCCCTTCACCGACAATACCCGCCTGCCGGACGGCTTCGACCCCGCCCTCGCCTACAATCCCGGCACCGAAGGCCGGAATCCGGCCCTCGGCGGCACCACCAACCTCGTCTTCGACCCCGCCACCGGGACCAAAACCGCCCACTTCCTCTCCCTCTTCGGCACCGACCGCAATTGCGCCGGCGGCAAGGTCGGCGACACTTGGATCACCTGCGAGGAACCGGACGACATGCTCACCACCCGCGGCAAGCTCCACGGCTGGTGCTACGCCGTCCACGCCACCTCCACCCCCGGCCTCCAGCAGCCCGCCCCGCTCAAGGCCCTCGGCCGCTTCCGCCACGAAGCCGTCGCCCTCGATCCCAAGACCGGCATCCTCTACCTCACCGAGGACCGCGACGACGGCCTGCTCTACCGCTTCCTCCCCGAAACCCGGGGCGACTTCACCAAGGGCAAGCTCCAAGCCCTCGCCGTCATCAACCGCCCCTCCTGCCACCTCCGCAATTTCCACGCGACCACGAATTGGCCCGTCCCCGGCCAGCCCTTCCAAGTCACCTGGATCGACCTCGACGACATCGAGGCGCCGAAGGACGACCTCCGCGTCCGCGGCCACGAGGCCGATGCCGCCGCCTTCCCCCGCAGCGAGGGCATCCACCTCGCCGATGGTGCCTTCTACATCTGCTGCACCAATGGCGGCCCGCACAAGCTCGGCCAGATCTTCCGCCTCGATCCCTCCGGCGATCCCGCCAAGCCCGATACCCTCCAGCTCTTCCTCCAGCCCGAAGCCAGCGACCTCCTGACCAATGGCGATAACCTCTGCCCCGCCCCCTGGGGCGGCATCGTCATCTGCGAGGACCTCGTCGCCGAGCCCAAGCCCGGCGAGAAGAAGCCCGCCGCCCACGTCCGCTGCGTCACCCCGCAGGGCAAGATCATCACCCTCGCCCGCAATCCCGCCGACGGCGAATTCGCCGGCTGCTGCTTCTCGCCCGACGGCAAGTGGTTCTTCGTCAACCTCCAGACCCGCGGCCTCACCCTCGCCGTCACCGGCCCCTGGGACAAGGCCATCGCCTGAAATGGTGGTCCGCACAACCGGAGGCGCCGCCGGAGATAGCCCCGCAATTTGATTTCAGATCCGGGACAATCCTCTGTGCGGCCGAGCGGTCCCTAACAGCCCGCCACCAAGGGTAAGTAGTCCCGCCTTCAGGCGGACGCAGCCACCATCCCGGCCCGCCACCTCTCCCGGCGCAGCCGCTCTGGACTGCGGCAGCCTGCAGCCAGGGCGAAGCAAGGGCCGAGCGCGTCGAGTATCAAGCGGCAAACACCGGGCTCCCTTCTATTCAAATCTGAAATCTCAGATCTTAAATCTCAAATTGCAGACCCTCCCCAGCGCTGCCACAGATTTCTCCGCCTCCCCATTGGAACTTGGCACATCTCACCAAACCATGGTCTAACATGGACACCCGCAGCTCCGCACTCCATGACCATGAGAAACTTCCTCAAACGATCCTGCGCCACCATCGCCTCGCTATTCGGAGGCTCCTCGAAGCCCTCTGAAACCCCCGGCGCGGAAAAAATGCCTCCCGCCGAATTCACCCGCATGGTCGCCGGGGTCTTCCGTAAAAAGCGCACCGGCTTGGAAGTCGAGATCGTCGCGGACATGGAACTCAAGCTCGTCCGCCCGGATCGCGAAGGATTGACTTCCTTCCTCTACAATACCTACGAGATCTACCAACGCGATCCCGACGCCATCGACCGGCTGGTGGCCACCGGCCTCGAGGCATTCGACATCGAGGACGGGACGAATGATCCCAGCCGCATCGTCCCCGTGATCAAGGACCGGCCCTGGCTCGCGGAATCCATTCAGGCCCTGGCACAGCACGGCAGGACGGACTTCCCCGAACCCATCCACGATGACTTCGGTGCCGATCTCGTAGTGCTCTATGCCGAGGACTCGGAGCGCGGCATCCGCTACCTGGACCAGGAGGAATTCGAGAAAACGAAGATCGACCGCAAGGACCTGCGCGCCCTCGCCTGCGAAAACCTCAAGCGCCTGCTCCCGGACATCGAGCACCACGGAGCTCCCGGCTTCTACATGATCACCGCCGATGGCAACTACGAGGCCAGCCTCCTCCTCCTCGATTCCATCTGGACCGCCGGCGACCTCGACGTGAAGGGCGAGATCGTCGTCGCCATCCCCACCCGCGACGTCCTGCTCGTCACCGGAACCGGGCACCCCGAAGGCATCGAGCACATGAAGGTCGTCGTGAAAAAAGCCACTGAGGAAGGCGCCTATCGCCTCACCTCGAAACTCTTCGTCTACCGCAACGGCAAGTTCGAAGAATTCAAGGACGGCACCGATGGTGCGATGAACTCCCGGAATCCGTCAGTCTAGTGGCTTCAACGCAAATTCGCGATCGTGGCTTCCCTCCGCCACCTCGAAGTCGAAATACCCTTTGTCGCGCGCCTCGTGGAGTGCGAGTATCGTGAACCAGAGCACTTGGTCCGGGAAAGTTTTCGGGAGCGTGATAATTTCAGCCCTGAGTTCGTCAATCGTCCAGAACTCCCGCAGATTCCCGTCTTTGTCCTGCTTGTTGGGGGTTGGACTGAAGGGCGAGCTATTGCCCATCTTCATCAGGGTGGCGAGCGTTGCGTCAAGGTTGTGAACCCGCAACACGGTCAAATCGGCGTATTTGTATTTGATCCCATTGCTGTGACCCCAGCAGCACTCATCCAAGGAGTGGCAAGAACCCAGTTGGTTGATGTAGCCGCCATCCTTGTCGATGATGAAGCCGGCGCAGCCAATCCACCCGAACGGAATGTACCACCACTTGGCGGACTCGATCACGTCTTCCGGGTCGAACTCAACCTCAAGCTCGGGAAGGGCGCGTTGGAGAAACGCCGCCGCCTCGGAAGCACTCGTGAGCACATCGCCCGGGGATGGCTCATGGGAAGCCGGCACCCCGTAGGCGGCCCTCACTCGGGCGATGATTTCTGGTGCGGGCATCTTATTTTATTCGGGGCAGCTTGTTCGGACGGCCTCCACACAGGACTAATTTTGCGTCCCGGGGAGGTCGAGCATGAAGCTGCCGACCCTCATGACCTTTACAGGCTAGGCAGAAGCGGGCACTTCAGCCCCCTTGAAACCGGCATCGATCCCGCCCACCGCCTCACGATGCCTTTCTCCGCGCTCCTCCGCGACCTTTGCGCCTCTGCGGTAGACCCCCTCGTTCCCCGGATCTCCCGCTAATCCCTCCCCCGGCGCAGCCGCAGACCGATTGATGATTGGAAGATTGATGATTGGTGATTTCCCCCACTACCCTCCCCCATGTCCGCGCGAGTCACCGACCTCCACATCGCCCGCAATGTCCCCCTGCCCTCCCCGGCCCGCCTCCAGGCGGAGATCCCGCGCGGCGAGGACCGCGCCGAGTTCGTTTCCCAATCCCGCGCCCACCTCCGCTCCCTGCTCCGCGGCGGCGATCCCCGCTTCCTCGTGATCGTCGGCCCCTGCTCGATCCACGATACCGAAGCCGGCATCGAATACGCCCACCGCCTCGCCGCCCTCGCCGAGCGCCTCCGCGACAAGCTCTACATCGTCATGCGCGTCTACTTCGAGAAGCCGCGCACCACCATCGGCTGGAAGGGCCTGATCATGGACCCGCACCTCGATGGCACCGACGACATCCCGGAAGGCCTGCGCCGCGCCCGCCACTTCCTGCGCAGCGTCATCGACCTCGGCCTGCCCACCGCCACCGAGCTGCTCGACCCGATCACCCCGCAGTACATCGCCGACCTCATCTCCTGGTCCGCCATCGGCGCCCGCACCGCCGAAAGCCAGACCCACCGCCAGATGGCCTCCGGCCTCTCCATGCCCGTCGGTTTCAAGAACACCACCTCCGGCGACCTCGTCGCGGCCATCAATGCCGTCAAGGCCGCCGCCCGCTCCCAGACCTTCCTCGGCGTCTCGGAAGAAGGCATCGCCTCCTCCGTCACCACCACCGGGAATCCCGACTGCCACGTCATCCTCCGCGGCGGCGACCACGGCCCGAACTACGACGAATCCAGTATCACCGCCGCCCGCAACGCCCTCGAGGCCGCCAAGCTGACCCAATCCCTGATCGTCGATGCCTCCCACGCCAACTGCGCCAAGGACCACCTGAAGATGCCCGCCGTCTTCCGCGAGATCGTCCGCCAGCGCGCCGCCGGCGACCGCTCGATCACCGGCGCCATGTTAGAGAGCAACCTCGTCGCCGGCAGCCAGTCCTTCCCCAAGCCCCTCGACCAGCTCGTCCGCGGCCAATCCATCACCGACTCCTGCATCGGCTGGGAAACCACCGAGGACCTCCTCCACGAAGCCGCCGGGATGCTGTAGCAGCCGCAAGGCAGGAACCTTTCTCCGAAAGGTCCCGCTGGGGACGGCATGAAGCCGCTCCCCCGTGCCGCTTCAAGGACAGCTCTTCCCCCGGGACCGCGGAGCCAGTTGTGTTCGGCACGGGCGATGCTTTGCTCGATCACAAGGGGGCAGGCCGGGCTTCGGGCGCGAATCGCGCGATACCTGGCCCGTCTCAAGGGACGTTCCGCATGGTGCTGCCGGGACACGGCTGCGCGCCGCGCCGGTCATGGCGCGTGATTTCTCCTGCGAGGGCCTAGCTGCTTTTTTTCAGACCGAGGGCTTGCTGCAGTTCGTCGTCTTCGATCCAGCCCGTTTGCCACAGGCGGATGGCTTCCATGTGCCGTTTGCCGGGAAGTTTGCCGTTGCGGCCCGCCAGCAGCAGCGCCGCGATCAGGGCCATGTAAACCTGCACCGCCACCCCGTTGGGGCTTTCCGCCAGCCAGTGCCGGCACGGCAGCGTGCATTTGAGCCAGCGGAAAAACATCTCGATGCTCCAGCGCCGCCGGTAGATTTCGCACAGGTCGCCCGCGCTCAATGTGTCGGCCGGCAAGCTGGCGAGGATCATCAGCGGCTCGCCCGAGCCCGGGATAATCATCCGCACCACCCGCCAGTTGCGGTCGATGGGTTTTTCATCTCCCAAGGCCACGCGCACATGGTGGGTGATGCCCGCGGCACGTTCCGCCTTGGTCAGCGGCAGGGTCTCGAGCTCCTTGAAGACCGCGCGCTCCGGCAGCCGCACGATGAAGTCCGAGCCGACTTCCACGATGCGTTCCAGCAGGCCGTAGTTGCCGGAGTAGTTGCGGTCGCCGACATAGACGATGCCGGCTTCGATGAGCTCGTGGCGCAAGGTCCGCTGCTCGCATTCGATGGCGGGTGTGAGTTCGGCCCCGCCGCAGCCCCCGCCGAAGATCCGCCAGCGCAGGTGGAGCCGCACCCCGTGGTGACGGTTGCGGCCTTGCTCGCGCCAGAAGGCCCAGCCCATGCGCGGGATGACTTCCCAGATCGTGCTGTCGATGGCTTCGAGCTCGCGTTGCCCGAGCTTGCCGCGCAGTTCCTTGGGCAGCGCGTCCTTGTTGCGCTCCAGCAGCTCGCGCAGGACCCCGCGCAGCAGGTTGGCATCGAAGACCGACTGGGCTTCCGAGAACGAGGCGAGGCTCACGGGGCCGAGGCCGGTGCCTTGTTCAAAGCGCCGGAACTTCGAGACGGCGCACAAGCCGCGCATCGAATCGATGACCGGGTTGAGCAGGGTGAAGAGCATCATCACGAAGTAGCCCTGCGCGTCGAAGCCCCGGCGGGGATCGGACTCGCGGAAGGACTTCACGCGCCTTTGGTCGAAAGGCTCGAAGAGTTCGCAAAAGCGCTCGAGCAGCTTGAAGCCGCTGAGCGTGTCTTCACGGGGAACCGGTTTCCTGCGTGCCACCGGACGGGTTATGCCAGACCCGGGCCCGGAGTACAAGTGACACGAATGTCACATTCGCGGGCAGCATCAGCCGTGCCGAACACAACTGCCGCGGAGCCCCCCGGCCCGCAGAACGGTCCTTTGATGGGTTGGCACGGTAAGGATGGCAGCAAAGCGACGGCGCTATCTTCGACTTCCGCCTGCTGGTCCCGCAGGACCCGATGGTGGTCTGTCCCTAGCAGCCCGACTGATGCCTGCCCCCCGGGACCGCGGAGCCTCTGCCCCGCAGAGTGGTCCCTTGATGCATGCAGCTCCAAAGGTTGGCAGCGTCCTGGCGTGAGGATCCATTCCGACCCTTTGGTGAGGTCGGTATCGAGCTACCGTTCTGCGGGGCAGAGCCTCCGCGGTCCCGGGCGCTGGCGCGTCATCCCCTCACGCTCCCACGACGGACGCCCCCCGGAACCGCGGAGCCAACGGCCCGCAGAATGGTCCCCTACCGCTCGCAGCAAGAAAAGGCACGCAGCCAAGCGACGGCGCTTCCCGCTCCCACCACGCCGTGTCCAATGCCCCTCTGGTCGCTTTTTCGGGGCAGCGCCTTCGCGCTCCCCGCCCCGAATCGAATCCCGGACGGGGTTCCAGCAAGTCCGGCAGTCACGCACCCATCCCCGCCCGGGATCACCCCCCGCGCCCCTCTCCGCGACCTCCCCGCCTCCGCGTTTCGTTCGCTCCCAAAAAACACCTCTTCTTCTTGGCGTCCTTGGCGTCTTGGCGGTTCCCTTCTCTTCCGCATTTCCTGAAAACTGAACACTGAACCCTAGCAAACTCAGCCTGCCTTTCACTGATCACTGACCACTCGGCACCCGGCACCCGGCACTCCTGCCTCTCAATCCCCCGCATAATAAATCCCCTCAATCTCCGCATGATCCGGCATCACATTCTCCTTCATCTTCCACCACCCCACCAAACCGAACTGCGTCTTCACCAACAAAAACTCCCCATCCCTCAAGACCACCTCCACCGCATCCCCCGCCGGGATATTCGCGATCGCCTCCCCGCCGTCCTTCTTCGCCATCAGCTTCAGCGCCACCTTCGCCTTCGACTGCAAGCCCACGTACGAGAAAGGCTGCTCCACCTCCACCAGCTTCCCCTCCCGCACCGCATACTTCAGATGCTCCAGATGCATTCGGTTCGACCGCCCCACCGCATACAGAAAGCCATTCCCCGGCACCACCAGACTCTCCGCCCCGATGTTCCCCAGCACCTTCCCGCTCTTCTGCTCCGTGATCACGAAAGAAGGATCCGCACTCGGACCCGGATCGAAATCGATGAAGTAGCTCGTCCCGCCCTCCCCGTCCAAGCGCGTCGCGATCAACCGCTTGACCTCCGGCGCGCCCTCCTCCAGCGGCAGCGGCTTGTTGATCACCTCGGACAACTTCGCATCATACGCCACCTCCCCCGGAAACGGCGAATCCCCCTCCGGAACCGCCAGCGTCGCCAACCCCGGGAACGACCCCTTCAAATCCCTCCCCTTCTCCTCCGCCTCCAGCGAAGCAACAGCAAACGACAGGCCGACAACAGCAAGGATATGGGAACGCATGGGATCTAGAGTGTAAGGATAAGCAGCTTCTTCAATCAACGCCGGCAACAGCAGCACCGACCCTCCCTTCCCTAGCGCGGATCCGCCATCGGTCTAACGAAAATCACCCTTCCGAATTTCGACCCGCCCTCCCCCCGCGCCCCACTGGGACCGCCGGGCACCGCCCGGCAGAACGGTCCCCGACTGCCGTCACCACCCTCCGCCGCCTTTTCCCTTGGTCCAGGTTCAGGACATAGGTAACACGATTGGTTCAGGACATGGGTAACACCTGGCCTCTCCGTTTTCCCTCTGGGAAGGTGGGGGATGCCGTGGAAAGAGACCCCTAAAATGGACCTTAAAATCGAATTCGCCTTGAAGGCGATCAAAAGCGCCGACTTCAAGGGGCCGTGCGCCGAGTATGGCATCAGCCGCAAGACCGGCTACAAATGGCAGGCCCGCTTCCTGGAGCACGGGATGGCGGGGATGGAGGACCGCAGCCGCCGGCCGCATGCCAGTCCCGACGGGCTGGCCGAAGCCGTGGTTTGCGAGATCGTAAAGCTCAAGCAAGCGCACCCGCACTGGGGACCGCGCAAGATCCGCGCCCTTTACGGGCGCAAGCACGCCGGGGAGATCCCGTGTGAAAGCAGCTTCAAGCGGGTCCTGGAACACGCCGGATTGACCGTCCCGCGCAAGACCCGGGCGGCGCGCGACGGAGGCCGCATCGCCTCCGGGCTCAAGGCGGAAAAGCCCAACGAGATCTGGACCATCGACTTCAAGGGGTGGTGGTTGGGAGCCGACGGGCAGAAGGTCGAGCCGCTGACAGTGCGGGACGAACATAGCAAGATGCTGCTGGAAATGCGGGCGCTGGAGAGCTCGCGGACCGCCCCGGTGCGGGCCTGCTTCGAGCGCCTGTTCGAGCTCCACGGCCTGCCCGGTGCGATCCGCAGCGACAACGGCCCGCCGTTTGCGACCCATGCCGGGCTGCTGGGATTGAGCAAGCTCTCGTGCTGGTGGCTGGCCCTGGGCATCGGCTTGGAGCGCAGCCGGCCGGGCTGCCCGCAGGACAACGGCGCCCACGAGCGGATGCACCTCGACATCAGCCGCGAGCTGCAGGCCGGGCGGATCGGCCGCGACCAGGCCGCCTTCGACGTGTGGCGGCACGAATACAACCACGAGCGCCCCCACGAGTCGCTCGGCATGAAGATGCCCGCCGAGATCTACATCCCCTCGGCGCGGCGCTATGAAGGCACCCCTGACGAACTCGACTACGGCGGGATGGAAACGCGCCGGGTCAATCCGCGCGGCGGCACCATCAGCCACCGCGGCGAGAAGATCCTCATCAGCACTGCCCTGGGCGGCTGGAGCGTCGGGCTGTCGCCGCGGCCCGACGGGCTGATCGAGGTGTGGTTTGCCGGGCTGCTGGTAGGCCATCTTGATGAAACGACCGCCAGCTTCGCCGCCGCCCGGCCGGGCGGCGGCGAAGCTGGCCAACCCGTCGCTGAAGTGTCACCCTGAACCCGAACCGTGTTACCCATGTCCTGAGCTAAAAGTGTTACCCATGTCCTGACTGCGCCCCCTTTGCCTTTGCCTTCGATGTTCGATGTTCGATGTTGGACGTTCGATGTTCGATGTTCGATCTTTTCCCCCGCCCCCCCACTAAAGCTCGTGCCCAAAAGCAGCCGCAGGCACCGGCACCAACGCCTCCCCACCCGGCACTTTCCAGCTCAACACCGGCACGCTCCCCTCACCCGACTTCGCCGTGTAGAGACGGAACCGATGCACCCCGGCTGTTAGACGGATCTCCGCCGACTCGTTCGTCGCCTGCTTCCTGAAGCCCTGGTCGATCACCGTCGCGTCGTGCACACGCAGCAATGCCTGCGCCCCGTGGCCGATCGACAACGTGTAGGCCCCGTCGGCCGGAGCGATCAGGTAGCCCGCGTAGAGCGTTTCAGCCGCCGTCTCCACCGGACAAGCGCTGAGATCGGCGAAGATGCCGGAGTCCGTCGGCTTGAGCCCATCCACCCTCGCCAGCCATGGGAAGCTGCCGGAGTAACTGCTGCGCACCAATCCCGGCCCGGTTTTCACATTCCCCAGCGCCGGCACCGGTACATCGTCATACGGACGCGCCGCGCTTGGATTCGGGCGGCGCATGCGCAGCACCTGATCGCGCATCTGCTTTTGCAGCTCCGGTTTCTTGTCGGCCAGATTGGTCGACTGCCGCGGATCGCGTACCACATCATAGATCTCGAACGCCGCTCCGGCATCCTTGATGTCATAGCGGACCCCCGTGTATTCACCGATGCGGATCATCTGCATTTGACCGCGGCTGCGGCCGCGGTGCTCCGGCTCGAACCGTTTGATGTTCGGCGTCTTTCCGCCCACGGCATATTCGATGTAAACCTGCGATGGCTTTTGCACACCCTTGCCGGTGAGCAGCGGCACCAGCGATACACCATCGGCGCGCGCCGGCACCGGCACGCCCGCCAGCTCCGCGAAGGTCGGCATCCAATCGTGGAACTGCGCCGGCGCATTGCTAGTGCGGCCCGCCGGGATCAGGCCCGGAGCACGCACGATCGCCCCGACTCGGACGCCGCCCTCCCAGCAATCGCGCTTGATCCCGTCGAAGGGGCCGAAACTCTGGAAGAACCCGGGATCGAGTTCCTGGCCCTTGAGGTACGACTCCTGGCTCGGACCGTTGTCGGTGGTGAAGATCACCAGCGTATCGTCATCGATCTTCAGATCCTTCAGCAGGCCGATCAGATCGCCCACGCAATCATCGATGCGGCGGACGGATGTGGCGTAGCGCTTGGACACATCCGGCCACGCCTGCCCGGCATAGTCGGGATGGCACCAGGAATCCGGCGTGCCCGCGGCGGTGTTGATCATCGCACCCGGCTCACCGGTCCATTGCAGGCCGCCCCTCAGACCCGCACCATCGGGGTAGGCACAGGCGGGATATTCATCGACCGCGTGCGGCGTGTCATAGGCGAGATAAAGGAAGAATGGCTTGTGAGGCGTGGCCTTCTTTTCCTCCTCGATCCACTTCTTGGCACGCGCGGTGAAAAGATCGGTCGTGTAGCAACGGTCGAGATCCCGCGAGACCTCGCGCTCGTTTTCCCACACCTGCTTGGCACCCTTGTAAATGCCTTCCTTCGGGTAGTGCTCGTGACCGTCGCCGTGGCGGACGTAGCCGAAGAAATAATCAAACCCGCGCTTCGTCGGATAAGCCGGCCAGGCCTCCGGCAACGCCTCGTCACGGGCCGCCTTGTTTTTCCGACCGCCCCCGGCGTTCCCCTGCAGTCCCCACTTTCCGATCACCGCAGTCGCATAGCCGGCCTCCTTCAGCACCGTCGCCAGCGTGTGGTTGTCCTCCAGGGCCTTGTCGAACTGGTTGTCGCGCACGCTGGCATGGCCCTGGTGCACACCTGTTAGAAGCGACGCCCGTGACGGCGCGCACACCGGAGCCGGGCAATACATCCCCTCCATCGCGATTCCCTCCCTCGCCAGCCGGTCGAGCTGGGGCGTCGAAAACGACGGAGCGCCCGGCGAGGATTTCTTCAGCCGGTTCTGGAAGAACACGCCCATGTCGCCATACCCCATATCGTCGCACAGGATGTAGATGATGTTCGGCTGCTTTTCCGCGGCACCGGCGAGGGGCACCCCGCACAAGACGCCGATGAGAAAAAGAGCGGATTTCAAAGCGCCACGAAGCATGCCCATTCAACCTCCGACACCTCGCAAAGTTGCGTCCCGCCCCAGCCTAACCTTTGCCTTTCCTTCGATGTTCGATGTTGGACGTTCGATGTTCGATGTTTTCCCCGCCCCCCCCTACCTCCCGAACAACTCCTCCCTCAACAACGCCTTCCCCGTCTCCCCATCCCAATACGCGAACCCCGCCTTCCAATCCCACATCGTCCACGGGATCTTCCGCTTCTCCGCCGCCATCCGGAAATCCCGCACATACCTCCCGCGGCTCGCCGCATCCGCATTCCGCACCGCCCCGAATTCCCCCGCATGCACCGGCCGCCCGAAGTGCGCCGACCACGCCAGCGCATCATCCAACAACAACTCGAAGGTCGCCGCCGCGCACGGATTATCGCTGCCCTCCTTCGTATTGTAAGCCGCCAGCCAAGCCACCAGCCCCGCATTCTCCTTCAGCGATTCCGGCACTGCCACCGGCTTCAGCGGCGGCCCCGGGTACGAGATCCCCCGTAGATCCTGATACCCCACCCACGCCGCCCCCTGGTGCGTGAATTGGAAAGGCTCGTAGCTGTGCACGCTCACGATGATCCGGTCATCCCCATCCGGCAGGAAGAAGCGGTCCAGCCCGGAAACCCCGGCCCACTGCGGCGGATCCGCCAGCAGGATCCGCTCCGCGTCCACCTTGCGGATCGCCGCGATCGCCTGCGCGTGCACCGCCGTCAGCACCTCATGATCCAGCGCCCCGTTCGGCTCGTTGAAGAGCTCCAGGTAAAGCTGCGGCGGCCAATCCCTGAAATGCCGCGCCAGCACCCCCCA
Source organism: Luteolibacter sp. Populi (assembly GCF_040801775.1). GTDB lineage: Bacteria > Verrucomicrobiota > Verrucomicrobiia > Verrucomicrobiales > Akkermansiaceae > Haloferula. The sequence continues at coordinate 2,438,811 of NZ_CP161812.1, forward strand.
CCCCGCCACAAACACCGCGCGATGCTGCTCCGGCTCCTTGCACAGCCCCTCGTAGTTGTGCCAGTTCACGATCACGGAGAGCTTCTTCTCCAGCGCATGCTTGAGCAGCGGATCGAAGTCGGCCAGGAACTCCGGCTTGATCGCCCCGTTCACGATGTAGTGATGCCAGGCCACCGGCACGCGGATGTGGTCGAAACCCTCCGCCGCAATCCGGTCGATATCCGCCATCTCGTACTTGAGGCCCCAGGTCCCCGGAGCGGCTTCCCAGCCGTTCCCCAGATTCACCCCGCGCTTCAGCAATGCACAGGCACGATGCGCCGGTGTCGCGTTCCCCAAAATGGCCGGAGCCTTGAAGCCCGGCGTCGTCGCGGCCCGCGCGTTCAGTTTCAGAACCACCGGCACCCCCGCCTTCACCTGCAGCTTCCCGATCAAGGGCCTCCCGTGCCACGACGCCCCGAAGCCCTTTCCCTTCATCGCCTCCGGATACGCCCTCCATGGCGACTCCCAGCCCGCCAAACCCTGCTCGAAGTTCCCGTTCACCAGCTCCGCACCCGTCGCGCGGATCTCGTCCCACAGCACTTCCTGCTGCAGCAGCACCCCCGGCCGCGCCTCGCCCCAAGGGCCGTTCAAGTCCAGCTCCACCGCCCCGTCCTGCCCCGGCGTGAATCGGATCGTCAGCTCCCGCCACGCCCACCAGCGCACCGGAAAGCGCACATCGCTCAACCGCTCCTGCTTCTCCGGCGTCCCTTCAAAACTCCCCGCCGAAACCTCGCCCGCCGAGACCCGCACATCCCGCAGCGGCACCGCCTCATCCGGCACCCGCAGGAACAAGCGCGCCTCCACCGCCATCCGCGGCACGAACTCCTCCGCCGCGTGGAGAGGGGCGAGGAGCAGGAGGAAAAGCAAGCGCAGCATCCCCACTATTTGAGCGGAGAATCGCGGGACGTCCAACTGCCAAGCTCCACTCTTTTCGACCCGTCCCCCGGAACGGGACACCCCCCGCCCCCCGAAACGGGGCACCACCCGTCCCCCAAAACGGGGCACAAAGGTTCCCCCATTAAGGTACTCCCTTTAAGGTGTACGGCAGCGTTCCTAAGTCGGACGGATGCGGCGCAGGGCCGGGATGGCAGCCAACCAGGTGCAAGCAACGGCGAGGATGGCGGCGAGGCTGATGGCCGACATCGTGGAAGGGTGCATGAAGCTCTCGTGCGAGTGGAAGAACTGCGAGGCACCGAAGAACCCCAGCCCGAGGACCGCGAGGCCGATGCCGAGGAAGACGAAGCGGCCCGGAAGCGACTCGTTGGTGAAGACCATCGAGAAGGGGATCGCCGCCGCCAGCAGCGCCCCGCCGGCGATGATGACGGGGAACATTCCGGCAAGGAAGCCGCCGATCAGCATCGCCAGGCCGCCGAAGAAGAGCAGCGAGACGACCACGCCCTCCACCTTCTCGGCGCGGTCCAGCGAGACGCGGGCGACGGGGTCCTTCAGGATCAGGAAATTCGCGATGCCCGGTGCCAGCCAGCTTCCGAAAAGGAAGACGTAGTAGATCAGGAACAGCGGCAGCACCAGCAGCGGGTTCACGGCCGCCGCAATGGCGCTCATGAAGCGGAAGCCGACGATGATGCCGATGATGATGAAGGTGCGGTGCTTGTCGCTGAAGCGCTGCAGGAAGAAGGCCCAGCGCAGGAAGAGGCGGTAGAAGCCGGAGCGCGCGCGGTAGGATTCCTTCAGGCCCTCCCGCGCATACTTCATCTCCGGGTCGAGCCGCAGCGCCTCCTTGAAGTAGTTCTCCGCATCCTTCACCTGGCGGCGCTGGAGCGCGGCCCAGCCGGCGTTCGCGAAGGAGAAGGCATTCTCCGGATCGCGCGCCAGGCGGCGGTGGGATTCCTGCTCGGACTCGACGAGCTTCTTCTGCAGGCGCAGCACGTGGGCCAGCAGGTTCGAGGCCGCCTCGTCATCGGCATCGAGCGAGAGCGCGTGGCGGGCGGATTCCTCGGCCTCGTTCCAACGGTGCAGGCCGCAGAGTGCGAGGGTCTTCGCGTTCCATGCGTAGACGTCGTCGGGATCGAGCGCGATCGCGGACTCGGCGAGCGGCAGGGCCTCCTTCTCGCGGTCGAGCATCGAGAGGATGCGCGATTGCAGGGCCTGCGGGAAGGGCTCGTTCGGCAGCAGGCCGGTGGCCTTGCGGGCGTCATCGAGCGCGAGGGTCTTCATGCCCTCCATGTCCATGCGGTTCATGGCCAGCTCGAGATAAGCCGCGGGGTCGTCCGGGAAATGCGCGAGATGAGTGTGAAGCATCGCGACTGCCTCTTCATGACGGCGGTGCTGGCGCAGCATCTGGGCGCGGGAGAGAGGCGTGCTCATACGAGGAGAATGCCGAATTCAGAATTTCCGAATGACGAATGAACTGTCTTGCGAGAATGGGATTTCCCCGCTGGCAAATTCCTCATTCGTCATTGCTTCTTCAGGCCGAGATAGACTAACACGTCATCGTAGAAGCCGCTCTGGTTGGCGTAGAGGGCGTGGTTCTTGGCACTCTCGAACCACTTGCGGGTGGAGGGCTTCACTTCCTTGGTGGCCTTGGCCAGCATCTTGCCGCTGATGGGGATCATCGAGCCCTTCTTCATCGCTTCGGCCAGCGCGGCCTCGGTGGCCTGGTCGAAGATCGCGCGCAGGTCGGCACCGGAGAAACCGTCGCTGCGCTTGGCGATGTCGGCGGCGTCGAAGTCGACCAGCGGCTTGCCCTTGGCGTGGATCTTCACGATCTCCTCGCGCGCGGCGGTGTCCGGCGGCGGGACGAAGATGATGCGGTCGAAGCGGCCGGGGCGGAGGAAGGCGCCATCGACGTGCCAGGGGGCATTGGTCGCGCCGAGGATCAGCAGGCCGTCGTTGGCGGAGTTCGCGCCATCCATCTCGCTGAGGAACTGGTTGATCAGGTTGCGCCCGGCGGAGTGGCGCAGGTCGCGGCGGTCGGCGGCTAGGGCATCGGTCTCGTCGAAGAAGAGCACGGCGGGCGCGGACTTGCGGGCGAGCTCGAAGATCTTGTGCAGCTTCTGCTCGGACTCGCCAATGTACATGTCGAGCACCTGGTGGAGGCCGACGGAGAAGAAGGCGGCATTGATCTCCCCCGCCGTGGCGCGGGCCATGAGGGTCTTGCCGCAGCCGGGCGGGCCGTAGAGCAGCACGCCGCCACCGGGCTTCTAGCCATAGGCGGCGAAGAGTTCCGGATTCTTGAGCGGGTGGATGATCTTCATCCGGATGTCCTCCTTCACCTTCTCCATGCCGCCGATGTCCTCGAACTTGATGTCGGCACGGACGCGGAATTCGATATCGAGATCGCGGGCGGTGACGGCATCCATGCCCTCGAAGGGATTGGCGCCGTCGTCATCGTCTTCCTCCTCCTTGAAGGTGCCCGCGGAAGTCATGGCGACCTTCTTGCTGCCCCCGGATTTGAGGATGGCCTGGAAAAGTTCGTCGTCGGCCTGGGCGCGGTCGAGATCGACGGCGGTGTCGTAGAAGCCGCGGGCGGAAAGGGCGTCGCCTTCATCGAGCGCGATACGGGCGCGCAGCAGCCATGCGGAGGCGAGCTTGGGTTGCCGGGCGCAGAGGGATTCGAGGCGGACGGCGGCCTGCGAGCTTTCCCCGGCGAGGTCGAGCAGGCGCGCGACGGCGACGTGGGCCTCGCCATTCTCGGGCTGGAGCGCGAGCACGCGATCGAAGCAGGCGCGCGCATCGGCGAGCTCGAAGCGGTCTTCGTGCAGCTTCCCGACCAGCATCAGCAGGGGAATGTTGTCGGGTGAAGCCGCGAGCGCGGCCTTCAGGGCATCCAAGTCCATGGGGGGAGGAAAGCCGAGCGGGGGAGAAGAGAAGCGCGAAGTTTTAAAGGCAGATCCAAACATCGAACATCGAACGCCCAACATCGAACATCGAAGTAAAAAGGCACCTGAGGCTAGCGGATCAGGCGGATGAGATGGTCGAGCGCGGGGGCGGGCTTTTGGTCCCGGCAGGCGAAGACGTGGGTAATGGAGGGATTGCCCTTGAGCGCGATGGCGGCGACGGAATCCCGGAAGAGGCCAGCCAAGGCCGCGGGCAGGATCGCGATGCCGGAGCCGGCGGCGACCATCAGCGCCACCGCTTGGGCGCGGGGTGACTCGAGGATGATGCGCGGGCGGAAACCGGCGGCCCGGCAGAGTTCCCGGACATGCGCGGCGAATGCGGGCGCGGACTCGCCGGAGACCGCGATGAAGGATTCCGCCGCGAGGGATGCCAGGCTCAGGCTCTTCAGCCCCTCGAAGGCATGGCCGCGGGGGACGAAGCATTTCAGGGGCTCCTTGTGCCAGGGGACGAAACGGATGCCCGCAGGACGCTCGCGCGGTTGCAGGCCGACGAAGCCACCCTCCAGCCGCCCGTCCGCGATGGCATTCAACTGCTCCTGGGGAGGCAGGTCGTGGAGCATGACCTGTACGCCGCGGTGGCTTGCGCGGAAGCGGCGGAAGGTATCGATCAATTCGTCGTTCATGACAGCACTGACGAAGCCGAGCCGCAGCCGCGCGGTCTCGCCGAGCGAGGTCCTCTTCGCGACCTCGGCGGCCCGCTCCAAGCGCCGGGGTATCGTCCGGGTTTCATCGTAGAAGATGGTACCTGCAGGAGTCAGCGAGACCTTGCGCGGCTCGCGCAGGAAGAGATCGGCTCCGATCTTTTCCTCCAAGGCCCGGATGTGCCGCGAGAGCGGCGGCTGGGCCAGACGCAGCCGCGCCGCCGCCCGGGTGAAGGAGAGTTCTTCCGCGACGGCGATGAAGCACTCGAGTTCCCGGAATGAATAATCCATACCGAAACGGTATCAGATCGCGACCGATCAAGTCATTCTCAATATGGACCATACCCCCTACCGTGGGGGCATGGCGATCAGCGACACGATCAAGAAAGGCGCAATCCGGGCCCCGCACCGGAGCCTGCTGCGCGCGACCGGGGCGATCCAATCCGAGGCTGACTGGGACAAGCCTTTCATCGCGATCGCGAATTCCTTCGTGCAGATCATCCCCGGCCACGCGCATCTGGACGTGGTCGGGCGGAAGGTGCGGGAGGCGGTGCGGGCAGCGGGCGGCGTGCCCTTCGAGTTCAACTGCATCGGCGTGGATGACGGCATCGCGATGGGCCATGGCGGCATGCAGTATTCGCTGCCCTCGCGCGAGATCATCGCGGATTCGGTGGAGACGATGCTGCGGGCCCATTGCTTCGATGGTGTGGTCTGCATCCCGAACTGCGACAAGATCGTGCCGGGCATGATGATGGGGGCGGCCCGCGTCAATATCCCCGCCATCTTCGTGTCCGGCGGCCCGATGCGCTCGGGGAAGAATCCCAGCACCGGCAAGTCCCTGGATCTCGCCTCGGTGTTCGAGGCGGTCGGCCAGCTCTCCGCGAACTCGATCACGGAGCAGCAGCTCGATGAGATCGAGCGCAACGCCTGTCCCACCTGCGGGTCCTGCTCGGGGATGTTCACCGCGAATTCGATGAACTGCCTGTGCGAGGCACTCGGGATTGCCCTGCCGGGGAATGGCTCGATCCTCGCGACCGACCCCGCGCGCGATGCTTTGTTCGAGCGGGCCGGGCGCACGATCGTGCGGCTGGTGCGGGACGATGTGCGGCCGAGCGACATCTTCACCCGCGAGGCTTTCGAGAACGCGCTGGCCCTCGACATGGCGATGGGCGGATCATCGAATACGATCCTGCACACGATCGCGATCGCATCGGAGGCCGGGGTGACGCTGACCATGCAGGACTTCAATGTGATCTCGGCGCGGGTGCCGCATCTGTGCAAGGTGGCTCCTTCCGGACATCACTACATGGAAGACATCGACCGCGCTGGCGGGATCTCTGCGATCCTAAAGACGCTCTCGTCGATCCCCGGCTGCCTGCATCCGGATGCGATGACGGTGAGCGGGCTGACTCTGGGAGAGACGATCTCCACCGCGGAGGTAAAGGACGCGGAGGTGATCCGTCCCCTGGAACGCGCCTATTCGCAACAGGGCGGGCTGGCGATCCTGTTCGGCAATCTCGCGCCGGATGGCTGTGTGGTGAAAGCGGCGGGAGTGAGCCGGCAGATGATGAAGTTCTCCGGCCCCGCGGTGATCTTCGAGTCCCAGGAGCAAGCCCATCTCGGTATCCTCGGCGGGCGCGTGAAGGCGGGCGATGTGGTGGTGATCCGATATGAGGGGCCGAAGGGCGGGCCGGGCATGCAGGAGATGCTGGCACCGACGGCGGCGCTTGCGGGAAGGGGTTTGGGAGACTGCGTGGCCTTGATCACCGATGGCCGTTTCTCCGGGGCGACCCGGGGCGGGGCGATCGGACATGTGTCGCCGGAGGCGGCTTCCGGAGGGCCGATTGGCTTGGTGGAAGCGGGAGATATCATTGAGACTGATATTCCCGGACGCAGCATCTTGCTGAGGGTGGACGACGAGGTTCTGGCGATGAGGAGGGGGGCGTATGTGCCGCCGGTGGCGAAGGCGCGGAGCGGTTACTTGGCGCGGTATGCCGCGATGGTGACGAGTGCGGATACGGGAGCAGTGCTGAGGGTGGCTGAGACAGGAATCACCAATCACTAATCTTCCAATCATCAATCGAAGTGGCGCTGCGCGAAGAGGAGGGCGCCGGCGCGGGAGGCGGGGATGGGGGTGGCGAGGGAAAACATCGAACATCGAACGTCCAACATCGAACATCGAAGTGGAAAGGCAAAGGGGTGATCGCGGAGGCGCTGGGATAGCTTGAGGCTTTTGGCGGCTGAGGGCGTTTGGGGACCGTTCTGCCGGGCGGTGCCCGGCGGTCCCAGTGGGGCTGTCCGATGGTAGAGGCCTTGGGGTTGACGGAGCACGCCAGCAGTCGTTCCACCACGGAGAAGCGGCTTGCCAGATCCCGCTGCCGTGGCAGGAATGAGATCCAAAGAAATCGAGTCCGGTTACGTTCTATCCCTAGATGAAGCCTTTCTACCGCTCCTTCTTGTTCTGGCTGGGACTGCCGGGGGCGCTGTTCCTTTCTTGGATGTGGATGGATTCGGTCTCGAGCTGCACGGGAGTGCAACATGCGGATGGCGCACGGATCACCACCCTGCTGAATGACCGGAGCATGATCCGCTACCGGCAGGAGCCTCAGCCCCTGCCCGTATCAGGAAGCAAGGGGCGTTTTTCCTTCAAGTGGTCTGAGTTGCGGAATACGCGGGGCTTCCCTGTCACGACCGCCGACTACCTCCTGTCCGGCAAAGGCAGCCTTATTTTTCCGCAGCCCGTGTATGTCGGGAGGAAGGAAGGTCGCGACTCTGGTTTCGGAAGGGCGATCATATGCCCGCCGCCGCCGGCACCGCCGGGAAAGCCGGTCGAGATCCGGATCGCGCATTGGTTCGGGCTGGTGGGGTATGTTTCAGCGTGGAGCGGGATGTTCTACGTGAGGCGTCGTAGATGGAGAAGGGCGGGGATGATGATGGTGGGGTGAGGGGTCTGTGGGAAGAAGAGGCAGGGAACGAACCGCGTAGGCACAGAGATCGCGAAGGAAGCGCAGAGGAAGGCAAGGGTGACCGGTGGAGGTGCTAGGGCGGTTAGCATGGAGATCGCCGCCGTGTGGCTGCTTGCCCTCTCGTGTTGCGAGCGGCGAGGGACCGTTCTGCGGGGCGGAGCCTCCGCGGTCCCGGGGGGCAGGCATGCGGCGGTGGCGCTGGGGTGGCTTCCCTTTGCAGCGCCCCCCGCAGCAGGCTGCATCGGGACAGCGGCAGCAGGCTGCGCGCAGTCCACGGCGGCGGAGCCGCGGAAGGCACTTGGGTGGTGTCGTCCTACCGGTGCCGTCCGCCTGAAGGCGGGACTACGTACCCTTGGGGACGGGCTGTTAGGGACCGTGCTTCACTCCCCTCCCCTGATCTCGGCGAGCTTGGCGTTGAGGGCGGTGATCTTGGTCGGGAAGGTCTCGGCGAGGTTGTCGGTTTCGCCGGGGTCCTTGGCGAGGTTGAAGAGGCGCTCGGGTTGCTTGCCCTTGGGGCCGGCGGGGATGTATTTCCAGTTCTCGATGCGGATGGCGAGTTGGCCGGCGTGCCCGATGTTGAATTCGCGGCCGGTCTCGGATTCGCCGAGCAGTGCGGGCAGGATGTCCTGGCTATCGGGGAAGTTCGGGTCGCCGCCGGTGAGGGTGGCGAGGCTTTTGGCGAAGTCGATCTGGTTGACGATGGCGCTGCTACTCTTGGCGGGTTTGACGCGGGCGGGCCAGCGGACGAGGAAGGGCACGCGGGTGCCGCCTTCGAGGATGCTGTACTTGCCACCGCTCCAGGGACCGGCGGGCTTGTGGGTGCCGAGCTTCCCGGCGGCTTCGTCCTTGTAGCCGTCGTCGATCACCGGGCCGTTGTCGCTGGAGAAGATGAGGAGGGTGTTTTCCGCCAGCTTGAGCTCATCTAACAGGCGGAGGACTTCGCCGACTTGCCAATCGGCCTGGACGATGGCATCGCCGCGCGGGCCCATGGCGGTCTTGCCGGTGAAGCGCGGATTCGGGACGCGGGGGACGTGGATGTCGTGCAGCGCGAAGTAGAGGAAGAAGGGTGTGTCCTTTTCCTTCGATTCTCGGATGAAGCGCAGGGCCTGGCCGGCGAGATGATCGGCCATTTCCTCATCATTCCACAGGGCCTTGGTGCCACCCTTCATGTAGCCGATGCGGCCGATGCCATTGACGACCGCCATGTTGTGGCCGTGGCTCCAGTCGAGCTTGAGCGAGGCGCGGTCCTTCACGCCATCCGGCAGGCCCTCGAAGGCGGTCTTGTAGGAGACGCTGATGGGATCGGCGGGGTCGAGGTTCCGGACCAGGCCATCCTCGAGATAGACGCAGGGCACGCGGTCCCCGGTGGCGGCCATGATGTGGGAGAAGTCGAAGCCGATCTCGTTCGGGGAAGGTGTGATCTTCTCGTTCCAATTCACGCCGCCCTTGCCGCCGAGGCCGAGGTGCCACTTGCCGACGACGCCGGTGCGGTAGCCGGCCTTCTTGAGCATGCCGGGGAGGGTGGGCTGGGCGGGATCGATGATCAGCGCGGCATCGCCCGGGAGGACGCCGGTGCCCTGCTGACGCCAGGCGTACTTGCCGGTGAGCAGGGAGAAGCGCGAGGGCGTGCAGGTCGCGGAGGTGGCGTAGCCGGAGTTGAAATTGATGCCTTCCTTCGCGATGCGGTCGATGTTCGGGGTCTGGGCCGCGGTCGCGCCATTGCAGGAAATGTCGCCGTAGCCGAGGTCGTCGGCGTAGATGAGGACGATGTTCGGTTTGTCCGCGGCGAGTAGCGGGAGGGGTAGGAGGGTGAGGAGCAAGGTGAGCTTCATGGCGGGAAAATACGTTTTCCAATGGAGAAACCATCACGAAAAACGGATTAAGAAGAAACCAACCACAGATAGCAGCCGGATGGACACAGATGAAAGGCAGGATGGTTTTTGGAGTTTGGACCAGGATGGATAGGATGGATGGGATTTAGGAAAAGCAGTCGATCTACATCCTTGGATTCGAAGTCCCATCCTGTTCATCCGATCCATCTGGTGCGAATCCGGCGGTCTCATCCGCGTCGATCCTTTGATCGCCGGGAATCCCTCTAACACGTCTTCGCGTAGGGTGGCGGGATTGGCATCGACGCTCCCCTGCCCCGATCCTATGGAAAGCTAAATATTCAAGCGGCCGTCTCAGCCCGGCGGCTTGGATATCTGGCCCCGGCCCTCTGCCGCGGCCATTCTCGCCCGTCGCCCTCACACCCTGCCGTCTTGTCTCCCGGCATATGAAATTACCGCTCCGCCTCGCGCTTGCCGCGTTCTTGATCAAGTTTGTCCCGCTTGCCGAGGGCTCGATCGCCGTGCTCCACCACTACCGCTACGGTGAAGACGATGCGGTCTCCGCCGGGGCGCTGGGTGCCAGCAAGGACCGGGCGGGTGCGAACGATCTGATTCTTGGCGGCGCGGGCCCGCTCTACTCCACGAACGTGGGTGCGGAGGCCGTGGCACGGACCGGCAGCTCGCGCTCCGGCGATTACAGCGCCCAATGTTTCTCCTACGCGGCGCTGGCTTCCACGGCGACCGACAACTTCGGGATCGAGACTTGGGTCAAGGTCAATGCCAGCACCGAGAACCGCTATATTGTTTACAACGGCAACGGCGGCGGGGACGGCTGGGGCCTTCAACAAACGGGTGCCACGTTCTCGGCACGCTTCGGCGGGGTCGGGAACTTCGGCAGCGCCGCGGTGCAGGCGGACGTGTGGACCCACCTGGCCCTGGTGAGGGACAACGGCACCGCGACCTTCTACGTCAACGGCGTGGCTTCCGGCAGCTCGGCCTCGGTTCCGAAATTACCGACGAACGTCTTCACCGTTGGCGGCCCGCCGCCGCCATACCAGACTGAGTTCCTGCGCGGGATGGTCGATGAGACGCGGGTCTTCAGCTTCGCGCCGGGCAGCTTCAGCCCCGCGGACCTGCTGTGCCGCGCCACGGAGGTGCAGGTCGAGCAACCCGCGGGCAGCGTGGTGGCCAATGGCGGGACCGTGGACTTCGGCGCGGTGGCGGTCGGCAATGAAGCGACGCGTACCTTCTCCATCCGCAATGCCGGCGGCAATCCCGTGCAGCTTGACAGTCCGGCAGTGAGCTTGAGCGGCAAGCATGCGGCGGACTACACGATCCTCTCCCTGCCTTCCTTCGCGGAGCCCGCGATGCCGAACGCCGGCTTTGAAGATCCCGGCTTCTTACCGGGTGCTTGGACTTACGGAATCCTTGCCACCGGATGGAGCATGGGCAGTTCCGCCGGTACCGCCAACCACGGCTCGCCGTGGTTCGTGAATGCCCCGCCCGAAGGCAGCCAGGCCGCATTCATCCAGCGCGACTCGGCCGATGCCTACATCTCCCGGAGCGTGAACTTCCCCTCGGCGGGCGAGTATCTCATCCACTTCTCCGCGGTGCGTCGCAGCGCGGAATACCCCGCAAACGACATTGCCGTGAAGGTCGATGGCACCACCGTCGGCACGGTGCCGAATGCCAGCCAACCGGACGACACCTGGCGGACTTTCACGGTCGCCTACCAATGTCCCGGCGCGGGCGACCGCAGCCTGAGTTTCGTCGGCCTGCGCGGCGGCGGTTTGGACTGTGCGTCCGCCATCGATGAGATCCGGATCACCTACACGGCGGCCGAATTCCAGGTGAAGCTCGCGCCGGGCGCGGCCGGCATCCGCGAGGGCATCCTGACGATTCCGAACAACGATCCCTTCGACAATCCCTACCGCGTGAACTTGCGCGGCGGGATCGCCCAAGCACCCGCTGCCACCACCCTCGGCGCGCTCCATGCCAAGCTGGCCAGCGAGCAGCGGATCAAGGGCACGGTCTACCCCGACGGCAACCCCACCACCATCGCCATCGAGTATGGCACGACGACGGGCTATGGCAGCAGCTTCACGGTCACCACGAGCGCCAACGGCTTTGAAACGATCCCGGTCAATACCGTTCTAACAGGTCTGACGCCCGGCACGCTTTATCACTACCGCGTGGTGGCGAGCAACAGTGCCGGCAGCACCGGGGGTGAAAACCGGACCTTCACCACCCGCAACGATAACCTCAATGTCACCGCCCTGTACCGCATGGGCGAAAACGACGGCGCGGAAGAAGGCGAAATCGCGGCGGACACCGTGATGCACACGGTGTACGACAGCGTGGGCGGCTACCACTTGAAGGAACCGCAGGTGAACGATCCGGCGATCACGGCCACGCCCCTCTTCAGCTCCGCCGTGGGTGCCAACCCGGCGGCGGAAGCAGGCAGCACGCGCGCGCTGGATTTCCGGGACGGCCGGTCCTATGCCTCGCGTCCCCTCTTCTTTACCCCCGCCGGGAACTACCTGATGGAAGCGTGGGTGAAACCGGCGGCCACGCTTCCCCACACCGTCGGGTGGATCCTCTACAACGGTGACAATAACACCGGCTACGGATTCATCCAGTTCGGGGATCACTTCTCCTGCCAGTGGCATGGCGGGTTCGTGGAGGAATTCGGCTGGGCACCCGCCGTGCAGGGCCAGTGGATCCATCTGGCGATCGTGGTGCAGAACGACAAGGCCACCTTCTATGTGAACGGGGTAGCCAACGGCAACACGATCCGGCCAGCTAGCAGTGTGCCCGCCGCGGGAGGACTGTCGATGGGCAAGGCCTACCACTATGACTTCCGTAGCAGCGGCGCCCTCGACGAGGTCAGGCTGGCCACCTTCCCGGCCGGCCAATTCGATCCCACCTCGCTGCTGATCAAGAGCATCCCGCCCGAGGTGAGCGCGCCCACCGCGACCGCCATCGCCGCGACCAGTGCGGTGCTCGGCGGCACCGTGACCACGCGGAGCGGCAATCCCGTGACCGAGCGCGGCGTGGTCTTCTCGAAGACCCTGGAGAACGGCAATCCGCTGGTCGATGGGGCGGGCGTGAGCAAGCAGGTCGCATCAGGCGACTACGGTGCCTTCGGCGTTGCGGTCTCCGGACTCTCCCCGGTCACGCAGGACCCTCTACCGGCCCTATGCCGTGAGCACGGCGGGAACGATTTACGGCCCGGTGGCCAGCTTCACGACGCCGGTCGCGGTGTTCACCCCGCTGGCCTGGTACCGCTTCGGCGAGGCGGATCCGGGAGCCGTGGCAGGCGGTAGTTCCGCCGGGACGCGGGATAGCATCGGCATGCGCCACCTCGTGCTCGGCGGCACGCCCCTCTACACGGCGGCCACCACCGCCGACCCGGCGACCAACAGCACGCTGGCGCTCGACTTCGGCAATGCCGCGGTGCAGGCGACCGGTGCCACGCTGCAGCCGCAGCTCACGGAGAACTTCGGCTTCGAAGCCTGGGCCAAATCGACCACCACCACCGGCCGCCACTGGCTGCTCTACAATGGCAACCTGGGCGGCGACGGCTGGGGTCTCTTCCAGGACGGCGCTTCCTACTTCGTCTATTGCGCGGACCGGGTGCAGTTCGGCGGCGGCAGCGTGACTCCCGACCAGTGGACCCACCTGGCGGTGGTGCGCGTAAACGGCCTGACCACGCTCTATGTGAATGGCGACGCCGTGGCCAGCAGCACGATCGCGCCGAATCTTCCCGGCGGCAGCTTCGCGGCCGGAGCCCACCAGGGGAATCCGGGCGGAGGGGAACGCTGGGTTGGAGCGATCGACGAGATCCGCTACTTCACCTTCCCACCGGGGCAATTCGTGCCCCGCGACCTGCTGCTGAGGAAGGCGGAGATCCAGATCACGCAGGCGGAAGGTCCGGAAATCTTCGATGGTGGCACCCGCGACTTCGGGGCCCTGCCGGTGGGCAGCAGTGCCACGGCGGGCTTCACGATCCACAGCACGGGCAACCTCGATCTGACCGGCTTCCAGGCGAGCCTCGAAGGCCCCGATGCAGCGGAGTTCGCGCTCACCGCGCCGGAGACCTTGGCCATGGCACCCGGTGCCAGCAGGAGCTTCACGGTGCGCTTCGATGCGGCGAGCGGGGGGACCAAGAGCGCGGTGCTGCGCCTGACCACCAACGACCCCGACGAAAATCCCTTCGACATCCACCTGAGCGCCGTGGCGACGGACCCGGAGATCGAGGTCCAACAGCCGGTCTCGGTGCCGGTCCCGGATGGCGGCAGCCGGCAGTTCGAGAAGCTGCTGTTAGGCAACCAGCAGACCCTGAGCTTCGCGATCCGGAACACCGGGAACGTGCCCTTGAATCTCACGGGCACGCCGCGGGTGGCGATCACCGGACCGCATGCGGCGGACTTCACGGTGGCGGCACAGCCTCTCCCGACGGCCTTTCCGGGCGGGGGCGGACAAACGCATTTCCAGAGCGGCTTTGAAACACCGGCGCTCACTCACTTGGGAAACTTCACTTACAATATTGCGGGCAGCGGCTGGGCGATCGAAGGCAAGGCCGGCGTGGCCCGCAACATCTCCCCCTGGTTCGTAAACAACGCTCCGGAAGGCAGCCAGGCCGCCTTCATCCAAGCGGACGGCTCGACCGCGGGCACGATCTCGCGCAGCGTGAACTTCCCCGAAGCGGGCCTCTACACCGTCCGTTTCCAAGCGGTGCGGAGAGGTGCCACCAATCCGGCGGTGGACATCGTTGTCGCGGTGGGCGGCGCGGCGATCGGCACGGTGGCGAACGGCAGCCAGCCCGACAACAGCTGGCGGACCTTTGAGATCCCCTACCTGTGCACGGCGGCGGGCGACCACGAGTTGCGCTTCACCGCGTCCCGCAGCGGCGGGGACTATGCCTCGGCGATCGATGCCGTGGAGGTGGTCAGTTCCCCGGTCTTCGATGTCACCTTCGCGCCTTCCGCGCATGGCCCGCGCACGGCGACGCTGGTGATCGCCAGCAACGACCGCGACGAGGGCTCTTACGAGATCGAGCTCAGCGGCAGGGGCCAGGGAGTCGTGGCGGAGCTCGCCATCGACCAGCCGACGGGCAGCCCGGCCCTCAGCGGAGGCAGCCGCGACTTCGGCAGCGTGGACGTGGGCAGCTTCAGTTCGCTCGATTTCACGCTGCGGAATACCGGTCTGGTGGACCTGCTGCTTTCCGGTACGCCACCCGTAGTAATTGATGGGCCGGACGCGGGCGACTTCAGCGTGACCGTCCAGCCGCCGGCGATCCTGCCGGTGTCGACCGCGCTGGCGGAGGGCTTCGAGAGCCCGGCCCTGGGTGGTGGTGGCTTCAGCTACGCGCCGGGGGGCAGCGCCTGGACCTATGGCAGTTCCACGGGCCGGGCCCGCAATGGATCACCATGGTTCGTGATGCCCGCGCCGGAAGGCGAGCACGCCGCATTCATCCAGCGGCAACCCGGCGGAAGTGCCGCAGCGGCCACGATCTCGCGCAGCTATAACTTCCCGGCGGCAGGCGACTATTTGGTCAGCTTTTCCCTGACCCGCCGCAGCGACCTCTTTCCCGCCGTGGATCTCGCGGTAAAGATGGACGGCAGCACTCTCGGCAGCGTGGCGCATGGCAGCCAGGCCGACGACGACTGGCACCGCTTCAGCGTCGCCTACCACTGCAGCAACCCCGGCGACCATGTGCTGACCTTCACGGGATCCCGCGCCGAAGCCGGGGACTACGCGTCCGCGATCGACCGGATCCAGATCGAGATGGCGACCGTTTTCACGGTGAAGTTCGCGCCGGCGGCGGGCGGGCCGCGCAGCGCGGCGCTGTCGATTCCCAGCAACGATCCCTTCAGTCCCTACACGCTCCAGCTCACGGGCAGCGGGGTGCAGGTCTACACGGCGCTCGAGTCCTGGCGGCTGCTGCATTTCGCCACGGCGGCCAATGCAGGCAATGCAGCGGACGACGCGGATCCGAACCACAACGGCATCCCGAACCTGATCGAGTATGCGCTGGGCGGCGATCCCGCGGGGAATGCGACGGGCATCGCCATCCTGCCGCAGATGGAACTCGATGCTGAAGGCCATGCGAAGATCCGCTTCACGCGGTATCCGGGACGGGTCGGGATCACGCTGGCGGCGCAGGGATCCAGCGACCTGAGCGGTGCATGGGCGGATCTGGCGGTCAGCGTGGATGGAGCTGCTTTCGGCAATCTCGCGGCCGGGGTTTTGATCGATGAGAGCGGCACGGGCGAGAGCCGGGAGACAACGCTGACCGATGGTGGCCATGCGGGAGGGATGCGGTTCCTGCGCTTGAAAGTCACCAGCCCCTGAGACAATGACGAATGCTGAATTTCCGAATGTCGAATGAAGTGTTTCGGGCGGAATCCGGGGTGTCCGAAAACCTGCTGGCAAATCCGCCAAGGCGGCGCTTAGTGTGTGAAAGGTGAGTATACGAGCGATGGGACTGCGGGGAAAGTTTGCTTTGGCATTGGCCATCGCCGCCCTCTTGCCGCTGGCGGTCGGCTTCATCGTCCTGCAAACCTTCGGCTTCAAGCATCTGCTGGCGTCGAAAGGGCGCACCTATGAAGCGGAGGCCGGGGCGCTGGCGCGGTCTCTGGAAAGTGCGGTGGAATCGCAGGCCGGGAATTTCTGGAGCTGGGTGTCCGCCGATCCGGCGCTGACGGATTACCTTTCGCAGCCGCCGCCCGCGGTGCTGCCGGACCTGAAAGAGATCGACAAGGACTGGGCGGCGTTGAAGGAGGACGATCCGCTGCTACGTGAGATTTTGGGCAATCCGGGGGCGACGAGCCTGCTGCGTTTCACCGCGGCGCAGAAGCCGGTGGCGGAGGTGCTGGTGGCGGATACCGCGGGCCGGGTGGTGGCGGCTTCCCGCAAGACCACCGACTATGACCAATCCGACGAGAGCTGGTGGAAGATCGGCCGGATGCTGCCGGAGAGCGGAATGTGGACGGACGTGCTGCACCATGACGAGAGCGCGGGGGTCTTCTCGCTCGAACGTGGTCCTGCCGATCCACCGCCGCGGCGAGCTGAAGGGGGTGGCGAAGCTGGTGCTGGATGTGACGCCGCTCTTCCAACAGCTGCGCACTTCGCGGGAAGATGATGGCGGGCAATTGGAAATCCTGCTGCCGGACGGGCGGATCCTGGCCCGCGCCGGGGCCACGGGATACCAAGCGCTGGGCTCTTCCGTCGACGGCGACTCGCTGCTGAAGATCCGCTACGCGCTCAACGGCTGGTCGCTGACGCGGGATGCGGGCGGCGGGGAGCGGATGACGGGCTTCGCAGCGATCCAATCGCGCAACGTGGACCGGCGGCGGGTCGAGCCCGGCGGCTACGTGCTATTTTCCGCGCCGAAGGCCCACGTGACCGCGCCGCTGCGGCGGCAGATTTCGATGATCGGGCTCGGGGCCGGCGTGGCGACGCTGATGTGCCTGATGGGCGGCTACATGCTGGTGAACCGCAAGATCCTGCGACCGATCGCGGTGCTCGGGCAGGCGGCGCGCTCGGTGGCCGCCACGGCTCATCTGCGCGCCGACGGCAATCTCTCCGAGGGCGAGGCCTTCGCGCTGCGCAGGACGGCGGAGGAAGATCTGGAGCGGATCCAATCGATCCGCACCGGCGACGAGGTGGAGGAGCTGGCGGAGGACTTCGGCTCGATGACCAGCCGGGTGATGCGCTACCACCGCGAGCTGGAGGCCGAGGTGGATTCCAAGACGGCGCTGATCCGGGAGGAACTGGAGATGGCCCGGGAATTCCAGCACGCGCTGATGCCGTCCAGCTTTCCCGAGACGCCGGCGCACTTGGCGAAGGATCCGCTGCGGCTGGGCTTCGCGCACTTCTATCAGCCGGCCTCGACGGTGGGCGGGGATTTCTTCGATCTGGTGGAGCTGGACGAGCACCGGACCGGCGTGCTGATCGCGGACGTGATGGGTCATGGGGCGCGCTCGGCGCTGGTGACGGCGATCCTGCGGGCGCTGGTGCGGAATCACGTGACCTCCGCGGGTGATCCGGGCTCGTTCCTGGGATTTCTCAACCGCGGGCTCTTCGAAGTGATCGAGCGCAGCCACCAGACGCTGTTCGTGACGGCCTTTTTCATGGTGCTGGATACGCGGGACGGGAAGGCGAGCTGGGCGGTGGCCGGGCACCCTGCCCCGCTGCGGGCGCGCCGCAGCACCGGGAATCCGCCGCAGATGCTGTGGAGCGGCGCGCAGCGCCAGCCGGCACTGGGGCTGATCCCGGAAGCCGTTTATCAGACCTCGACCTCGCCGATCCGGGCGGGCGATGTCTTCCTGCTCTACACGGACGGGGTGGTGGAGGCGGAGAATCCCCAGGGCAAGGATTTCGGCATCCAGCGCCTGATCAGCACCTTCGACGAGTCCCTGGACGGCCCGCTGGCAGCGATGCCGGCGAAGATCGTGTGCGAGGTCGCGGCCTTCCAGAAACGCCGGAATCACGATGACGATGTCTGCGTGGTGGCGGTGGAGGTGAGCCCCGGGGCGGTGCCGGAGATTGTGGTGGATCCTGCTGCGCTGGCGGGGGTGAGGGAGGGGTAGATGAAGCGAACGAACCGCGGAGGTCGAGGAGGGAGCGCGGAGAAAATTTGCCTTCCGCGGCTTCGCCGCCGTGGACTGCGCGCAGCCTGCTGCCGCTGTCCCGATGCAGCCTGCTGCGAGGGGCGCTGCAAAGGGAGCACATGGTATGGCAAGCCGCGGACGGGGCGTGCATCGGCAGTGTCTGGTGCTTCACGGCAGCAGGCTGCCTGCCGAAAGCGGCAGCAGGCTGCGCGCAGTCCACGGTCGCTGCGCGACGGGATAGCCGTGACATCGCGCCCTGCCTTTCCACGCGATGCTTGACTTGCAAGGCGTCCTGCGGCAACCCCGGCCCATGGCCAAGCTCTCGATCCGCGACCTCGACGTGAACGGTAAGGAAGTCCTCATGCGTGTGGACTTCAATGTGCCGCTGGAAGACGGCGCGATCACCGATGACACCCGCATCCAGGGGGCAGTGCCATCGATCCAGCACCTGCTGAAGGGCGGGGCGAAGCTGGTGCTCGCTTCCCACCTCGGTCGTCCGAAGGGCGGGCCGGAGCCGAAATTCTCGCTGGCACCCGCCGCGAAGCGCCTGAGCGAACTGCTGGGCCAGGACGTGAAGCTGGCCCCGGACAGCATCGGCGAGGAGACCGCGGCCCTGCGCGCGGCGCTGCAGCCCGGCCAGGTGCTGCTGCTGGAGAACACCCGTTTTTACCCTGCGGAAGAGGCGAACGAGGCCGATTACGCGAAGGCCTTGGCCGGCAAGGCCGAGATCTACGTGAACGACGCCTTTGGCACCGCACACCGCGCCCACGCTTCCACGGAAGGCGTGACCCATTTCATTCCGAAGAGCGCCATGGGCTTCCTGATGGAGCGCGAGCTGGAATACCTCGACGGCAAGCTGCAGAACCCTGAGCGGCCTTTCCTGGTGATCATGGGTGGCTCGAAGGTGTCCGATAAGATCCAGGTGATCGCGAAGATGATGGAGAAGGCGGATGCCTTCCTAATCGGCGGCGCGATGGCCAATACCTTCCGCAAGGCGCAGGGCTTCAAGACCGGCAACAGCCGGGTGGAGGCCGACAAGCTCGACCTGGCGCTGGAAATTCTGGCCAATGCGAAGGCCAAGGGCGTGGACTTCCTGCTGCCGGCCGATACGCGCGTGACCCAGGAATTCAAGGAAGGTGCCACGACCCAGTGCACCGGCGTCTACGAAGAAGGCGGCGAGACTCCCGAGGGCTGGGAGGGCATCGACATCGGCGATAAGGCGATCGAGGCTTTCGTGAAGGAAATCGCCAAGGCGAAGACGATCATCTGGAACGGCCCGATGGGCGTTTTCGAGATCGATAGCTTCGGTGCGGGCACCAAGGCGGTCGCCGAGGCGATGGCGAAAAGTGACGCCGTGACGATCGTCGGCGGCGGGGATTCCGTGACCGCAGTCAACAAATACGGCCTGGACGACGATATGACTTTCATCTCCACGGGCGGCGGCGCTTCGTTGGAATTGCTTGAAGGAAAGGTGCTTCCCGGAGTGGCGGCGCTGACCGAGGCTTGACTTGGCCCGATTCCCGCTATTCATCCGCACCCATCCGATTTCACATGTTCCGCAAGCCGATCTTTGCCGCCAACTGGAAGATGAACAAGGGGCCCTCCGAAACGGAGGACTTTGCCCGTAGCTTCCTTTCCAAGGTCCAGAACCGGACCTTCCCCTGCGATATCGTGATCGCGCCGCCCTTCGTCTCGCTGACGAAGGCCGCCGAGATCCTGGGGAACGTGTCCAGCATCGCGCTGGCCGCGCAGAATTGCTCGCAGTTCGATTCCGGTGCCTACACCGGGGAAATCAGCGCGATGATGCTGAAGGAATTCTTCGTCCACTACGTGATCCTCGGCCACAGCGAGCGGCGCGCGATCTACGGCGAGACCAACGAGGTCATCAATGCCAAGGTCCGCAAGGCCCGCGAGCTGAACATGAAGCCGATTTTCTGCATCGGTGAGACGCTGGAAGAGCGCGAGACCGGGCGGCTGGAGAAGATTTTGCGGACGCAGGTGAGCATCGGCCTGAAGGGGCTGAGCGAGCGCGACCTGCTGGATACCGTGATCGCCTATGAGCCCGTTTGGGCGATCGGCACCGGGGTGACCGCCACGGCGGCGCAGGCGCAGGAGGCACACGCTTTTGTCAGGTCGCTGGTGGCCGAGCAATTCGGGGCGGATAGCGCCGCGAAGATCCGGATTCAATACGGCGGCTCGGTGAAGCCGAACAATGCGGCGGAGCTGATGGCTTGCCCGGACATTGATGGTGCCTTGATTGGTGGTGCTTCGCTGGAGCCGCAGAGCTTTCTGGATATCATCCAGAACGGGGCTCCGGGTTGAGGATCCGCCAGCCGCGAGAGGTGGCGGGCTTGGTTGGTGGCTTCGTCCGCCTGAAGGCGGGACTACTTACCCTTGGGGCGGGCTTTGAGGGACCCTTCCCTCCCCTGCCCCACTTTCCCCGCGACAGCGGCCGCATTCCGGTGTTTTCTCCGATCATGCGCTGGCCCTTGTTTCTGCTGCTTCTCGCTCCGTCCGCATTCGCGCAGGCGGATCCCTTCGCCTCGCTCGATACTGACAAGAACGGCAAGCTGTCGCTGACCGAGGTCCCGGAGAATCTCCGCCCGCACTTCCCGCTGGTGGATACGAATGGCGACAAGTCGGTGGACCGGGCGGAGTTCCAGGCGGCGCTCATCGCGGCGAACAGCCTGCCGAAAGCGCCCGCGGGTGGCGCGGCATTCTCCCATTTCAAGAACATCGACTACGTGGGCGGCAAGAACCCGCGTCAGGCGCTCGACCTGATCGTGCCGAAGGATGCGGCGACGAAGAAGCGCCCGCTGGTGGTCTTCATCCACGGCGGCGGCTGGCTGGCGGGACGCAAGGAGGATGGTCTGCCGGTCGCGAGGCTGCTCGCTTCGAGCGGTGACTACGTGGCGGCGACGATTAACTACCGCCTGACCCAGGAAGCGCAGTGGCCGGCGCAGATCCACGATTGCAAGGCGGCGATCCGTTTCCTGCGCGCGAATGCCGCGGAATACGGGATCGACCCCGACCACATCGGCATCATGGGCATGTCCGCGGGCGGGCAGTTGGTGTCGGTGCTGGGCACGGGCAACGACGAGCCGCTGCTGGAAGGCACGCTTGGCAAGTTCGCGAAGATCAGCAGCCGGGTGCAGTGCGTGGTGAACTTTTTCGGGCCCACGGATTTCCTCAGCTTCTTCGGTCCCGACACGACCTTCGAGAAGCTGATGAAGGGCGAGATGATCCCGAAGCTGCTCGGCACGAAAAAGGAGGAGGTGATGGAGAACGCGCGCCAGGCTTCCGCCGTCACCTGGATCAGCAAGGACGACGCGCCCTTCCTGACCGCCCACGGCACGGAGGATACGCTGGTGCCTCTCGCGCAGGCGGAGGAGATCCATGCGAAGCTCAAGAAGGCAGCGGTGGAGAGCCACCTGATCGTGATGCAGGGTGCCGGCCACGGCTTCGCGAACGACGATCTGAACCGCCGGATCAAGACCTTCCTGGATAAGGAACTGCGCGGCATTCCGGGGGAGATCTCGGATGCGCCGATCAAGGTGAATTGATTCCGTCGAGATAGGGCAAATCCTTCGCTTCCACTCCGACGAAGTCCGGCTCCGGCAGGACCGGCAGCCTCACTGCGCGAACGGTGGTTCTATTCTCCATCACGGCCTTGCAGACCCGGTGCATGCCATCCATCACGCGTCCTGCCGGATCGACGATGATCGGATAGCTCAAGTCCGTCCCGGCGATCAGCTTGGCATGGTCGGCGATCTTCCGGCACGTGGGTGTGTCGCCTTCGCGGGCGAACCAGAAGCACTCGTCGAGCTCCTGGATTTCATTCAGAGGAAGGTCGAATGCTGTTAGATCGGAGGTGAGCGCGATCAGGCGTCGGACATCCCATGCGAGCAGTCCGCGATCTGAATTCCGCAGGTGGTATTGGGCTCGCATGCTTGCCGGGTTCACGTTGAAGCGGGACGCAAGCCAATGACATGAAGGGGCCAATTGGCGGGAAAACTCGCGATCAGTTCTTTGCTGCCCTTGCTCACGGCGATCTCTCTCTCCGCTTCGGTGATGGGCACGACCCACAGCAGTGAAATTCGGTCCCCTCCGGGCGTTGGGAAACTGAACTGCGGAGCGCTCTCGGGCTGATCGACAAGAAGAACCGAAGTGAAGCGGCAGAGGTCCGAATCGCCGGCGAAGGCGTCGCAGGGGATGGTGTGTCCATTTCCCAAGAAAGTGAAACGCTGCCACGGGAGGGAGGATTGGCCCGACAAGTAAGCGGCCATTCTCGGGATGGTTTCCGGATTGGTCCCCGGTGCGAAACAGGCAGCGAATTCAAATCTGCGGAATTCGGAGGGGGTTTCGCAGTACATCTCGATCTGGGGCTGCGGGCGCAAGGAGATACCAAGGGTCGAAAGGTAGGTGCCGTCCTCGAGATCGGTCTGGATCAGCGCCTTGGCAGGCCAGCGGCCACCGTCGATTCCGAAATACCGACTATGTGGACCGAGCACGCGCTCATATTCGTTGAGGAACGCATTTTGGCACTTGGCCCAAGGACTTTCCTCGGCATCCCATTGTTCCCAGTAATCGATGGCCTCCGAAATGCGCTTCCGCATGAGGGTGTCGTCCTGAAGTCCCCAGCACAATTTGGACTCCCCGAGTGCGTCACGCGCGTAGCCGGGGAAGTCTCCGACAATCCCCCATGGCGGGATCACGGCAAGCATCTCCCCCTTTTCCAACAGCGCAACTCCGTCACCTTCCGGAAACCAGACGATCTCCAGTTGTGATGTTTCGAGAGGACTTGCTCCTTGCGGATCGCGACAATTCCTGCGGGGCAGCATCGGCGGAATCCCATCATTCATTCCGCTTCGATCCAGCTCCTCCGGCGCGTGGCCGAGGTTCCGGACCCAGCATGATTTGACCGGGAGGCGGTCGTTTTCGGTCGCGCTCACGTAGAGATAGGCCACCCGCTCATCCTGTTCCACGATGGCCTCGAGATTGCCATGAGGCGAGCTGGCTTCAAAAACGATCACAGTCTCCATTGCCGTTGAGATTGAAGATCACCGTATCGCCTCGCGAGGGAATTTTTCCGTGTGAGGCCTGCCTCTCCAAATCCCGCCTATTTCTCCACTTGTTGAACCGGGGCCGCTTCGGGCAGTCTGGCAGGGTGAGTGAAGAAGTTCTTTGGAAAGGCAGTCCGTCGCAGGTGCTGAATCTAGGCAAGTACCTCGTTGCCTTGCTGGTCGCCATCGGCATCGGGGTCGGCGGCATCTTCTTTCCACCGGCTTGGGCGGCGCTGGTCCTGCCGATCGGCTGGGCGATCTGGACCTTTGTCGTCACGCGGAGCATCCGCCATGAGCTGACCACCGAGCGGATCCGTTTGGTCGAAGGGATCTTCAACCAGAAGATCGACGATGTGGAGCTCTACCGGGTGAAGGATACCTCGATGGAACGGCCCTTCTGGTATCGCGTCTTCGGGCTTTCCACGCTGATCATCGAGACATCCGACCGCTCGCAGCCGCGGATCGAAATCAAGGCGGTGCGCGATGGCGACAATCTCCGCGAGACCCTGCGCAAGCAGGTGGAATACTGGCGGGACCGCAAGCGCGTGCGCGAAGTGGATTTCGACGAGACCGCTGCGGCGGAAGGCGGCCATCATCACGATGATGGCCAGGATCAAGGGACCATGGTTTGAAGAGAAGAGTCTACCGCAGAGGCGCGGAGATCGCGGAGAAAGGCATCGGAAAATGAACCGCCAAGACGCCAAGTTCGCCAAGGTTTTGAAACTTGGCGTTCTTGGCGTCTTGGCGGTTCCTTTATCTGCGAGGATAGGCATGTGACCCTCCGCGGTTCGTTCTTCTTAAAATCCGCGTGCCAAGCGGGCTGATCCGATTTTCCCTCTTCGCATGACCGAATTTCCAGGCCGGACCCCGCACACGCCCATCGCCGTCAATATCGAGATGTGGTTCGAGGGTGACTTCGTGGAGCGCATCGAACAGGCGGCGGCGCTAGGTTTTCCGGCGATCGAGTTGTGGACCTGGCGCGACAAGGACCTTGTGGCCGGCGCTGCCGCCCTGCGGAAGCATGGCATGACCGCGACCCAGTTCACGGCTTGGGGATTCGGGCAGCAGATCAATCATCCCGACTTTCCGAAGGAGGACTTCGTGGCGGAGATCAGTGCCGCCTGCGATGCCGCGGAACTGCTGCCCGGCTGCGAGCTGATGACCGTGGTCGCCGGCGATAACATCCCCGGCCTGAGCAAGGAGCAGATGCATGCCGCCGTGATCGACAAGCTTACCGCCGCGCTGCCGGTGCTCGCGGCCAAGCGCAAGATGATCATCGTAGAGCCGATGAATCCTTACAACCACCCGGACCACTGCCTCTACGGCAGCGCCGATGGGGTGGCGATCTGCAAGGCGGTGAACTCGCCGTGGGTGCGGCTGAACTGGGATCTCTTTCACATGCAGCGCTCCGAGGGCAACCTCATCGACAACCTTGAGATGCACCGCGAGTGGATCGGCTATGTCCAGTTCGCCGACTCTCCCGGGCGGAATGAGCCGGGCACGGGCGAGGTGAATTACAGCGAGGTCTTCAAACGCGCACGGGAGCTGGAGCTTCCCCTGCCCTTCGGTGCGGAGTGTCTGCCGCTGGGTGGCGATGCGCGCAGGGCGGCGGAGAGGTTGTATCAGACGGATTTGAAGTCGGGGCAGTGAGGTCTGTCTCCGTTGCCGGTTGAGGTTTCGCTAGGGCAGGGAGCGCTTGTGACGGACAGAGATCCGCCATGCACTCCAAGTCATGACCGCAAACCATGCTGGCAGGTAGCAACCCAGGATCAGCCAAAGAGGCAGGACGTAATAAGTGACGCTGATCGGGGAAAACGTGTGATCGCTGTCCGATTTGCGGACGGTCCGGGGTTCCGGGAACCAGCTCTCGGTGGGACGGGGGAAAGATTGCCGCAACAATAGGCTCGAGCGATCAGCGGGCATCGCGGAGTGGGTTCCGCCGAGATAGGGTCGGCCCGGGATATGAGTGAGCGACTCACCGAAATGCAGCGCGGACTCTTCCAACTCAAGCCAGATAACACGATCCACCCCGCGCCGGATTTGCCACAGAGTCCAATGGCTACGTGAGTCCGCCCAAGCCCAGAACAGCAGCACGATGGGAAAAAGGCCGCAGTAAAAGGCCAAAGTCCTGAAAATGGGAAGGCGAGGCTGCATCGGCGCACGCGGGGTCGCTGCGGGGGAAGGGTTAAGTTCCTTTTCGCTGCGGACCTTCCAATTCGGACCTCCCATTTATGACTTGAATCATGGGTCAAATGACCTGAAGATCAAGTCATGAGTTCGACCGCTCTTGCGGATCTTTTCGGGAGCCGGGCGGCGGAAGCGGTCTTGCTGCACGTTTATCATTATGGGGAGTCCTACGGCAGGGCGGTCTCGGCGGATTTCGCCATCTCGCTCGATTCCGTGCAGCGGCAGTTGGAGAAATTTTCCCGTGCCGGGACTCTTGTCTCCAAATCCCAAGGCCGCACCTTGGTCTATACTTGGAATGCCAAGTCGCGCCTCGCCGCCCGCTTGAAGGATCTGGTGGCAGTGATTTACGAGGGCATAAGCGCGGAGTCGCGCGCAGAGTTCTTTGGCACCCGTCGGCGTCCGCGTGCCAAAGGAAAACCGGTGATCTCCCAAGCGGAGAAATAGGTGCCGCCTACTTCTTCTCCCCGGCCTTCGGCTCTTCCTTCTTCGGCTCCTCTTTCTTGGCCGGTTCGGGCTTGGCGGCGCCGGCGGGGACGAACTTGAGGACAGTGCCATTGATGCAATAGCGCTGGTCGGTCGGCGTGCCGAAGCCCTCGCCCTTGAAAAGGTGGCCGAGGTGGCCGCCGCACTTCGCGCAGTTCACCTCGGTGCGGACCATGCCGCCGGAGTAATCGTCCTTGGTGACGACGTTCTTGGCCTTGGAGGGGTCGTAGAAGGACGGCCAGCCGCAGTGGCTGTCGAACTTCTCATTCGAAGTGAAAAGTTCCGCGCCGCAGCCGGCACAGTAATAGGTGCCGCCTCCCTGCGCCTTGAATTGCTTGTAGACATCGCCATCGGCACGCTCGGTACCGGCTTGGCGGAGGATGCGGTACTGCTCGGGAGTGAGGGTCTTCTTCCACTCCTCATCGGTTTTCTCGACCTTGGCGGTCGGCTGTTGCGGGGCGGTGGTGGTCGTTTCCATAGGGGCATCTTTCTTTTCCTCCGCCGTGCAAGCGCAGAGCGTGACGGCAGCGACAAGCAGCAGGGCGGATTTCATCTGAAGAGACTTACGCACGCGGGGAAGAGGATGCAAGAGGCGGGGTATTCCGCCGCTCAGGAACTCCGCACCCATACGTCGCCCGCCGCGGCGGAATTTCGCTTCAGCTCAAATCCCCAGGGGGTGGCCGGATTCACCGGTCCCGCACCCTGCATCCGCCGTCGCACGAAGCCGCCGACCAAGTACCAGTAGATGCCGGTGCGGGTGTTCCAATTCGAGACGGTGGGTGCCGAGGCGGGGACCCAGTCCCCGACGTGGCATTTCAGAGGGTCGGACTGAGGTCCGGGTTCAGAGGGGTGCATCAGAACACCATGCACAGGTATTCCACTCGTGCAACTTTGCGGCATTTTCTTCACCTTCATTTCACGAGGTTCCCCCGAGGAGCCTTTCCATTCGACATCGGGAAACGGCAATCCAATCCTCCGAGTTCGTCCCAACCATGTCCGACTCCATCTCCGATCTCACCTCCCGCATCCGCGCCTTCGTCGCCGCAAGGGAGTGGCAGCAGTTCCACAACCCGAAGGACATGGCGGTCGCGATCGCCGCGGAGGCCGGGGAACTGCTCCAGCACTTCGTCTGGCAGCAACCGGACCAGGTCGACCGCCGCGCGGCGGAGAAACATGACGAAATCGCCTCAGAGATCGCCGATGTGGGGATCCTGCTTTTCGAGATGGCCGACCTGCTCGGCATGAACCTGGGCGAGGTGATGGAAGCGAAGATCGCGCGCAACGAGCAGCGCTACCCCGCCGAGAAATCGCGGGGGAACAATCTCAAGTACAACGAACTCTGAGGCGATCCGCCGTGGAACAGGGTCGCGGCTTGACCTCTGCCGGAGGTGCGGAAGATTCTCCATTACATCCCATGAAGCTATCCATGAAGACGACATCGCTTTCCATTGCCGCGCTTGCGGCCTTTTGTGCCACCGCCTCTGCCGAGGATAAGGCTCCCGCTCCCGCCGCGCCGAAGGAAGAAAAGGCACCTGCCGAGAAGGCAGAGGAGCCGAAGACCACCGCGAGCGGCCTGAAGTATTGGGTGCTCAAGAAGGGCGACGGCGACACCTCGCCGAATGCCACCGACACGGTGACCGTCCACTACCACGGCACTTTCCTGGACGGGAAGGTTTTCGACAGCTCGGTGGACCGCAAGCAGCCTGCCAGCTTCCCGCTGAATCAGGTCATCAAGGGCTGGACCGAAGGCCTGCAGCTCATGAAGAAGGGCGACAAGTTCAAGTTCGAGATCCCGGGGAAGCTCGCCTACGGCGAACAAGGCCGTCCGCCGAAGATCCCGGGGAACGCCACGCTCGTTTTCGAAGTCGAGCTGCTCGATATCAAGGCACCTTGAGGATTTGACCGGTGGCGGCCTCTTCGAAAGGCCGCTACCCGTTTTCGCCGAGTGCGTGCCAATAGGGCTCGAAGCTCTGGACCACGCAACGAGCGATCAGTTCGAGGAAGGGTTGCCCGTTTCCGCGCACATGATCCTCGTCGAGAGCCTGATAGTAGTTCAGGCGCTCGCTGACGGGCAGGACCGCAGCCGGGAATCCGGCTTTGACCAGTTCCAGATTCATCAGCAGCCGCGAGGTCCGTCCATTGCCGTCCACGAAGGGATGGATCTTCACGAAGTCCGAGTGCACCCGGGCCGCACGCTCGACGGGATGCAGCGATGCCGCCGCTCCGTGATACCAATCCAAGAAGCCGCTCATCAATTCAGCCACCTTCAAGGCGTCCGGCGGCAAGTGCTCCGCGCCTGAAATCCGCACGTTGACCTGCCGGTAGCGGCCGGCGTTGTCATTATCGATTCCGCGCAAGATCAACTGATGGAGCGAGTTGATTTGCCACTCGGAGAATGGAGCAGGGTCGGCCACGAGTGACTCCAGATAAAGGATCGCATCGCGGTGATTGATGGCTTCCAAGTGTTCCCTCAAGGTCTTCCCGCCGATGGTGATGCCTTCAAGCGCAACCTTGGTTTCCTGAAGCGTCAGGGTGTTGCCCTCGATCGCATTGGAGTGATAGGTCCAACGGACAATGAGATCCTCGTGGAGATTGCGTACGATCGCCGGATCGAGAGGCCGCCGGGCATCGAGGCGGGCTTTGAGCTTATCGATCTCCGCGAAGTCCATTGCGCTGTCAGCCTAGACGCGGGGCTGCGAGAACGGCGAGGCAGGAAAAAGAAAAACCCGCTGGCGGCGTCTTGGGGGGAACGCGAGCAGCGGGTTTCGCCTTTGGGTGTTCGGGGGGATTTGCAAGCGCGGCTGCCGGGGGGAGCGGCGTTGCTTACGGGGGTCATCATGTCCGATTTTGCGGCGATCGCCATTACGCAATCGCGGGCACGGAATGATGTGGCGTGTGTTCTACGCAAACCACCTCACGCCCGCGCTGAAGATCGGCTGGCGCTTCTCGCCCGGGATGTTCTTCGCGACGAGGCTGCCGCTGCGCTCGGTGTGCGCCATCTTGCCGAAGACGCGGCCGCAGGGGCTGGTGATGCCTTCGACGGCGAAGACCGAGCCGTTCGGATTGTCCCGGATGTGCATCGAGGGCTTGTCGGCTTGATCGACATACTGCGTCGTGATCTGGCCCTTGGCCGCCAGTTGCGCGATGACCTGCGGGCTCGCCAGAAAGCGGCCTTCCCCGTGGGAGACCGGCAGGCTGTGCAATTGCCCCGCTTCCATCCCGGCCATCCATGGCGAAATCGTGCTGACGATGCGCGTGTTCACGTAGCAGGAGACGTGGCGGCCGATGGTATTGAAGGTAAGCGTCGGGGCCGCGGCATCCGGATCGCGGATCTCGCCGTAGGGCACGAGGCCGGTCTTGATCAGGGCTTGGAAGCCATTGCAGACGCCGAGGATCAGGCCCTCGCGGTTCTTGAGAAGATCCATGATGGCATCGGCCACCCGTGGATTGCGGATCACCGTGGCGATGAATTTCGCGGAGCCGTCCGGCTCGTCGCCGGCGCTGAAGCCGCCGGGGAACATCAGGATCTGCGACTCGCGAATTTTCGCCGCGAAGGCTTCCAGAGATTCCTCGAGCTGCCGCGGGGTCAGGTTACGGAAGACTTGGATCTCCGCGACCGCGCCGGCTTCGTTGAAGGCCTTCGCCGAATCGTATTCGCTGTTGGTGCCGGGGAAGGCGGGGATGAGGACCCGCGGCCTCGCGATCGATGCGAGGGAACCGCTGCGCCGGTCAGGGCGCCGCAGGACCCGCTCGAGCACGCCGCCATTTTCATCGGCAGTCCAGCGGCCCACGCCGCCATCGGGAGTGCCGGGGAAGATCGGTGCCAGGGTATCGCGCCAATCGTCGAGCAGCGCTTCCACGTCGTGGCTCTTGCCAGCCGCACCGATCCGCCACGAGCCGCGCGTGGCACCGATCAGTTCCGCACCCGGGAGTTCGGTTAGATCGGCGTCGTGCTCGATCAGGAAGCTGAAGTAGCGCTCCGCATAGAGATCCAGCGGGGCGGTGATGTCCGCCCCGATGCCATTGCCGAAAACGCCGAGGGCCATCCCGTGCATCAGGCCGCCGGAGCCGAGCGCTTTCATCGAGAGGATCTTGCCTTCCACGTTCAGCGCATGCAGCGCGGCGGCGACCTCGCGCAGCTTCGCGAAGTCCGGCAGATGGTCGGCATCGCGCGGCACGGTGACGAGCGAGAGCTTGCTGCCTTCCTTCTTGAATTCCGGGGACAGGGCCAGCCCGGCCTTGCCGGGTGCGAGGGCGAAGGACACCAGCGTCGGCGGGACATCGAGATCGTTGAAGGAACCCGACATCGAGTCCTTCCCGCCGATGGCCGCGAGCCGCAGGCCGTGCTGCGCGTGATAGGCACCGAGCAGCGCCGCGAAGGGCAGGCCCCAACGCGCGGGATCATTGCCGAGCTTCGGGAAGTACTCCTGCAGGGTCAGGCGGATATCGGTCAGCCGCGCGCCGGAGGCCACGGCCTTGCACACGGATTCCGTCACCGCGTAGACCGCGCCGTGGAAGGGCGACCAAGCGGCCAGATACGGATTGAAGCCCCAGCTCATGTGGGTGCAGGCCTCCGTGCTCCCTTCTAACAGAGGCAGCTTCGCGACCATCGCGTCCGGCGGGGTGAGCTGATTCTTGCCGCCGAAGGGCCACAGGACCGTGCCCGCGCCGACCGAGGAATCGAAGCGTTCGCCCAGACCCTTCTGCGAGCAGTAGTTGAGATCGGCGAGCAGTTCGTAAGGACTGGCCCAGGATTTGAAGGCGGATTGGAAGGGGCCCTGCGGTGCGGCGACGTGGACCTTGGCAAGCTGCTGCACGCCGTTCGTGTCGAGGAAGGTCCGGCTGAGATCGACGATCGTCTTGCCGCGCCACTTCATCCGCAGGCGGCCGGTGTCGGTCACGTCCGCGACTTTCTTGCACTCGAGGTTTTCCTTATCGCACTCGGCGATGAAATAAGCCGCGTCCGCCGGGTCGATGCACACGGCCATGCGCTCCTGCGATTCGGAGATCGCGAGTTCCGTGCCATCGAGGCCTTCGTATTTCTTCGGCACCGCATCGAGATCGATCTCCAGTGAAGGGGCGATCTCGCCGATCGCCACCGACACGCCGCCCGCGCCGAAGTCGTTGCAGATCTTGATCTTCTTCGTGAGTTCCGGATTGCGGAAGAGCCGCTGGATCTTGCGTTCCGTCGGCGCATCGCCCTTCTGGACCTCCGCGGAATTCTCCAGCGCGGTGTCGGTGTGCTCCTTGGAGGAACCGGTCGCGCCGCCCACGCCATCGCGTCCGGTGCGGCCACCGATCAGCAGGATCACATCTCCCGCGGCCGGGGCGCCGCGATAAACCTGCGAGCGAGGAGCCGCCGAGACCACCGCGCCGATCTCCATCCGCTTCGCCACGTAGCCGGGGTGATAGACCTCCGCGACCTGCCCGGTCGCGAGGCCGATCTGGTTGCCGTAGGAAGAGTAACCGTGGGCCGCGATCTGGCAGATTTTCTTCTGAGGCAGCTTGCCCGGGAGGGTCTCCGCGAAAGGCGTTAAAGGATTGCCCGCGCCGGTCACGCGCATCGCCTGATAGACGTACGAGCGGCCCGAGAGAGGATCGCGGATGCAGCCGCCGAGGCAAGTCGCCGCGCCGCCGAAGGGCTCGATTTCGGTCGGGTGGTTGTGGGTCTCGTTCTTGAACATCACCAGCCACTCTTCCTCGGCACCGCCATCGATGCTCACCGGGACCACGATCGAGGCCGCGTTGACCTCCTCGGAGACTTCGAGGTTATCGAGTTCGCCGGAGGCCTTGAGTTCGCGCATGCCGAGCAGCGCGATGTCCATGAGCGTCACCGGCTTTTCATTGCGACCGAGCTTCGTGCGCGTGGCGACGTAGGTGTTCCATGCGGCCTGGACCGGTTCCGTGCCCTCTTCGAAGGCGACCTCATCGATCTTCGTCAGGAAAGTGGTGTGGCGGCAGTGATCGGACCAATAGGTATCCAGCATCCGGATCTCGGTGATGCTGGGGTCGCGCTTTTCTTCATCGCGGAAGTAAGATTGGCAGAAGACGAGATCGGCATCGGACATCGCCAGACCGAGTTCCTTGCGCAGGGTGGCCAGTGCTTCGGCGGGCTTCGCGGTGAAACCTTTCAGGATCGCCACGTCGGCGGGCGAGTGGATGACCGGCTGCAAGGTCTCCGGCAGGTCCATGCGTGCCTCGTGGGAATCGACGGCATTGATCACGTAGCCCTTCACCCGGGCGACATCGTCTTGTGAGAGCGAGCCTTTGAGCAGGATCACCTTCGCCGAGCCGACGAGCGGCCGCTCCTTCCCGGTCAGGATCTGCACGCACTGCGCCGCCGAGTCCGCGCGCTGGTCGAATTGCCCCGGCAGATACTCGACCGCGAAAGCCGTCTCATCCCCTGCCAGCGCCAAGTCGGAGGAGGTTTCATCCACCTGCGGCTCGGACAGGATCAGCCGGGCGGCTTGGGAAAATTCTTCGTCCGAAAGCCCGTCGAGGTCGTAGCGCTGGATGATCCGCACGCCTTCCAGCGCGGCCAGCCCCAGCGATTCCTTGAGATCGTGCAGGAGGTGGCGGGCCTCGGCATTGAATTCGGGCTTCTTTTCGACAAAAATGCGATTCATGGGCGACTGCGAGCTGCGGAGGCGGTGGATGCTAACCGCCACCCCCCGGAGGGCAAGCCGGGTATCCCCGGAAATCCGGTCGGGGGCCTAAACCAGCTTGAAGTCCGATGGACGGTGGGAAGATTGGTGAGGGGTTGATTTCTTCAATGATCGGCGATTTCTCCCCGTATCCACTCCCGTGCGCATTTTCGCCCTACTCCTCGTCTTCACCTGCAAGCTCCTGGCCGTCGATCCGGCCCCGCCGCCCGACCCTGAGGCGACGGCGGCGTGGATCGCGTCGAATTTCACCATCCGCGATGGCGAGGTGCAGGTCGCCGGCAAGACGCCGAACGATTGCTTCCGGGCCAAGCTCGCGCTGAAGGCGGACGCGGAGATCTGGCGGATCAGCAATACCGGCCTGCTGGTGGACCAAAAGGGGCTGTTTCCTCTGGCATGCGATGCCTTCGAGGACGCCTATCGCTTCTCCCTCTGCACACCCTTCTACGACTATCTGGACCGCATGACGACCGCGGACGACCTGCCGGGCTATGCCGACAACCCCAAAAACCAGGCCATTACCGGCAAGGCGCTCCGCCGCATCGCCGCTGCGCTCCACACGCATTTCACCAAGGCCTGCGGGACTTTGCCCCGCCATTATCGCACCCAAGACGACCTGACCTACCCCTCCGAATGCTACATTTGGCAGGTCGGGAAGTGCCACCTGAAGCTCTATGCTTACAGGGGCAACGACAGCCATGGCATCGGCATGACCGTTTCCACCGATGCCGCGGCGCTCGAGGCAATCGGCAAGAGGCAGCCGACGAAACAGGAAATCTTCGAGGACTGGGGCGAGCCGCTGCCGCATCTGCCCGCGGAGTGAGCAGCCTTGTCCCGGGTACAAGAAAAACCCGCTAGCGCCGTTGGGGGAACGAAGGCAGCGGGTTTCTCCTTTGGTATTTTCCGTCCTCGGGGGAAGGGCGGCTCTTTCTCGGGGGGAGTGCAAGCCGCTGCGGCGGGGGGACCGTTCGGCTTACGGGAGTCATCATGTCCGATTTTGCTCCCTTTCCAAGTACGCAATCGTGGGGGTAGACGAAAGTTCCAAGTGAGAAGGACCAAGTGCCAAAAAGGCAGAAAGAACTCATGGGGTCAGCCCCGACGGCTTTTGTTGGCACTTGGTCCTTCTCACTTGGAACTTCCACCCCGCTGCGCCGCACTTCTTACTTGGAACTTTGGCCTCCCTGCTCATCTTCCCGCGCATCCCGACGGCCCTGCCGCGGCGATTTTTCTCCTCCGTTGCCCGCGCGCCAGGTCCCGAAACGATGAATATTTTCCAGCGCTTCGCGTCGAACCCCGTGCTGGGACCAGCCGGGACCGGCGGAGCCGCTGCCGGAACGCCCGGGGAAGCCGCCGAGCCCGACGACGAAACCCTCGTGCTGCGCGCGCAAGCGGGCGACATGCGGGCCTATGACGAACTCGTCACCCGGCACCGGGGAAGAATCTACGCCATGATCCGCAATATGGTCAAAAACGACACCGACGCATGGGACCTCTCCCAAGAGGCCTTCATCAAGGCGTGGCAGGCCCTGCCACGCTTCGAGGCGAAGGCGCGTTTCACCACCTGGCTCTACCGGATCGCGCACAATTGCGTGTATGATTTCACCCGCCGCCGCCGCCCGGAAAGCGGCGGAGACGAGATCAATGACGAGCTTCTCAGCCGCGAACGGATCGATCCGGCCGCGATCGCCACCCCGGCCGAGGCCCGCAGCCCGGACGAAGCATTGGCAGGGGACGAGCTGCGGGCGAAGATCGAGGCCGCCCTCGAAAAACTTTCTCCCGAACATCGCGAAGCCGTGATCTTGAAAGACGTCCAAGGTTTGGCGTATAAGGAAATCGCCGAGGTGATGAGCTGCTCGCTCGGCACGGTGATGAGCCGTCTTTTCTACGCCCGCCAAAAACTCCAATCCCTCCTGAAGGATGAATACGATGCCCGATGAAGAAATGCTGGCCCTGTGGGTGGAAGACGAGCTCGATGCCGCGTCTGCCGCCACGGTGGAAGCGTGGGCTGCCAGCCAGCCCGAATGGTTGACCCGGCGGGAGGAGGCCCGGCAGGTGAGAAGCCTGCTGCGCGCGCACCTGCCCGCTTCCGAGGAGCCGCCGTATGCCGACTTTTTCAATTCCCGGATCTCCCGCGAGATCGCCCGGGAAGCTGCCGCCGCGAGCCCGGCAACCGCCGCCGCACCGGCACGCCGCCAAGCGGGCAGCATCCTGCGCTGGTTCCTACCCGCCACCGCGGTGGCCGGGATGGCGCTGTGCTTCTGGGCTGGCACCCGTGTGGTCTCCAGCACTCCCCTGCCCCCGCCGCTGACCGTGGGACCGGTCCTCTACACCCCGGAAGACGGCGTGAGCGCGGACTATTTCGATTCCTCCTCGGCGGATGCCATGGTGATCGTCTTGGACGGGGTTTCGGCGTTCCCGGATTCCTTCGAGCTGCCGGACACCGCCGCGGTCGAAAAAGAGCCCCCGGCCACGGCCAGCATCGATACGTTCTCGCGATGAAGCGCCGCCTTCTGCTCGCCCTTCTGGCATCCGCGCTGTGCCGGCCAGCGTCCGCGCAGGCCGATCCCGGCAAGGAAGTCATCGGCTCGGTCAAGGTCACCGTCTATCTCGGGACCAATGGCGATCCCGCCGCCGCCGGGCCGCGCGCCAAGGACGCTTCCCCGGAGATCGCCACGCGGCTGGCCCGCGAGCAGAAGCTGAAATACACCAAGTATCTCGAGCTGGCCCGGGACCACCGGATGCTCTACCGCAGTTACATGAATTGGGCCGAGCCCTTCCAGCCGGCCAGCGACGAGCTGATGATCCGCTTCGAGCCCCAGAGCACCTTGGTCAATGACACCATGCGGCTCGATCTCGAACTCTGGCTGAGCCGCAAGAAGATTCTCAAGACCGACGCCGCCATGACCTACGGCAAGCCCTTGCTGGTCTTGGGCCCGGAATGGAAGGGCGGGCGCCTGATCCTGGCCGTGGAGCTTTCCCCGGAGAAGGGAGGCAAGCCGTGAGGATCCTCGCCTGCCTGCTCGGTTTCGCGCTGCCGCTGGCGGCGGGGCCGTTAGCCTTCGAGAATACCACCTTGGAGTCGGAGGTTCCCTTCGAGGCGACTTCCACTCATGTCGATTTCAGCTTCAAGAACAACGGCAGTTCGACCGTGGTGATCGAGAGCTGCAAGAGCGAATGCCCCTGTCTCACGGCCCAGGTCAAGGGCGGCATGTCCATCGCCCCTGGCAAGGAAGGCGTGATCCGCCTCTCCATGGACACCACCGCGCTGACCGGCGTGGTGGAGAAGAAGGCCGCGGTGTGGCTAAAGGGCGATCCGCCATCGAAGCCCTCCGAGGTGCTGACCATTCGCGCCAAGATCCCCGAACTCGTCTCGGTAGAGCCGAAGGCTCTGCTGTGGGACATCGGCAGCGCGCCCGAGCCCAAGACGGCGATCGTGACGATGAACGACACCAAGCCGATCCTGATCACGTCCGTGACCGGTGCGGATGGCAAGTTCACGCAAGAGTGGAAGACGATCGAGGAAGGGAAGAAGTACGAAATCACGGTGACTCCGGTTTCCACCGCCGCCGCTTCCAGCGGCGTGGTGCGGGTGATGACGGACTGCACCTATCCCCGGCATCAGGCGCGGAATATTTTCGCCGTGGTGAAGCCCGCGAGCGTGGGAGCGCCGGCGACGAAGCCGTGAGGGTCCGGTAAGCCTCCGCGCTTGCGCGAGGGGCTCGCTCGGTCCATTAGTCCCCCATGAGATCCGTGCTTCCGGCCCTTTTCGCGCTGTGCCTGCCCTTGGCCGCTGCGGAACTCCATTTCGAGACCAAGCTCAAGGAACTCACCGTGGCGCCGGATGCCACCAAGGTGATTGCGGAATTCCCCTTCAAGAACGACTCGAAGGAAACGGTGGATATCCTGGAATACACCGCCGGCTGCTCCTGCATCACCGCTTCCATCAATCCCAGCGGCAAACTCAAGTACGAGCCGGGCGAGGGCGGGATCATCCGCGCGGAATTCGAACTCAGCGCGCTGGCCGGCACCGTTGACAAGGGGATCGCCCTGCGCCTCACCGGTGACAAGCCGGACGAGCCATCGGTCAGCTTGGTCACGCGCATCAATATCCCCGTGCTGGTGAACGTCGAGCCGAAGACCCTGACCTGGTCGATCGGCGAGGAAGCCAAGCCGAAAACCGTCACGCTGATCATGAATCACAGCGAGCCGATCCAAGTGCTCTCCCTGTCGAGCGCCGACAACCGCTTCACGCAGGAACTCAAGACGATCGAAAAGGGCAAGAAATACGAAATCGTCGTCACGCCCAAGAATACCGAAAACGTCACGATGGGCGTGGTCCATGTCGAGACCGACTGCAAGCTGCAGCGCCACCGCTCGCAGCGGATCTTCATGGTCGTCCGCAATCAACCGAAGACCGCCGCGGTTCAGAACCCATGAGGACCGTCGCTGAATTGGCGCTGGTGCTGGTGCTCGCCTCGGCCGGCGCGGTGGCCACTTGGAAAATCACCGGCCCGCCGGATCGCTCGGTCGCCTGCGATCCTGCCACGCTTCCCGCCGATGAAATCTGCCTCGCCACCGTGAAGGCGGAGTGGGGCGATGTCCTGTGGATCGATGCCCGTTCGGCGGAAGACTGGAAACGCGACGGGCTGCCCGGCTCGATCCACATCACCACCATGGGCAGCGTCAGCTTCGACGAGCAGATCGCGGACGCCATGGACGAAATCGCGAAGGGCAAGCGGGCGGTCGTCTACTGCAACGGCGTGAAATGCACCCTGAGCAAGGAGGTGGCGCGGCAACTCCGCGAGTATCAGCTCCTGCCCGAGATCAAGGCGCTCCACGGCGGCTACGACGCGCTCAAGGCCGCCGGAATGATCAAGGGTTCCAGCCCAGCGAGTTGATATCGATCAACTCGAGATAGGGATGCTCCGGATCTTCCTTGTGATTCCACTGCAGGGTCACCGTGGCTCGCAAGCGCACGCCCCAGCGCAGGGATGACTCCGGCTCGTCCATCATCTTCTTGAAGCGCGAGCCGGTCGAAACGTAGGCGCGTGCGGCCTCCTTGCCGATCGTGCTGGGCAGCAGGCGCAGCGTGAACTTGCGGTCGGGATTCGGGATATTCTCCTCGTGGCAACCGGTCAGCGGCTCCAGCACGACGTGGAATTTCGTGGGATCCTGAGTGTTCGGCTCCTTGGCGAAGGCAGCCAGGCGCCCGCCCGCGAGATCGAGGAAAGCCGGCAGGAAAACCTTCGGCGGTTGCGAGCCGCGCTGCCGCACCAGCATCGCGAACTCGACGTTCTTGCGGTTCGGGATGAAGAAGGAGACGCGATAAGGGTAGTCGGTGACCTGCTCCTTCGGATTGTTCTGGGGCAGGTCGTAGAACACCTGCGCCACTTCCCAGAGCGGGCCCTTGGTCATGTCCCAGGATTGTAGATCCTGGAGCGAGGCTTCCGGCTCCACCATGCCGAGCCGCGACTGGCCGTCCTTCGCGTGCAGGAAGGCGTCCAGCAATTGATTGGCGCGGACGGCAGGAGAAATCCCGTCGCCGTTATCTGTAATGGCAGCGGGCGGTGGCGGTTCCGGGGCAGGATCCGCTGTAGCGGTTGGAGGAGCGGGTGCCTGCGTAGCCGGTATGGGTGCCGGGGCGGGGTCAGGATCGGGCGTCGCCACGGTTTGCGGAGCGGCGGCCGGGTCGACCTCCGGCGGAGACGGCGGTGGCGGCAAGGGTGCCGATGCCTCCTCGGCCATCCTCCAAGGGCCGGTCGGGAGATAGCGATACAGCAGCCAACCGCTCAGCAGCGTAGCGGCGGCGCAGAAAACTGCGGGGATCAGCGCGAGCAGCACGCGTGAGGGTTCCTTCGTGCGCGCCGGCTGGATCGGGCCTTGGCGGCGCAGGCGATCATCGGTCGTCGCGTGGCGGACGGACATCGGTGTGGCCTGCACGCGCTCCTTCATGTGCCGCGGCTCCGGGCGGATCTTCGGGCCGTCGGGGGTCTCGGGATCGCTAGCGGGAACAGGCGGGGACCCGGGTTCCGGTTCGGACCCGGGCAGCGATTCCACGTGCTCCGCGACCGGTTCCGCGTCGGGAAGCGACGGCGCCACGGGAGGCGGAATCGGCACTTCGGCGGCGGGAGGCAGCGGCGGCAGGGGTGCCGGCGGCTCAAGCTCGGGCGGACTCTCCGGCGCTTGACCGAAGGGCGAAGGCCCGGTGGCCGGCACCGGTGCCGTGATTCCCAAGCGACAATTCGGGCAAGGCCCTTTCACTCCCGCCAATGCGATCGGAACGGTAAGCCGGATATCGCAGTGCGGACAGAGGAAGCTGAGCGTTTCCGTCGCCATCAAGGAGGGGTCAAAAGTCGGGACGAGGTGACGCTACCGAAACACGGCTGACGCGTCAACGGCGGGGGCATGCCCGCCGCGCTACTGCGGCGGGCCGGCGAAGGGATCCTGACCGTGCCAGACATCCCAAGGTGGGGAAATCTTGAAGTCCGCGACCTGGGATTCCCCGCCGAGCCATGCGGACAGGGCGTCGATGACATCCTGCGAGATCACTCTCTGGCCGGGACTTGGCTCGATCACCCCGGTCCAACCGCTCTCGCGCGATCCGCCACCTCCGGTTTGGAGGCCGTGGATTTCGACAAGCCCGATCAGGCCGTTGATGAAATCATCGAACTCCGCGTCCCCGAGACCAGGGACAAAGTTCGCCCTGAAGCTGACGCCGTAGACCGCAAACTCACCGAGGTGCTTCTTCTTGCGAAGACGTTTCTTCATAAAGGTGCCGCAGCGATGGCGGGCATCAGTGCTCCATCGGGCTCTCGCCCGATGCATCTCCGAGATGTGAGGACTTGTCCGGCAGGAACTTCTTGAAGCGCGTCTTGTCGATCGCCTTCATGTAGGCTTCTTCCGGCGAGATCATGCCGGCCTGGAGTTTGTTCCAGATCGAGTCGTCCATGAACTGCATGCCCTCGCCCTTGCCGCCGGTGATGACGTCATAGAGCTTCTGGGTGGCACCTTCGCGGATGATCGCAGCCACTGCGGGCGTGGCGAACATGATCTCGTGCACCGCCACCCGGCCCGGCTTGTCCACGCGCTTGCACAGGAGCTGCGCCAGCACCCCGCGGACCGAGGCCGCGAGCATGGTGCGGACCTGCGATTGCTGGTCGGCCGGGAAGACGTCGATGATACGGTCGATCGTCTTGCGCGCGTTGTTCGTGTGCAGCGTGCCGAAGACCAGCAAGCCGGTCTCGGCAGCGGTGAGCGCCAGCGAGATCGTCTCAAGGTCCCGCATCTCACCCACGAGCACGATGTCCGCGTCTTCACGCAGGGCGGCGCGCAGGCCGTCGGAGAAGGATGGCGTCTGGATCGGCACCTCGCGCTGGGTGATGATCGAGCGCTTGTTGCGGTGCACGAACTCGATCGGCTCCTCAACCGTGATGATGTGCCGGTTGTAGTTGATATTGATGTAGTCCAGGAGCGCGGCCAGCGTGGTCGACTTGCCCGAGCCGGTCGGGCCGGTGACCAGGATCAACCCGGAGCGGATTTCGGCAAAGCGCTTGACCACCTCCGGCACGCCGAGCGACTCCAGCGACATGATCTCGGTCGGGATCAAGCGGAAGACGGCAGCAAGCCCGCGGTTTTGCTTCAGGTAGTTGCAGCGGAAGCGCGACTCCTCGTCCATCGCGTAGGCGAAGTCGAGGTCACCGGTCTCGAGATACTTCTGGAAGGCCTTCGGATCGCAGATTTCCTCCAGCATCTGCTTGAAGGATTCACCTTCCAAGATCGGCATGTCGGGAATTGCGACCACCGAGCCGTGTTTGCGGACTTTCGGCGGCTGACCTTCCGAGAGGTGGAGGTCCGAGCCGCGGTTGGCGACGAGGTATTGGAAAAGGGAATCGATGCGGGCCATGGCAATAGGTCGCTGGAAATCAGGATTGGAAGAAGCTGCGCATCTGGATCTTGTCCTCGCAGCGGAAGAGGGTCTCTTCCTGCGTGATGAGCCCCTTGACGTAGAGCCTGCGCAGGGACTCGTCCATGGTGATCATGCCGATGTTCTTGCCGGTCTGCATGATGCCCGGGAGCATGAAGGTCTTGCCCTCGCGGATGGTCGCGGAGACCGCGGCGTTGTTGACCAGCAGCTCGAGAGCGAGAATCCGGCCATTGCCATCCGCACGCGGCACGAGTTGCTGCGAAAGCACGCCGCGCAACGATTCGGAGACCATGATGCGGATCTGCTCGCGCTGGTCCGTGGGGAACACGTCGAGCACCCGGTCCAGGGTCCGCGGGGCATTGCCGGTGTGCAGGGTACCGAGCACCAAGTGGCCCGTTTCCGCAGCCGTTAGCGCCAGCGAGATGGTTTCCAAGTCGCGCATTTCACCGACCATGATCACGTCCGGATCTTCCCGCAGGGCACCGCGCAGGGCCTTGGCGAAGGAATCGGTGTGGGTGTGAACCTCGCGCTGGTTAACCTGGCAGCCCTTCGATTCGAAGACGAATTCGATCGGGTCTTCCAAGGTCAGGATGTGGTCCTCGCGGTCCCCGTTGATGAAGTCGATCAGCGCAGCGAGGGTTGTCGACTTCCCGGAACCCACCGCACCCGTCACCAGGATCAGGCCGTTGTGGTAGCGGGTCAGCGGAACCAGGTGATCCACCGGCAGACCGATCTCCTCCATGGTCCTGATCTCGGAATTGATGATCCGGAAAACGATGTCGTAGCCGAGACGCTGCCTCACCACCGAAGCCCGGAAGCGGCCTTCGCGATTGTAGTAAGCGAAGTCGACGTCGCCACGCTCCTGCAAGCGGTCCCATTCACGTTGCCCGAGAAAGGATTTGGTGAGGCGCTCCGTATCCTCGGCCGTGAGCGGCGGATGATCATTCCAGATCGGCAGGAGTTGGCCATAGCGACGCCAAGCCGGCGGGAAAGCGGTCGGCAGATGGACGTCGGAAACCTGATACTCGCGACCGAGTTTCAGGTATTCGTCGAACGTGGTCGAGGACTCGGTGCTCGGACATGTAGAGGTGCTTTAGTGCGGAAGATTCGGACTTGGGAAGGGGGAAATGCGACTTCCTTTCAAGGGTGTTTATCCTGTGAATACCTAGGCTGTGCGAAACGGGTCTGGAACTCGCGCAAGGCCCACGATTGCAGCGCGGGGCGGGCCAGCGTGAAGGCACCTCCCAGGAGCATCCCCCAGAGCCCGCCTTTCACTTTTGCCGCTTCGGTCGACTTGGCCCGCCGCCGCCGTTTGAACAGCGCGCTGACCAGGAAACCCGCGCCCAGCGAACCGCCGAGCCATGCCACCGGCTTGGCCAGAATCGAGTCCTTCACCCGCGTGCGGAAGTCCATGCGGTGACGCAGGCTGGTCAAGTCCGCGGCCACCGCGATCCGCGAGGCGGCAATCCGGGCGATCAGCGTTTCGAGATCTGGTTTTTCTTCAGTAGCCATTCGCGGTCTTTGGAAAGTTCAGCTTTGGTATGGGGGAAGGCGGGCGGCACCGGACGGCGCAGGATCGCCACGGCGATTCCGGCCACCAAGAGGTGCAAAAACGCCGCGCCGAGGGCGATGAAGTACCATGCGACCCCGTTCGAGGCGATCCAGCCGACCAAGCCGGCGACGATGGCCAGCCAAGCGACGACCGCGCAGAACCCGATCACGAGGACCAGCGCCGCCCTCAGGGCCGCGTATTTCCCGGCTTCCTTCGCTTCCAGCGACGCTAATTCCAGCCGCGCGGCGACGAATTCGAGCGCGGATTCCCGCCAATTTGGGGGGACCGGCGTTTCCGCTTCAGGACTCTCGCTCATGGTGTCAAAAGACCCGTGAACGCGCCCCGTGGGGCGCGTTGCACGGGCATTCCCGGATCTTGATCCTTAGCGGCGGGCGAGGAGGCCGATCACGAAGCCGATTCCCAAGGCACCGACCACGCAGCGGGTCGGGTGCTGGCGGATGTAGTCTTCCGTGGTGATGTGGATTTCCTTGGCCTTGTCACGGGTTTCGCGCCACTGGTCGTCGGCCGCGCTGCGGAATTGCTGCGCGCGCTCGCTTGCGGCGTGCTTGAGCTGCTCGGCACGCTCGGTCGCGGCGCTCTTGAAGGCCAAGGCCTTCTCGCTGGCCACTTCCTTCAGATGGCTGGCCTTCTCGGTCGCCACTTCCTTGAAATGCTGGACGGATTCGGTGGCCTTGTCCTTCAGGGCCTTGGCCTGATCACCGAGTTCCTTGGCCTTTTCTCCTGCGGCGGCGCGGAGATCACTGGCCGCCTGACCTACGGATGGACCATTTGAGAAACCGGCTTCCGGGTCCAGCGAGCCGGCGTTGGCGAAATTGTCAGACATGACTTTGGGGATGGTTGGATGATGCTCGGAGACGCTTGTCGCCCCTGCCCCGGAAGCTGGCACGTCTCCCCTCCGCGCGCAAGGGAGGATCTAATCGTCTCAAAACCACGGGCGAACGCGCCTTCATCGGTCGAAGGCGTGCAGATTGTCGAACGATATTGTCGATTGTCGATTTCTGCTTCCAGGTCGGGAGAGATCGTTGGAAGGAGTTTATCCGCGAGCGCGCTTTCGCGGCGGTGTCCCCGAATGCTTCTCCCCCTAACCCCCAAAAACCAACTCATGAGCATAGTGACTGCAGTCGCAACGCGACCCGCGCTTCTTCTGGCCATTGGAACTTTGATGAGCTCCGCTCCCCTCGCCGATGCGAGCGTGATGGTGATCGATGTCGGAGGAATCAACAGCGTGGGAGGCTTTGCCGATCCCTTGAATGTCACCCTGCAGCAATACATCGCACCGGGGGCCTATATCACCGGCATCGATTTCGATGTCGTATTGTCCGCCTACGGCACCAGCTGGCTCAGCGAGTTCATGGTGGACTGCTCCGAAAGCACTTACACCACGGGAGCCTATATCAGCCCCGGCTGGGGGACAGACGCACCCGGTCTCAATGTGCCATACAGCGGGGGATTCGATCTCACCACTTCCGATCTCGATTTTTACCTGGGCTCGGATGGCATCCTCCTCCTGACCTTCCGCGAAGCTTCCGACGATCCGGGGGTAAATCCCGACGGGCTGTGGGTCTCAGGCACCTTGAGCATCACCTA
Organism: Luteolibacter sp. Populi; assembly: GCF_040801775.1. Taxonomy (GTDB): domain Bacteria; phylum Verrucomicrobiota; class Verrucomicrobiia; order Verrucomicrobiales; family Akkermansiaceae; genus Haloferula. The sequence continues at coordinate 2,482,240 of NZ_CP161812.1, forward strand.
CACGGTTCCCGAAGCTTCCTCCGTCTTTCTGGCGATGTCGGGTTGCGGCATCGCACTGTTCCGCAGGCGCAGATCCAGAGGGTAGTCCGGCCTCAGCGCCGGTTTGCCGGTCCGGTCCGCGTCGCCTTCGGGGGGGCGGTCAGGCGCTTGATCTCTTCCTCCGGCGGGGAGGTGAACATCACGTTGTCCCACTTCGGCTCCTTCAGCGGCCCGGTGCCGCGGAACTGGAACAGCCCGTCCACCACCGGCTTGAGCGGCAGCGTGATGATCCCGAGCAAGCCGCGCGCGTTCATCCGGATTGTCATGTCCAGCCACTTGCGGTTGAGGTCCGCGCTGCCATCACCGGTGAAGACCAGCGAGGAGGTGTCGGTGTAGAAGTCCCGGGTCCGCAGCACCCCCTCCACCACCTTGAAGGTGCAGAAGGCCGCCGTGGCCTGCTGGAAGCCGGCCTTGCGGTCGACCACGGCGCTGAGCAGCGGCGATAGCGGGCCGAAGATCGGCACGGAGAACAGCTCGCCCTCCTCCAGCGCAATGTGGCCCTCGCCATTCAGGCCCGCCGTCTCGCCGCCGCCATGGTGCACGAAGTCCATCCGCCCCGTCACGAAGCCCTTCGCCTGCTTTTCGAAGCCGCAGGCCGTGGACAACTCGCCAAGACTGAGACGGGTCCAATCGATCTCCCCGGTCACCTTCCTCACGCCGCTGGTGACGACATCGATGTTCGACCGCACCGGCCCGTCGAAGAGATCGAAGGACAAGTCCCGCACCTCGGTGCGGCCCGGCTTGACCCGCACGTCGGTTTCCAAGCCCGCCAGCAACAAGTCGGTCCCGGCGAAATGGTAGCTGACCTTCCCGGGCGTGGTGCCGTGGATCTTGAAGTCGGTCTTCTCCGGGGCCTGCTGCAGGCCGATCGTCCCGCTGCCGCGCAGTGCCGGAGTGTTGTGAAAGCCGTACTGTTCCAAGTGATCCGCCACTTCCGGCAGGAACATCCGCAGGACCGGAGCCGGCCAGAAGCTGCCCTCGATCCCCTCCAGCGTCAGGGTGGAAGGAGCGCGGTTGTAACGGACGCGGGCGACCTTGGCCTTGCCGGTCTGCGGCCCGCCGTGGGCCTTGCGCATCGCATAGCCGGAGTAGTCGAACTCGACCGTGCCGTCGGTGAAATCCAGGAACTCGTGGTCGAGCTTCATCGTCACCTGGGCACGGTTGAAGGGAGTGCCTTTGTAGGCCATGTGGGTCGCCGTGACGGTGCCCCCGCAATCCCAGTCATGCGGATCGCTGCGGCTGGCGCGGCCTTCCACACTGCCGTCCACCGTGGTGCCGTCGGTCTCGCTGAAGTCATGCAGCACCTTGCCCAGCGGCACCTTGTCGAAGAAGTCCCGCCACACGGTGGCGCGGAGATTGGTGGATGCCGAGTAGCGGACTTCGTCGTCCTTCACCAGCACCCGGGCCTTCACCTGACCGTCGGGACGGGTCGCCACGAGGTTGTCGAGGAAGAGGTTCTTGCCGTCGAAGGAGACATCGCTCTCCAAGCGCGCCGCCGTGTGCTTGGCGAAGTTCACGTTGTTCGCGGCGAGGTGGCCCATGATGTGGAAGCTGGGCGGCTTGTCCTCCGGCCACTCGAGTTTCCCGCGCGCGGTCAATTCCGGGCGCGATTGGAAACCGACCTCGCTCAGCAGCCCGCCAGCATCGAATTCCCGCAGGATCGGGGGCAGGTCCAGGTTCGAATGCATCTCGAAACGCCCCGAGCGGCTGGATAGATCATACTCCATCCGGCCCTTCAAGCTGCCGCCGTCGTCGTCCAGATCGAGCGAATCCAGCACCAGCAGCCGGCCGCGGACTTCGCCCCGTGCCTCGACCCGGCTGATCCGGATCCCGCCGCGCTCCAGCGCCCCGCTCTTGAGGAAGACATCGGCCCGCACCGACTTCGGATCATCGAGATCGCCCTCCACCCGCATCCGGATCAGCGGCGGCTTGCCTTCCTCGAAGCGCCACGGTTCGAGCAGGCCGATCACCCGGGAGAGCAGGCGCCGCCGCTGGAGTTCCGCGTCCTTGTCTTCCGGCTTGTCGGAAAGCCGCTGCCGGTAGCCGAGCAGCAGCGCCTCGAATTCCAAGCGGATCCCGCTGACCTCGCCGCGCGCGCCCAGAATTTCCAGCCGCCGCCCGCCGGGCATCAGCACCCGTCCCGCGGCATTTTTCACCTCCAGCATCTTGGAATCCGGATCGTCGGGATCGACTGGCAGGGTGAGCGAGCCGCCCTTCAAATCCAGGCGCTCCACCCGCACCTTGCCGCGCGCCAGCTTGGTCCGGTCCACATCCACGATCACCTCGCTGGCCCGGGCGATGACCCGCGAGTGGGTCGCATCCGAGTAGACCTTCACCTCGTCCGCCTCGATCCCCTGCAAGGGCCAGTAACGGAGCTGGCCGATATCCGCGTGCAGCCCCTGCGCCGCCAGCGCCTTCTCGATCTCCCCGCGCCACGACTCCGGCAGGCCGGTCCGGTTCGCCCACCACAGGCCGCCGCCCGCCGCCAGCAGCGCCGCGAACACCAGCAGCGCCAGAAGCGTGCGGAGCTTGTGGATCAGCCGGATGTGTCTCACGCAGCCGGACAGTGAAGTGCCAAGTAAGAAGTGCCAAGTGCCAAGGCAGCCCGGAGGGCTGAAGTTCCAAGTAAGAAGGACCAAGTTCCAAGGAATAGCCCTTGCACTTGTATCCTGCCGGAATTCTGCGGCTATTTTGACACTTGGCCCTTCTTACTTGGAACTTTCGTCCCTTGGCACTTGGCACTTCTTACTTGGCACTTCATTTTCCCCCGGTGCGGTTCATCGTGCTCGGTAGCGGAAGTGGGGGAAATGCAGCGGTCGTCGAGGCCGGCGGCATCCGCTTGCTGGTCGATGCCGGCCTCTCCGCGAAGCAACTCGTGGACCGCATGCGCGCCAGCGGGATCGATCCCGCCACCCTCACCGCGGTCCTGCTCACCCACGAGCATGGCGATCACGTCCGAGGCCTGCGCGTGCTCATGAAGCAACTCGCCGTGCCCGTTTACGCGACCCCCTCGACCTCGCGCCTCGTCCGCGAGGGCGGCGTGGAGGCGACCTCGTGGAAAATCTTCGAATCCGGCGCGGGCTTCCAGTTGAACGGCCTCGCGGTGCAATCCTTCGCCGTGCCTCACGATGCGGTCGAGCCGGTCGGCTTCGTCTTCCGGCACGAGGAGAAAGCCATGGGCCTGCTCAGCGATACCGGCCACGTGACCAAGCTCATCCTCGACCGTCTCCGCGGCGTCCACGCCCTCTTCGTGGAGGCGAACTACGACGACACCCTGCTGGAAGCGGACATGAAGCGGCCTTGGCCCACCAAGCAGCGGATCTCCTCGCGCCACGGTCACCTTTCAAATGCCCAGACCGCCGCACTTGTCGCCGAACTCGTCCCCGCCGGCCTGCGCCGCGTCGTCCTCGGGCACCTCAGCCGCGATTGCAATTGCCCGGTGAAAGCCAGCGCCGCGGTCCGAGCGACCTTCGAAGTGGAGGTCTGCTGCGCCGAGCAGGACCGGACTTGCGGGTGGTGGGGTTAGCCGATGGAATGGTGAAGTGAAACCCGCGGAACACATCGAAGACAGCGGGTCGGCTCTCGATGCCGCGGCTCTCGATGGAGTGGAGAAGGAACTCGCGGTGAAGCTCCCCGGCGAGCTGAGGTCTCTCCTGCTAGCCACCAACGGCGGAGAGTTCAGCTATAAGGTCAATGCGACGTTCCGCTTCAAGGAAATGGAACTTGAGATCCGCGGGTTTTGCCGGGTGGAGACAGATCATGTCGAGGACTTGGCCTCGGTCGCCCAGGCGCTTTCGGATCGCTTGGACTATCGGAAGCACCTTCCCGTGGCCTACGACGGAGGTGGCAACTATCTGGTCATGGGGATCAAGTGCAACTCGATCTACTTCTGGGACCACGAGGGCGGTCCGCTCGTGAAGGTCGCCCGCTCGCTGACGGACTTTGTGGCAGGGATTGAATTCGAGCCCTCGGAATCACCCTTCGAGATCCTCTGCCAGAGCGCATCGCTGGAGGAAATGAAGATCTGGCAGGGCTTCAACGAGGAAAGGGACACCCTCTGCCAGCAAGCGGCGCGACAGGGAAATCTCCGATTGGTCAGGGAATGCATCGCGGCCCAGCTGCCGGAAGGCAAGGTGATGCGTTTCGCCGCCATGAACGGCCATTGGGGTATCGTGGATTTCCTGCTTGGCCTCGGCCGGGACATCAATGCAGTGGATGAGACCGGCAAGACCCTCTTGGACTGGGTTCAATGGAAGCCGCCTTATGTAGCCGAAGTGGAGCGCCGGGGTGGAGTCTCCGGAACTTAGACCCGCAGGAAGGTCTTCTTCCGCCAGAGATACCAGAGGATCAGCCACTCGATCAGCAGGACGCCTGCAGCCAGCACCACCACGCCCCAGTCCCCGCAGCGCCCGGCCACCCCGCCGAAGAAGAAGGCGGAAACCTCCGGAAAGGAAATGATGCGCGCGCCCAAGTAGATCGTCAGCGGATTCATGCCGACGACCTCGAAGGGGAAGCTCCACCTGGTGTCCGGCTTGAACTCGATCAGCAGGTAAAAAACCACGAAGAGCCAGGTGCAGATGCCGCCCGCGAGAAGATTGAAAGTGCTGTTCCAGGCAGCCTTGATCGGCGGATAACCGAACTGCCAGCACAGCCAGCCCGCGAAGAGCAAACCCGTGCCCGCGATCAGCATGCGGCTCGCGGCAGTGTAGGACGGCCCGCCCCAGCCGCGCACGTAGTCACCGGCGATCACCCCGCCCAAGGTCAGCGCGGCGGCGGAGACAGCGCAGAGCCAGCCCTCCGGATCGAAGCTACCGCCATACAATTTCCCCGGCAGCAGGGCCCGGTCGATCCAGCCATTGACGATCCCCTCCGGCGTCAGCACGCCCGCGCCGTGCCCCGGCACCGGGAAGAGCAATTGCAGGCCCGCGATACCAAAAAGGATGACAGCGCAGCCGGCAACACGACCCTTCCAGGTCTTCGTGAGAACGAAGATGCTGGCCGCGATGCCGTAGGCGATGCCGATCTGGCCGAGCACGCTGGCGTAGCGCTGGTCCGCGAATTCAAATTGCAGGCCGTCGTTGTAAACGATGCCTAACAGCACCAGGACGGCCGCCCGTTTCCAGACGCCGGCGAGAAGGCCGGCCCGGGAAATCCCGCGCTCCAGCTTCGGCCTGAGAGAGTACGGGACCGACATCCCGGCGAGGAACATGAAGAGCGGGAAGACCAGGTCATACGCGCGCAGGCCCTCCCAATCGACATGGGTGAGCTGGGCCGATACGGCATCCAGCCAGGAAATCTCCGTGACCTTGGCAAGCTGGCGGAACAGGGCCGCCAGGCCGACGATCCAGAGCATGTCGAAGCCGCGCAGGGCATCGAGCGAACGCAGGCGCGGGGCAGGTGCGCGGGTATCGGCCATGTCCCGGCAAGGCTCGCGGGCCGGGCGGGGAAAGCAAGCCCGGGGTTCTCAAAGGTAGGGCGCCCGCCCGTCACGGGTCGAAACACGCCGCAGCAGTGGAATTGACCAAAAGCAACCGTGCAGGGAGAAAGACCGCGTGAAGTGCAACAGCTGCGGCGGACGCCTGGAAGGAGCGATGACCTTCTGCCCCTTCTGCGGGGTGCGGCAGGATGTGAACCTGCGCCAGATCCATTTCCGCGATCTGGGCACGGATGCCGCCCTCCCCTGCCCCGAGTGCACGACACCGCTGGCAGTGGTCGAATTCGAGACCGAGCCGAAGATCCGGATCGAACGCTGCGCCACCTGCTTCGGCGCCTTCTTCAATCCCGGCGAGCTTGAAGCCTTGCTCGACGCGCAGACCAATCCCCTGGTCTGGATCGATCCCGTGCAACTCCAACAGATCGCCAAGGACTTCGGCTACACCCATGAGGTGGTCTACCGCAAATGCCCGATGTGCGCGGAGCGGATGAGCCACCTGAACTTCGGCGGCCAGAGCGGCGTGATCCTGGACCGCTGCGGCACCCACGGCGTCTGGCTGGAAGGCAGCGAACTGCGCCGGCTGACCGAGTGGTGGCGCGCGGGCGGCAAGCACCTCCACCAGGAGAACGAGGCGGCGAAGGCGAAGAAGTTTTACTCCGCTCCCGGCCGCGGTCCGGCCCGGGTGCCGATGACCGGCACCACGGAACCGCTGGACGACTCGAAGTGGGAGAAGGTTAACAACGGATTCACCATCGCCTGTGTGGTGGGCTCGATCGCGGCGGTGTTCCTCGATTGAGAGGATGGGGCTAAAAAGGGCTCTCCGTCAGGATTGCTGATGCCCCTTCGAGGAAGCTCCCAATGCCGATCGATGCCCCCCAATTGCGGCGCAGCCGCTTTGGAGTGCGGCGGGTATCGCCGCTTTCCGGGCGCGGTGGCGGACCGGAGCGCCATGCAAGTTCTAGGGAGATTTGCCCCTACCCTATCGTTCAACGATGCGGCTGGGTTGCCTCGCCTCACCAGGTGCCCCTTGCTTCTGCACCCGGTCCTTCGAACTTCCTCCGGGATCTATCGCGGCGACCCTTCTTCAACCCTCGCTCCGAAAGCGGCGATGCTCGCCGCACTCCAAAGCGGCTGCGCCGCCCTCTTGAGCAGACGTGTCGTGATCCATTGGCAAACCTGACGGAGAGCAAAAAAAAGCGGGACGGCCCCCGCCATCCCGCTTCGGCTCGAATTCCAGCTCACTTCTTGTTCTTCCCGGGCATCAGGCCGCTTCCGGTCATGCCCTCCATCATTTGAAGTGCGCCGCCCACCATCTTGCGGGCGCTGCTGATCTGCTGCTCGAATTCTTCCAGCGTGCCGATCTTCCCCTTGGTTTCAGGCTCCGCCGCGCCGCTGCGGGCAGCCAGGCTGTCTTGCAGCACTTTCGCCTGCCCGGCATCGAGCACGCTCAGAACCTGCTCGAGGAAGATCTTGTCGTCCAAGGAATCCCCTTCCGACTCGCTGGCCATATCGAGGAAGATATCTTCGTCGGGCAGCCCGAGGTCGGCGCTGATGGCATCGTAGTCAGCTTGACTGGTCTCGCCTCGCTTCAGGGAATCGCGCACCAGCAGAAGTTCCATGAGCTTGGCGGGCTCCTTTTTCATGACCACGAGTTGCTCGCGGGCTTCCTCGCTCTCGCGCTTGAACGACTCCGCATGGAAGACCTTGATCTTCTTCTGCTGCTCCTCGGTCAGCGCCATGGCCTCCGCCGCCTCGCCGAAAATCTCGGACGGCTCTTCTGCCATCTCTTCGCCCAAGTTCAGGCCATGGATCAGGTCCATGACCGACAGGGCATCCTCCCCGAGTCCGATGAGCTCGTTGGAAAGGTGGGCGGACAGCTTGGCACGGGAATCCCCGTACTTCTTCGCCAGCCGTGCGGTGGCGGCACCGCCCTTGGACTTCCCGCGATTGCTTTCGACGTCCCCTTCCGCCGCGTCGCCGCTGGTGGCAGCCAGGCCCGGGCCGGCGGCAGAGGGAGGTGGCGGATCGTTGTCCCGGGTCAATCTCGGGACGGCGACGGCGGTAACTCCCGCAAGAAGGAGCAGCGCGGCTCCGGCTACAATGGCTTTGTGGCTCATGATGATGGCGATGATGCTGGTGGTTTGGGCGGCGGTGATCGCCGCGGTGGAAAGGGCGGTTGAGGAAAGGGAGGCGGAGAGCCCGGCCGGTGCAGGCACGGTGGCGTGGGCGGGCAGGATGGTGGCGAGCGCGGCGGCGGTGGTGACAATCCCCCGCTTCGCCAGCAGGCCGCGGAGCTTCTCCATGGCACGGTCGAGGCGCTTGCGGGCCGCTTCTTCCGAAAGGCCGAGCGCGTTGCCGATAGCCCCGTGGGACTTCTTCTCGTAGAAGCGCAGGACCACGGCGCGGCGCTCGAGCTCGGGAAGTTCGTCGATCAGCGAATCGATCACGGGTTCGAGGCGGGACCAATCGGGCGGCGGGTCGGGAGTCATCGCGGGTGAGGTGAAGTGGGCTTCTTCGCGCTTGCGGCGGGCTTGCTCGCTGCGCACCAGATCGACGGCACAGGAACGCGTGGTGCGGTGCAGCCAGGCGGCGAGCGGCACGCTGGCCGGGACCGTCGCCGGCTTGGCAGCCAGCTTGCAGAAGACCTGCTGGGAAACATCGCGGGCCAGATCGGCGTCCCGCGTCACACGGCTGGCCACGCTGTAGACGAGATCGCAGTGCCGGTCCACCAGCCGCCGGAACGCCTGCTCCGAGCGGGTGGCGGTGAAATCGCGGATGAGATCGTGGTCGTTCATGGCGGCTTACAACTATCATTCGGAGGCCCGCGGGGGAACCGGACAAGAATTCGGAGGATTTTTGGGAGGGAGGGGTCGGGCAGATGCACGGCTTCGACCGCGAAGGCCGAAGCAAACATCGAACATCGAACGTCCAACATCGAACGTCGAAGTGGAAGAAAGGAAGAGGCTCGCGGCGAAGCCCGGGAGACGGCGGATCGATGCCTTTTCCTTTCGACGTTCGATGTTGGACGTTCGATGTTCGATGTTCGATGTTCGCCTTTTGCTTTCGTTCCAGACCGGCTTTCATTCGACACCCGCCGCGCGACCCGCCATACCGCCCGCGGATGAAGATCACCCGCACGCTCGCCTCCTGCCACACGCCGGATGGCGCGCTCCTGGTCCTGCAGGAGCACGATGGCCAGCACTACCTGAAAATCGGCGGCGTGCAGCTCATGAGCACCACCGCCAGTGCCTCCGAGCAGACGATGGCCGAGCTCGCGTGCAGCGATATGCCCGCGGCCAAACCGCGCATCCTCATCGGCGGCCTCGGCTTCGGCTTCACGCTGCGACGGGTGCTGGAACTCTGCCCGGCGGACGCCATCATCGATGTCGCGGAGCTTCTTCAGGAAATCATCGACTGGAACCGCGAGCACCTCCAGGCCGTCAACGGCCTTCTGCTCGACGACCCGCGGGTGGAGATCCACCGCCGCGACGTCCATGAGCTGTTAGACGGCAAGCAGCGCTACCATGCGATCCTGCTGGACGTGGACAACAGCCCCGATCCCTTGGTGCAGAAGGGCAATGCCCGCCTCTACAACCGCGGCGGCCTGCAGCGGGTAAAGGCCGCGCTGCAGCCGCAGGGCCGCGTCGTCTACTGGTCGGCGAACCGCGACAAGCACTTCGCCGAGGCGCTCGGCCGCGTCTTCAAGCAGGTGGAAAGCGTCGGCGCGAAGGCCTATCCGCAAGCGAAGAAGTTCACCCATACCTTGTTCGTGGCGGACCGGGAGTGATGTTCAAAGGCAGGGACCTTTCTCCGAAAGGTCCGGCTGGGGATGGCCCGCAGTCACGCTACGATTCCGCTTACCCCTCAACGCACCAGCTGCAACCTGAAGAAACGCGCCGGCCCCGCCACCGCCCCGCTGCTCAGTCGGATCGCCCGCTTACCTCGTCCTCCAGCCGGAAAGATCTTCCTGCGGAGTCTACTGCGGCAGCAGCCGCATTGGAAATTGATCCCGCGGATCGCCGCTGATTACCTGCACCCGATGGCCGATCCCTCCCCTCAGAATCCGGTATCCACAAGGCGATTGGTCTTCATCCTCTTGGGAGGCATTATCTTGGGAACGATCGTCAGCGCGGCGATCACTTGGAATTTGCCGCGCGTCTATACGATGCGGGCCTGGCTGAAGGAGCCCGGATCATCCGGCTACGACCGGAAGATCACCCGCTTGCGGGCGGCGATGACGGTCCGCCAGAACGACTTGGACCATCGCTGGAACATAAGCTTTGAAGATGCGATTGAGACAATCGTCAAAGGCACGACCTTGCGCGACACCGACCGCGGCTTGGAAGTCGAAGTCCGCCTTCTTGATCCGCTGGATGCCCGGGTGATCGCGCGGACCATTGCCTTCGGTATCGACACTCCCCGGCGGGAGCGGGAGATGGCCTCAAAATCGGGGCACCTCGCTCCCTTCACGGACGCCGAGACCCGAACCATGGCCGACATCGCAAAACTCGAGTACCTCATTGGAGACCAAGCTCGGGAAGCCGGATTTTCCGATGGAGTCGGCCGGATCTTGCGAGCGCCCGATGACGATCCAAAAATGGCGGCCCTCGCTGCCAATGAGGATTTCTCACGACGGCTGGCCACTCTCAAAAACCTCTCCCGCCAGATCGGCTACTACGATCCACCGGGTGAACCCTTCCGGGGCCCCAATCCGCACATCGAGTTGCAGGATCTATCCACCGCCACGGTCGGGCGGACGCCGGATGTGAGTTTGTGGATCAGAAGCGGGCAAGTCTGTGGAGCGCTTATCTCCCTGCTGGTGATCGCGGTATTGCGGCTTTGGAAGCCGGGTCTCTTGCGCGGTCGAGATCGCCCCGCCACGGCTCCGGCCGCGGCACAGGTTCCCCCACCGACCGCCGCGAAGCCGGGAGATAGCGAAGAATGGTAAGCCCGGATACCGGGCCGCGATGGGATCACGGGCCCGGCACCGGTCGCGTGAACACCAGCCGGAAGTACTGCGCGGCGTGCCCCTCCGGCGCTTTCACCTGGATACTTCGAGCCACGAAGGCCTCACCAAGATCGGTATCGCCAATGACGTCGAAATCGGCTTCCTGCAGGTCGCTCCAAGCTGACATCCCCGCGTTACCCGCTTGCACCGCATAGCTCAAGGCCGGCTGGCCCAGGTCATCCACGCGGATCTTGTAAGTCAGCACGATTCCCGGTCCGTCCCCATCCCCCACCACCGCCACGCTCATCAAGTTCGGCGCGGCATCGATCGCCAGCGGATCCAAGCCGTGGGCGAATTCCTCCAGGTTCGTGTAGCCGTCGCTGTCGGGATCCGCGTTGTCGCCCCACAGGGTCTCCTCATTGGCCGCGGTTAGCGGGCCGGAGCCACTGAAGTGCTCGTAAGTCCACCCGTCGATCGCCGCCACCGGCTCCACCGTGAGGTTCACGGTAATCGTATCAAAGCCGCCGCGAGCGTCCGCGACCTGCACCGTGAAGGCATCCGGCCCGGTATAGCCTGCCGCCGGCGAGTAGCTCAGCGCGACGCTCCCGCCCGCTGCCGGCGCCACGATCCCTGCCGTCCCGTGCGCCGCAGCAGAGGAGATCGACCAGCTCAGTGAGTCGCCATTCGCATCCGTCGCGCTCAGGCTCTGGCTGAAGGCGGTCGGCTTGTTGTTCTTGGAAAACGCCACCGCCACGCTCGTGCCCTCTGTGATGACCGGCGCGTTGTTAGGAGGCTCTTGGATGGTGAGATTCACCGTGATCGTGTCGGCGCCGCCCTGACCGTCGGCGACGCGCACCACGAAGGAATCCGTGCCGGTGTAGTTCGAGACCGGCTGATAGCTCAAATTGACCGTCCCGCCCGTCGCGGGAGCGGCAATTCCCGCCGTGCCGTGGGCCGCCGCGGTCATGATCAACCAAGTCAGGGGATCTCCGTCCACATCGGTCGCGTTGAGGCTCCGGCTAAAAGCGGTGGGCGTGTTGTTCCTTGAGAGCGTGACCGCAATCGAAGTTCCCTGCGCGACGACCGGCGGTTCGTTGGTCGGGATCAGAAAGGCGCGCATCACCGCCATGTGCTGCATGCCGGTGACCCCGCTGTCGGGCAATTCCACGGGAAAAACGGCGGACAGCGGCTCGTAGTCGCGGCTGTCGAAGACGAGCCCGTTGGTGAAGCTATTCGAGCCGACCACCAAGGGGGTCGAGAGGGCTGCGAGCGAGGAACCCGGGGCAACCCAATCGTAGGGCTTCGCGCGGGCGGCATTGGTGTCCCCGTCTCCCCTCTGATCGACGGGCCAGGGACTGGCGGTCACGACCACGGTCGAGAGCGTGCTCAGGCAACTCTCGGTGCGAGTGTCGGTATTGAAATCACCGCCGATCACAACGTGGTCGGTGACCTGCTTGTTGGCTTGGATCAGGGCACGGAGGGCTCCCGCCTGCGTATTGCGAGTGCCCGATCCGCCCCCGGAACTCAAGTGCACGCTGATCGCGAGGAGGTTCATGTCGCCGGGAAGATCGATGCGCGCCCAGACGAATTCGCGGTCCGGCATCTCGTCGTCTTGCCATACCCCGGCGGCCAGGAAGGGGTAGCGGCTGACGATGCCGTTCGGAATGCTCTTCCCGATTTCGACATGATAGTGGAAGGAACTGCCGAAATTGCCATCGACCCAGCTCCGGTAGGTGGTGGAGGAGTTTTTCGACCCGTTGAGGGTGACATTCATTTCCTGAACCAGCGCGATGTCGGGATCGAGGCCTCGGAAGATCCGGTTGCCGTGGCCTGGATCGTAGGACTGGTTATTGCCACTGGTGATATTCGCCGCCATGATCCGCACTACCTCGTCCGCCAAGGATGCGGGGACAAAAAGGCCGAGACATGCGAGGGCAAGTACGGCGGCGCGGGAAAACACAGGGGACCAAAGCATCAACCGCGCCATCCGGGCAATCCGGGAATTGTGATGTTAGGGCCATGCGTGGACCTACGGGGATCGCCCATACCGCATGCTTCGCTCGCGACGCGCTTCCCTTTTCGCCAAGCGCCCCCCATCGTCCTCCCGCCGATGATTTTGCTCGATCCCGCCAAGCTCGCCAATCCCACCTCGAATGACGAGATCCTGAGTGTTTTCCTCGACTATCTGATCGAGACCGGCGTCGAGCCGTACGACCATCAGGAACAGGCGATTCTCGAACTCTTCGCAGGGAACAACGTCATCCTGAACACCCCGACCGGCTCGGGGAAATCGCTGGTGGCGCTGGCGATGCACTTCAAGGCGATCTGCCAGAACCGCCGTTCCTACTATACCGTCCCGATCAAGGCGCTGGCCAATGAGAAGTTCCTCTCGCTCTGCCACGTCTTCGGGCCGGACAAAGTGGGCATGATCACCGGCGATGCCACGGTGAACCCCGGTGCCCCGGTGATCTGCTGCACCGCGGAGATCCTGGCCAATCTGGCGCTGCGCGAGGGCGCGCTGGCGCAGGTGGACGACGTCATCATGGACGAGTTCCACTATTACTCGGATGCCTCGCGCGGTTTCGCCTGGCAGGTGCCGCTGCTGACGCTGCCGCAAGCGCGCTTCCTGCTGATGTCCGCGACCTTGGGTGAGACGTCCTTCTTCGAGGAAACGCTCACCAAGCTGACCGGAGTGCCGACCGCCCTGGTGAAATCCGACCAGCGTCCGGTGCCGCTGGAATTCGAATACAGCGAAATATCGCTGGAAGAGAAGATCACGGAGCTGGTGGAGCAGAACCGCGCGCCGATCTATCTGGTGCACTTCACCCAGCTCGCCTGCGCGCAGACGGCACAGAACCTGATGAGCTTGAACTTCTGCACGAAGGACGAGAAGCAGCGCATCGCCGAGGCCCTGCACGATGCGAATTTCCGCAGCCCCTACGGCAAGGAAGTCTCGAAGCTGCTACGCCACGGCATCGGCATCCACCACGCCGGCCTGCTGCCGAAGTACCGTATCCTGGTGGAGAAGCTGGCCCAGCGCGGCTTGCTGAAGGTGATCTGCGGCACGGATACCCTGGGGGTGGGCGTGAACGTGCCGATCCGCACGGTCCTCTTCACCCAGCTTTTCAAGTACGACGGGAGCAGTACCAAGACCCTCACGGTCCGCGATTTCAAGCAGATCTGCGGACGCGCGGGGCGGCGCGGCTTCGACCACATCGGCTACGTCGTCTGCCAGGCACCCGAGCACGTGGTCGAGAACCTGCGTCTGGAAAAGAAGGCTTCGTCCTCCGGTAAGAAGAGCTTCGTGAAACGCAAGCCGCCGGAGAAGGGCTTCGTGAATTGGGACGAGAAGAGCTTCCGCCGCCTGATGGACGCCCCGCCGGAGAAGCTGGTCTCCAGCTTCCAAGTGCGGCATTCGATGCTGCTCAACGTGCTCGGTCGCGAGCACGAGGACGGCTGCGACGCGCTGCGGAAACTGATCCGGGATAGCCACGAAGCGCCCTCGAAAAAGAAGGCCCACAAGAAGCGCGCCTTCCAGATCTTCCGCGGCCTGGTGGAGGGCGATATCCTGCGCATCATCCCGCGCGCCGAGCGCACCGGCCCGGTGAAGGTGGCGCTGAATATCGAACTGCAGGAGGACTTCTCGCTGAACCAAGCGCTCGGACTCTACCTGCTCGATGCAATCCCGCTGCTGGACCGCGAGGAAGCGGACTACGCGCTCAATGTCATCTCGTTGGTCGAGGCGATCCTGGAAAATCCCGAGGTCGTGCTCCGCCGCCAGGTCGACATGCTGAAGGGCGAACTCATCGGCCAATTGAAGAATGAGGGCGTGGAATACGAGGAACGGATGGCGCGCCTGGAGGAAGTCGAGTGGCCCAAGCCGGGCAAGGACTTCATCTACGATACCTATAATAATTTCGTCGCGCTGCGCCCTTGGATGAAGGAAGCCATCGTCCGCCCGAAGTCGATCGCCCGCGAGATGTTCGAGCACTGGCAGTCCTTCGAGGACTACGTGAAAACCTACGGGCTGGAACGGAGCGAGGCAGTGCTGCTCCGCCACCTCTCGGAAGTTTACAAGGTGCTCTCCCAGACCGTCCCGCCGATGGCCAAGACCGAGGAACTCGTGGAGGCGGAGGAATACCTCGGTGACATCCTGCGCAGCGTGGACTCCAGCTTGCTCGACGAGTGGGAAAAGCTCCGCAACCCCGACTACGTGCCGGAAGCCGAGAAGCCCATCGAGCAGCGCAAGCACGTCGCCTTCACCCGGAACCGCCCGGCCTTCACGCGGTCGCTTCGCAATGCCGTCTTCACCCTCGTGAAGGCCTTCGCCGAGGGCAACACCGCCGCGATCCTCGCCCAGATCGAACCCGCCGACTCCGAGGGCCAGCCATGGACCGCGGCCCGGATCGGGGAACTGCTCGACGGCTATTTCTCCGACCACGAGCGCATCCGCCTCGACCCCGAAGCGCGCGCCACCAAGCACTCCCGCATGAACGACGAGGCCCCGCGCCTATGGACGGTCGAGCAGATCCTCGTCGATCCGGAGGAACTCAATGACTGGTCGTTGCAACTCGCGGTGGATCTCGACCGCAGCGATGCGGAGGACCGGCCCGTCCTGCAATTACAGGGCATGGCGGCCTTTGCGTGACGACCGGCCAATCTTCCCCTAGCCTCGCGACCGGCATGAAACCCCGCGTTGCCTTTCTCTTGCTTCTGATCGCCCTGGCCTGCGGCTTCGTCGCCCGCCAGCGGTATTCCGCGGCGCAAGGAGTTGGCGGCACGGTCGCTTCAGAGCTTAATAAACCCGCCAAGACAGAGCGGGAAGGCGATGAACTGCATGAGGAACGTTTCGCAAGGCTCGCGCCGGAACTGCGCAAGATCGTCCTACGCTTGGAAGAGGCGGCGATCATGCGGGACCGGAGCATGAGCGATTACCAGAGAGCGATCGACAGCGCCGAGGATTGGGATCGCTTTGCGATCGCAGAGATCGAGAAGTTGGAAACCAAGCAGATCCAAGCGCTCGCCGAATGGATCTACGAGGACGGAGTCCACGAACTGGAAGGCTACACTCAGTCGATCTTCCTCGTCTGGGGCTCGCGCGACCCCGCTGCGGCCCGGGCCATGCTGCTTGAGGCTGCGGAGAACAATGGGCTCCTCGATGGGAAGACCGACGACGCATCCCGAAATTTCACCGATGAACTCCCGGACCACTTTCACCATGTTCGCGTCGGCCACGCCCGGCTCGATCCCGCCGCGGCATGGCGCGAGTTTCTAACAGACTCGGCGGATCCGGTGATGAATCGTCTCGTGAACGCCAGCGTCACCATTCCGCAACTCTTCGAAATCTATGCGGAGAAATCACCCAACGATGCCTGGCATCAAATCCTCACCCATCCAACCGGTTCCAGCAACATGCTCCGGGGCTTCGCAAAAGGCGCACCGCCGGGGCAGGATTGGGAGAGGGCCGGCGGAGACTATCTCTCAGCGATGCTCGCCAGCGGCGAGAATCTATCCGCCTCAGACCTGCGTCCTCTCACGAACCGTTGGCTCACCGAGGATCCCCGGGGCGCGCTCGACTGGTTCGCGGCTAATATTCCTCCCGATCGGATTCCCCTGGATGTCACCGGCATTCTCGCCGATGTGGATTCCGCCACCGCATCACTCGGCTTGAGCGAGTCATCGCCCCGCTTGCGCGCTGAATTTGAATTGGTGAAGAGATTTTGCATCACGGATAATGGGCCCTCCGTCCTTCGCACCTTGGAACTTCTCTCAGATCAAGGGCGTCAAGATCTGGCGGTACTGGGGCTTCGCGTAAGCTTCGGCGATTCGCTGCGAGGCTACAACCTGCCCTTCCTCGACTTGATCCCAGGAATTGAGGACCCGAGTTTGCGGACTTCCCTCTACCTCCAGGCGATTGGCGGAATAGTCGTTCGTCAGGACGATCCTTTCGCGGACCCCGCGGTCACTGATTCCCTGGATGTCTGCATTGAGGCCATCCGATCCTTGGCGGCCAAGCTTGATCTGCCGCGCGAGATCCGAGAGCAGGCGGATGCCCAGCTACAGGTGGTAGCTGAGGAAAGCCGGAAAATTCAGGAAGAGCGAGCCAAGCATGCGGACGAAGATCCCTTTGCTCGCTGAAGATTGGCCTCGCTAACCTGAGGCTCAGCTTTCCGCGCTTCATGATTGGCTCCCGCCGCGCGATATCTTCTCATTCCCGCGTGACCGGTCCCATCGAACTTCTCCAGCAGCTCGTCCGCATTCCATCGGTGAATCCGGACAACCCGGCCGGGACCGACCGCACCGGGGAAGCGGAGATCGCGGAGTGGCTGAAGGTCTGGCTGGAAGAACTGGGGGCCGAGGTGGTGCTGGAGGAAATCAAACCCGGCAGGCCGAACCTCATCGCCCGCTTCGCCCCGCGCGATGGCCGCCCGCGGGTCCTGCTCGGCCCTCACCTCGACACCGTGGGCGTGGAGGCCATGACCATCGATCCCTTCGCCGCGGAGCTCCGCGATGGTCGCCTCTGGGGCCGCGGGGCCTCCGACACCAAGGGCCCGATGGCCGCGATGCTCTGGGGCCTGAAGGAGAATGCCGCCATTCTCAAGGACCTCCCCACCGCCATCGATTTCGTGGCCTTCATGGGCGAGGAATCCGGCCAGTGGGGGTCGAAGGATTTCGCCAAGCACCACGGCCACGACTATTCCTTCGCGATCGTCGGCGAACCGACTTCGCTCGACATCGTTTACACCACCAAGGGCTCATTGTGGGCCACCCTGCGCGCCACCGGCAAGGCCGGCCATTCCTCCCAGCCCGAGCGCGGTGACAATGCAGCGATGAAGCTCGCCCGCGCGCTCGACGTGCTGGAGCGCGAGATGGCCGCGAAGCTCGCCACCTACACGCACCCGGTGCTCGGTCGCTCGACCATCAATGTCGGCGTCCTGCGCAGCGGTTCGCGCCCGAATATCATCCCCGACCTCGCCGAAGCCGAGATCGACATCCGCATCACCCCGGCCCTGCGGGATGCAGGCGGTGCGCTCGCGCTGCTCACCGCGGAAATCGCCCGCCTCAAGCTGCCGCTGGAGATCGTGAACCCGCACGAAAACCAGCCCATGGAGATGCCGGCAAGCCATCCGTGGATCACCCGGGTCCGGGAAGTGCGGTCCGCTTGCCTGCCCGTGGGCGCGCCCTGGTTCTCGGATGCCGCGCACCTCTCCAACGCCGGCCTGCCCTCCGTCTGCATGGGCCCCGGGTCGATCGAGCAGGCGCACACTTGCGACGAGTTCATTGAAATCGCGGCTCTGGAGGAGGGTGCCGCTTTCTTTGCGGATTTCGTCCGCTCGCTCGAATTCCGGTGATTCCGGTTTGTCCGGAACGGGGTTCCGGAATCTCCGGACTACCCGGGCAGTTTTTCCGGTCCTTCCGGTAGGTATATATACCGGAAGAACCGGAAAAACCGGAGCCCTGCAAAGGAGACCTTTTCCACTCCAGCCTTGCGTCTTGCCCCTTCCCGTCTTTCGTCTTTCCCCCGCATGACCACCGTCCTCGAGACCCTCGACAAGGGTACCGCTTATCTCGCCAAAAAGGGCATCGAGGACGCCCGGCGCAACATGCAGATGCTCGTCGCCCACCAGTTGTCCTGCACCCGCATGGACCTCTACCTGCGCTTCGACCAGGAGATGGAGGAGAAAGATCTCGTCCCGCTCCGCGAACTCCTCAAACGGCGCGGCGATGGCGTCCCGATCCAGCACCTGCTGGGCTCCGTGCTCTTTCACCGCCGCGATTTCAAGTGCGACGCCCGCGCCCTGATTCCCCGCCCGGAGACCGAGGAACTCGCCGAATGGCTCCTCAAGAACGCCCCCCTTCCCTCCAGCCCGCGGATCCTCGACATGGGCTGCGGCAGCGGTGTGCTCGGCCTGACACTCGCCGCGGAAATCCCCGCCGCCCGCGTCACTTTGGCCGACATTTCCCCGGAGGCCCTCGTCCTCAGCCGTGAAAACGGGCGGGAACTGGAAGTCACGAATGCCAGCTTCGTCGAAAGCGACCTTTTCTCCGCCCTCGGCGAGGAGAGCTACGACCTGATCGTCGCCAATCTCCCCTACGTCCCGGAGCGCGACCGCCCGACCCTCGCCCGCGAGCTGGCCCACGACCCGGATCTGGCGCTTTTCAGCGGACCGGACGGCATGGACCTGATCCGCCGTTTCGTCCCGGAGGCCGCCCGCAGGCTGGCTCCGGGGGGATGGCTTGCCTTGGAGATCGGCATCCACCAAGCTGCGGAAAGCGAATCGCTACTGCGCGCCGCGGGGCTTGGCGAGGTCCGCATACTCCAGGATCTCTCGGGCGTGGCCCGCTTTCCGGTGGCACGGCGCGCCTAGACTTTCCTACATTTTCCCACCCTCTCAATGGACAAACTCATCGTTCACGGCGGCACGCCGATCCACGGCGCGATCACCATCTCGGGCTCCAAGAATGCCTCGCTGCCGATCCTCGCCGCCACGCTCCTGACGGATGAAGACTGCGTGATCCGCCGCGTCCCGGACGTCTCGGATACCAACTACATGGTTCAGATTCTCACCGGTCTGGGGGCCGATGTGGAGCGCTTCTCCGGCACCGTGCGCGTGACCGCCGCCTCTATTTCCGACACTGCGCCCTACGAAATCGTGCGCCGCATGCGCGCCTCCGTCTGCGTGATGGGCCCGCTGCTCGCCCGCATGGGCCGCTGTGTGGTCGCCCTGCCCGGCGGCTGCATCATCGGCGACCGCCCGGTGGACCTCCACATCCGCGGCCTCGAAGCGCTCGGCGCGAAGGCCGAGATCGATGCCGGCAATGTCACCCTCACCGCGCCTAACGGACTTAGGGGCGCGACCATCGATCTCTGCGGCCCCTCGGGCCCGACCGTGCTCGGCACGGACAACGTGATGATGGCCGCCACCCTCGCGGAAGGCATCACCACCATCACCTCCGCCGCCTGCGAACCGGAGGTCGTCGACCTCGCCGATTTCCTCAATGCGATGGGGGCCAAGATCACCGGAGCCGGCACTTCCGTCATCACCATCGAGGGCGTGGCCAAGCTCAAGGGCTGCGTCCACAACGTCATCCCGGACCGCATCGAGGCCGGCACCTTCATGGCCGCCGCCGCGCTCGCCGGTGAAGGCGTGACCCTGCGCCGCATCCGCCACGAGCACCTCACCGCGATCACTTCCGCTCTGCGCAAGGCCGGCCATCAGGTCCACTTCAATGATGTCGGCGACGCCTGCACCGTCCACCGCGGCGACAACCCGATGTCCGCGGAAATCGTCACCGAGCCCTACCCCGGCTACCCCACGGACATGCAGGCGCAGATGACCGCGCTCTTTGTCACCACGCCGGGCACCAGCATCGTGATGGACACCATCTTCCCGCAGCGCTTCATGCACTGCGCCGAGCTCAAGCGGATGGGTGCGGACATCCAGGTCAGCGAGGGCAAGGCCGTGATCAAGGGCGTCGAGCAACTCAGCGCCGCGCCCGTGATGGCCAGCGATCTCCGCGCTTCCGCCGCCCTGGTCCTTGCCGCTCTCACCGCGAAGGGTTCCACCGAGATCCGCCGCCTCTATCACATCGACCGCGGCTACGAGCACATCGACGAGAAGCTGCTCGCCCTCGGCGCGCATGTGGAGCGGGTGCGGGAGTAGAGCGAACCGGGGAATCTTACTTCCGCCGCCGCATCAGCAGCAACAAGCCCGCCGCGCCCAACAGTGCCGAGGCCGGCTCCGGCACTGCGGCCACATCCACGATCTGGATCCCGTTGATCGCCGCGAAGCGCGAATTGGCCCCGTCCAAATCGGTCGCGACATTGCCGCCCGGTCCGGACACCACGTTCGCATACGAAAAGCCGATCTCACCTGCCAGATCCGCGGCCACCGAGAACTTCACATACTCAAGTCCCTCGACCAGCAGCCCGTTCCCGCCGGGCGTGCCGTCCCACGCGGTCTGCTTGGAAATCCCGTTGATCGTGAAGAGCGTGTTCTGCCCTTCGGAGTAGAGAATCTCGGAAAACTTGTCGCCCTGCCCGTAGAGGAAGACGTCATAGAGCTTGCCGGGATCAAGGCCGGTAATCGTCCCGAGGCCGGTCACCACCTGCGTGGCCAATGGAGAGGATAGGAAGACATAGTCCGACATCAGCGGGCCGTAGATGCCTCCCGCGCCCAGCTCCTGCTCGCCCGGAGCACTCAGAAAGCTGCCATCGATCTCCAACTCCAGTCCGACGCCCGTAAGTTGCCCGTCCGAATCGACGAAGTTCGAGCCGAGGATCGTCGAAGGTCCGCTTCCCGTCATCCGGTTCCAGCGGGCCGTGGCACCGGAGGGATCGGGAGCCGCCGCGAGCCCTTGATAGACGGAGTTCGTCGCGGAGTGGTCGAAGTCGATGTTGATCACTTGCCCCGCGGCGAGGCCGGCGGAAGCAAGGAAGGTGATGACGGCGAGACGGGGGGTGATTCTCATGGCCGGGAAGGCTGGGAGCAGCCGGGGAACGGAAGTCGCTTAACATTTTCTAAATACAACGTCAACACCCTTGATCCACAGGGGCATCCGTCCTAACCAATTCCCCGAAGAGCTGCTTATTGCTTCGGCTTGGATGGCGCATGTTTGGGATCAAGCGCCTTCGTGAGCTGGAACTCGCAAACAAATCGGTGACCCGCTGTGGCGACGCTGGGAAGATCCGCAAATGCCGCCTTGGGAATGCCTGTAAACCCCCCGGACTCATAGCCACGGAATCTTACCCAAGCACCACGTTCAGGAATCTTCACATCGGCAAAGGTGAAGGTCGCCAGACCGATTACCACCGGTGTGGGAAGCTTCTTCTCCCCGACGTAGTGAACCTCGATCAGCGTTTTCCCGAGATCGGACCGCTGCCGCGTGTCCCGATCGTCAACCACCCTCCCTTCGATCTCCATGATCACCCCGAATTTGGCACCCAAGGATGGCGCGATCGTCGCTGCATCTTCCTCTTCAGCCAAGGCTACCATCGGCGATGCCAACACGACGAGAGGCAGGGCAAAGAAGAGATTCATAAGGTAGTCGCAGGATTAACCGCCCCAGCCGGGAAAATCAAGCATCACCGCCCCATCCTGCTCCGCCGTCCTCATGAACAAACTACGCCACCGAGGCCCTCACCAGCGCCGCGCGCGCCGCAGGAATCGGCAGATCTTCCGGCTGCAAGTCCAGCCCGCGGATCGGCGCGATCTTGTCGATCTCGTCCATGATATCCAGCTCAGGCCGGAAGTCCGCGGCGTGATACGAGCTGCGCACCAGCGGCCCGCTGGCGACGTGGCGGAAGCCCTTGTCCAAGGCGATCTGCTTCAGCTCGTCGAAGGCCGCCGGCGTGACGTATTCCACCACCGGCAAGTGCCGCGGGGTCGGCCGCAGGTACTGGCCCATGGTCAGCACGGTCACGTCCGCTTCTAACAAATCATCCATTGCCCGCAGGATCTCATCCTTGGTCTCACCGAGGCCGAGCATGATCCCGCTCTTGGTCGCCACCCTGGCGTTGACCATCGCCTTGGCCTTCTTCAGCACCGCCAGGCTGCGGTGGTATTTCGCTCGCGATCGCACCAGCGGGGTCAGCCGCTCGACGGTTTCGAGGTTGTGGTTGAAGATGTGCGGGCGCGCGTCCATGACCATTTGCAAGGCCCAGTCGCGGTCGTTGAAATCGGGGACCAGCACCTCGATCACGATGCCCGGGTTCACTGCCCGCACCGCTTCGATGGTCTGCTGGAAATGTTCGGCACCGCCGTCCTTGAGATCGTCGCGCGCCACGGCGGTGATCACCACGTGGCGCAGCTTCATCCGCCGCGTCGCCTCGGCCACGCGCACCGGTTCATCGGCTTCGAGAGCGTCGGGCTTGGCGGTTTTCACCGCGCAGAAGCCGCAGGCACGGGTGCACTTTTCGCCCGCGATCATGAAAGTCGCCGTGCCCTGGCCCCAGCATTCCCAGCGGTTCGGGCACTGGGCCTCCTCGCAGACGGTCACCAGCTTGAGGTCGGTGATCAGGGACTTGGTCGACCAGAACACCGGATTGTTCGGTAGCCGGACCTTGATCCAGGAAGGCTTCTTGTCCTGGTGCAAGCCGGGATCCATCTTCATCTGGGGTCCGTGGCAGCCGCTCATTTCGCGCGGAACCTAGAAGGATGCGGAAACCCCGTCAATGGCGGGGACCGATTTGGACCGGAAGCCGCCGTGGGAACGCTGATCCCGGACAAATCCGCTTTGGGATTGGGCCCGGGCGGTAGAGCTGGGCAGGGCATTTGATTAACCGCGAAAAACGCGAAACTCCGCGAAATCTGAAAAGCCGGGGAACCACGGAATACACCGAATACACGGAAGGGAATCCCTGGGGCATTGCGCTCTGAGCTGGGCTGCTCCTGCCTTTAAATTTGGCGGAGTTTCGCGTTTTTCGCGGTTGAATCCAAGTCCTCCACTAACCTCGGTGCCGAACCAGCACCTTACCGCATCTCACACCGGATCGCCATGAACACCGGGAACTCCTGCACCGCGCGGTTTTCCCCTTTCGCCCGCGGACCCGGCTGGGATCTGCGGTGGCTGTAGAGTTCCTCACAGACCGTGACGGCGAGGCCGGCTTGGCCGAAGGCGGTGAGGACTTCCCCGACGGGGCGATGGTAAAAGGTCGTGGTATCCCCGCCTCCCTGCCCCGGGTGGGTCAGGATCGGAATCTCCTGCGGCACCCCGTAGCGGTCCACCCGGCGGAATTGCAGCTTCCGGCCCTCGTCCCAGCCCCAGTGCGATTGCTGCGGAATGCGGAAACAGGGATGCATGAAAATCGCCACGAAGCGTCCACCCGGCTTCAGTGCCGCCGCAGTCTGGCGGGCCATCGCCGGGAGATCGGGGACATCGTGCACGGCCATGATGCAGGCGGCGGCGTCGTGCGAACCGTCCGCCCAAGGTCCCGGCGCGCAGGCATCCGCCACTACGAGATGGACCTTTTTCTCACCCTCGAAGCGACGTTTGGCGGACTCGATCAGCCGCGGACTCGCATCCACCGCCGTGACTGCCGCGACCTTCGCCTCCAGCAGCAGCGGGATCAGCACCCCTTGGCCACAACAGAGATCGAGGACTTTTTCCCCCGCCGCCGGTGCCAGCAAGCGCATCGCCGTGGGAAGGATGACATTCCGGTGGTAGTCCGAGCCGCGGTCTCCCACCAGCTTGTCATACCACCCGGCGACCTGATCCCAGCCTTGCTCCGGACCCTCGCGGCGCGAGGCCGCCGGACGCTTCGGCGCAGAGTAGCCGCCGCCATCTCCCACAGGCCGTGGGGCGCTATGTTTCCAGGTCTTCTTCGCTTGGAAATTCGGGCGTTTGCGTGGCGGCTGAGGCATCCGGACAATGAAAGGGTAAGAGAGAAAAATCGAGGAGCCCGCTAGCGGCTCGTCAGCTTCGTGCGTTGCATCAGGTCCCGCAGTCCGGTCTTGCAGCGGGCCTTTGCCCGCGGGGCGTCTTCCGCGCTGTGGTACAGATCGCCGCGGGTTAGGATCAGGAAGTCGTTGCCGCGCCGCAGGACCATTGTCGCCCCGATCAGCCCGCCCCGCTCGTCCATCGGTATGGTCACGATCGCCTGCGTGCCTTTCAACCCTGCGAAGCTCGCTGGCGAGCTCCCGCTCGTCTGGAACTGCCGCCCCCGCAGAGCCGGCCTGCGGTACCATTCATCCAAGGCCTCCTCCGGGGTCCGAGCGGTGGTCGAGCGGAAGGGCGACACCGAATAAACCAATCCATCCCGCCATGTGTCCACAGGCCGGAAGCACACCCCGCCCTTCGCCGGATCGTCCCGCTCGGCATAGAGCCCCTCCTCAGGGACCTGCACGAAGAAGCCCTCGCCCGCGATCGACTCTCCGGGAGCCACCTCCCGCGCGCGGTTCCGCGTGATCGTCGCCGCTTCGAACATCAGCGAGCAAGAAGTCAGGGCGAAGAGCGGCAGGCACAGGACGAGAAGCTTTTTCATCGGCAGCCACGCTCTCACAGGCCCCTCCTTCCCTCAAGCGCCCGCGCCAGCGTCAGCGCATCCGCATGCTCCAGACCACCACCGGCCGGCAAGCCCTGGGCGATCCGCGTGATCTGGCACTTCCCGCGCAGTATCCCCGCCAGGTAATTCGCCGTGGCCTCCCCTTCCACATCCGAGCCTGGGGCCAGAATCACCTCCGGCACCCCTTCCGCTTCGATCCGCCGCAGCAGCGAGCCGATCCGCAGGTCCTCCGGTGTCACATTGTCCAGCGGCGAGAGCTTCCCGCCCAGGCAATGGTAGCGGCCCTTGAAAGCGCCGGATCGCTCCAGCGGCAGCACATCGGTCGCCTGCTCCACCACGCAGATCACCGGCTCCCGCGAGGGATCGGCACAAATCGCGCAGCGCTCGGCGGTCGCGAAAAACCCGCAAACCGAGCAAGCCACCACCTCCGCCTTCGCCCGCTCCAGCGCCTTGGCGAGCGCCAGCGGGTCCGCCCGGGCGCTTTGCAGGAGCCAGATCGCCATCCGCTCGGCACTGCGCGGCCCGACGCCAGGCAGGCGGCGGAGTTCCTCCACCAGCTTGCCCACCGCTTCCGGGTAATCGATCCGCGCCATGGATTCCGCTTACTCGGCCGCCTCCCCCGGTTGCTGGTGGCGCTTCGCGTAAATCATCGTCCACAGCCCGCACCATAGCAGGGCCACGAGCGGCATGGTCACCGAGGGCTTATAAGCCGCCAGCGCCAGCACCGGCACCCAGCCCAAGGTCAGCACCAGCACTGAAATCCATAGCACCGTCCGCCGCCAATCCCGCCGCGCAGCGAGCATTCCCGCTGCCAGGCCAAAGACCAGCAGCACGGTCCAGGCCCACGGCCACATCGCTGGCAGTTCGCGGGACTGGCCCTCCAGCCCGGTGCCCGCCATCCAGCCCGCCAGCGTCGCATCGAGGCGGCGGGTAAAGCCCATCAGCTGCACCGCCACCGCCAGCACGAGCGACATTCCCCCGATCGCCAGCACGGCGGCTCCGGAGTGATTGGCAGGTTTCTGAGCGGGATTCGCCATGCGCGTGGGCGGAGAATAGCGGATACCGGATGGAAAGCTCAACAAGGAAGGCGGGAACGCGGGGAATGACGAATTCCGAATTCCCGAATGACGAATGATTTGTGCAGGGAGATGAAAAGGCACCGGATCAGCCCCCTCTCTCTTCCCCACACGCCATTCGTCATTCGGGAATTCGGAATTCGTCATTTGCCACTCGTCATTTGCCGTCAGTCGCCCAGCGCCGCCGCCAGCTTCTCCAAATGCTCCTCCGGCTTCACCTTCTCCAGCACCGCCTCGATCCGCCCGTCTCTCCCGATCACGAAGGTGCTGCGCTCGGTACCCATGTATTTTTTCCCATACATCGACTTCTCCACCCAGACCCCGTAGGCTTCCACGATCCGCCTGTCCTCATCCGCAATCAGAGGAAAAGGCAACTCGTGCTTGGAAATGAACTTCTTGTGACTTTTCACCGGATCCACGCTCACTCCGAAAACCCGCGCTTTCCCGCCCAATTCGCTCCAGCCATCGCGCAGCGCGCAGGCCTGCACCGTGCAGCCCGGGGTGTCGTCCTTCGGGTAAAAGACCAGCACCACCCGCTCCCCCCGCAGGTCTGCCAGCGAGATCGTGGCACCCTCGGCGCAATCAGCGCCGACCACGGGTGCCGTGAAATCCGGGGCGAGCTCTCCAATTTGCGGCTTCATGGGGATCATGACGAATGCAGAATTCCCGAATGTCGAATGAAGTGTGGAGGGATTTGCCGGGAATCCCCTTCTTCATCACAAGCCATTCGACATTCGGAAATTCGGAATTCGTCATTCCGGTGAGCCCTAGCGAATCCGGCAAAAATCGCCAACTCCCGGATTGACAAGCGCCAGCCCCGGAACCAGCCTCCGCGCCCCGACTTTTAGGAAAACACGATCTGAATCGAATGAGCGAACGTAGCATGCGCGGAGTAACGGTGAAAAAGGGCGAACCAGTGGATCGCGCCCTGAAACGCCTCAAGACGAAACTCGATACCGAGGGCATCCTCGAAGAAATGCGCCGCCGTCGCGCATTTGAATCCCCCGCCGCACGCAAGATCCGCAAGGCTCGCACGGCACCGAAGCGCCACAAGGTGCGCTGGCGCTACACCAGCCCCGCCCAAGCCGCCAAGGCAGAAGAAGCCGCCGCCGCTGCCGCCGCGAACGCCTGAAGCCACTTTCCCTGTTTTCCCCAAAAGTCGAGACGGACGCCCGCAAGGCGTCCGTTTTTGTTTGGCGGCGAGGCGGCTTCCACCGCCGTCTTCACCCCCAGTTCAACCGCTGGGGGCGCGGGCCACCGGGCCGCTGAACGGTCCCTCCTGGCACGCCTCACTTCAAAGGCCCGCATCGCCAAGACGTCGTTGCCTTCGTCCATTCGAGTATGCCTACTCGTGAAAATGCACAAAGGCTGGCATTCCCGCGGCTACCTCCCCCATCTTGATGCTCCCGGCGAGCTTCAAGCACTTACCTTCCGGCTCCGCGACTCCGTCCCGAAAAAGGTGGTCGAGCGCTGGCGGCGCGAGCTCCTGCTAGCTCCCGCAGCGGAAGCAGCGGGAGAATTGAAAAAGCGAATCGCCCGCTACGAAGACGCCGGATACGGCGAATGCCTGCTCAAGGTTCCGCAGCATGCCGAGGCGGTTGAAAGTTGTCTTTTCTACGCTGACGGCTCGCGATACCGCCTGTTGGACTGGTGTGTGATGCCGAATCACGTCCACGTCTTGATCGCGGCGGTGGAGGGAATGAGCTTGGGCGAGATCGTCCGGTGCTGGAAGACCTACAGTGCGAAGATCATCAACCAATCGATGGGCCGAAAGGGATCGATTTGGGAGGAAGACTACCACGACCGCTACATTCGCGATGAAGCCCACCTGCACTTGGCAAGATCCTACATCCGCCTCAATCCCGTGAAGGCGGGACTGTGTGCGAGAGCAGAGGATTGGCCATGGGGAAGCGCCGCGAGATTGAGTGAAGGACAGCAAAGTGGTTAGGCAAAGGCCCCGCGCAGAGCGCGAGCCATCGCGACTGGGGAAGCGCCAAGATTGGAATCGGTGTGGCTTTTTTCCGTTGGTTCGGAGCTTTGTGGCAGGCGAACCGGCGGGAACCGTTCTGCGGCCCGGTGGCCCGCGCCCCCAGCGGTAGAGCACCGAGGTGGGTCCGGCGATGAGGGACCATTAGGGCGTTGAACGGTAGAAGCGACTCGGAGCACTAGCCGGCGGATGGTCCACGATGCTGTAGTGACCGCTCGCATCGGCAGTGGCGGTGCCGAGAAACTGCCATTCGATCAGCTCCGCGGAGTACTGGATCGTGTAAGTCACGCTTGGATCGCCGATGAAGCTGACCCGCCAGCCACCGCCCGGCTCGGGGGTGATGACACCGCTCTTCCGCGGGATTTCCGGATCGGGATTTACCGTCACCACCAGGTTGAAGGTGTTGCTGTTGGAAGTGCCATCATTGACCTTCACCGGCACGCTCAAAGTGCCGGTGAAGCCGGGAGCCGGGGTGATCGTGTTCCCGGCGAGCGTGTAATTCGCGCCGCCCGAAACCGTCAGCGTGAAGCCCGTCGGATACGGGTTATCCGAATCGGTCACGGTCAGGTCGCTAAAGCCGATCGTCCGCTGCGTGTTGAAGGCCAGCGCGATTGCCGCTTGGCCTGTGATCCCCGGGAGGTCGTTCACCGGGTTGACCATAATGGTGAAAGTCTGCGCATCCGAGAGATCGATGCCGCCGTTCGCGGTGCCCCCGCTGTCCTTCACGCGCACTTGGAAGGTCGAGCTGCCATTCGCATTGGCCGCGGGCGTGTAGGTCAGCGTGCCATTGACCGAGACCGCAGGGCCGGCGGAGAACAGCGCCGTGTTGCTCACGTTGCTCACCGTGTAGGCCAGCAGCGTCTGGGCCGACTCGTTCGTGGCTCCGCGATTGAAGCCGCTGGCCCAACCCGCAACGGCTCGCGCGCCGAAGTCTTCATTCACCGCAGTCGGACTGGTGGCGGTGAAGGTCGGCTTGTCGTTCACCGCGTTGATCGTGATCGTGAAGGTCTGCGGATCGGAGAGATCGATGCCGCCGTACAGGGTACCGCCGCTGTCTTGCACGCGCACCTCGAAGGTCGAGCTGCCATTCGCATCGGCCACGGGCGTGTAGGTCAGCGTGCCATCCGCCGCAACCGTGGGCGCCGATGCGAACAGCGCCGTGTTGCTCACGTTGCTTACCGCGTAAGTGGCCGTCTGGCTGGCTTCAAAGCTGCCGCCGCCGGAGTTAAAGCTCGCCCAAGCCGCGATCGACTGCGCCCCGGCATCCTCGTTCACCGCGGGCGGATTGCTGGCGGTGAAGCCCGGCTTGTCGTTGATCCCATTGATCGTGATGGTGACGGTCTTCGGGTCCGACGTATCGACGCCGCCATTCACGGTACCGCCGTTGTCTTGCACGCGCACGTCGAAGGTCACGCTGCCAGACGCGTCGGTAGTGGGGGTGTAGGTGAGCCAGCCATTGGCATCCACCGCAGGCCCGGCGGTGAAGAAGGCCGGATTGCTCACGTTGCTCACCGGGCAGGCGAGCACGGCCTGTTCCCCCCATTCGTAGACGTCACCACCGAAGTGCACGCTATCGATCAGGACCGGGGCCGTCTGCGCTCCAGCACCTTCGAAAATCGGATCCAAGCTGCGGACGGTGAAGGTCGGCTTGTCGTTAACCTTGTTGACCGCGATGGTGAAGATTGCCACCACGGATTGCGAGTCGATGCCAGCGCCATCATCCACCCACACTTGGAATGTCGAGCCGGCGGTGGCGTCTGGGGTCAGTGTGAAGGTCAGCGTGCCATCGGGTGCCACCGCAGGTAGTACGGAAAACTGGTCCGGCCGGCCGTAGTTCCCCCAGGTGTAGGTCGGCGTCTGGCCCGCTTCATCGGGGCCGCCGCCGGGGTTGAAGCTGGCCCACCCCGGAAACGACTGCGGGCCGGAATCTTCGCCCACCGTGACATCGCTGGCGATCACGCTCGGCCGGTCGTTCACGGCCCCGATGCCGATGTCCACCGCCGCCGCGTTTTCGGAGAACAGCGTGCCGTCGGAAGCATTCCAGGAAAAGCCCGTCGTGCCGACGAAGTCCGCCGCGGGGACGAAGCTAATCGTGTCCAAGCTGGCGGCGGGAATGACTTGTCCGGCGCTCGCATTGCCCGCGCCGACCTTGAGCGTGCCATTCGCGGGCAGCGAGATGATCTTCACGCTCGCCAGCGTGTCGCCATTCGGATCGATGAAGTGGCTGCTGAAATCCCCGGCGGTGAAGGTCACCGTAGTGTCTTCAAAAAATCCTTTCGGCACGGAGCTCAGGATCGGCGCCACGGCCACCTTGGTCACGGTGCTTTGCGAGCCGCCTATCCCCGGATCATCGGTCACGGTGGAGATGCCGCCCGCGGCGGTGACGGTGCCGCTGTTGACGATGGTGACGGTGTTGGCCGGGACCAGCGTATTGGCGATGGTCACCGAGTAGGTCACGCGCACGCTCTTGCCCGGGGGCAGGGTGCCGATGGCCACCGGGCCGGAGAGGAAGTGGCTCGCGCCGCAATGATGGGGCGACGTGCCGGTGGCTTGGCCAGCAGCCGGGAGCCGGCGCTCGCCGGTGGTCAGGTAGCCGAACATCACGCTGTCGCGGTCTGCGGCGGCATAGCGATCTTCCAGCCCCAGCGCATGCCCCTGCTCGTGCAGGATCGTGGTCAGCAAATCGATCCGCCCGGCAGGTTCACCCGTGGGCAGGCTGTAACGGCGCGTGCTATCGCTGGCAGCAAACTCGGTGTCCTCCAGCGGCGTCGCATCGATGAACCAACCATTGCCGCCCGCATCGCAGTCCACCCGCAAGCGGAGACCGGCGGCCTCGCCCAGATACTGGCCGGGCAGATCGGCGACTTCGAATTGCACGCCGAGCAGGGCGGCCATCTGGGCTTCGCTCAGGCGGGATTTCTCCCAGCGGGCGAGCGCGGCGGCGACCGTCGCGTCGAGTTGGGCGGAAGTGAGGATGTCGGGACGGGCCGGAGTCGTGGACGTGGTGTTGGATTCACGGAACAGCTCCGGCGTGGATTCCGCAGGAGCCGTCTCTTGAACGGCTGCCTGATCCACTCCGCCCGGCGCGAAGAGCAGCGGCAGCGGGGTCAGGTCCGGAGGCGTTGTAATCGGCCCCGCGATGAGCGTGACGCCCGCCGTCGCCGCGGAGCTGCCCGTGTTGTGGCTTTGCAGTTCCGCCGTGGCCGTGGCACTCACCGGGGAGGCGTCCACCAATTGAAGAATCCCCAGAGGCGGCGCAACGCTTTCGTTGAGTTCGAGGTAGCCGCCGGTAACGCCGAAGGCCACTCCTGCTGGCACCGTGTTGCCGCTGACACTGGCCCGGACCGTGGGCGCTCCTGCCGCGACGGTGGTGGAGCCTTGGTTGCCGCCATTGAGGTAGATCGCAGGCTTGGGGGAATTCGAAAGGGGCGGGTCGAAGGTGAGATTGACGTGGTTGACGTCATTGTTGATCACCGTGACGTCGCTCACCGGCACCGTGCCAAGGTCGTCGGCGGGGCCGAGGAAATCGAGACGCATGCCGTAGCTCACCGGCGTCTCGCGGATGGTATTGTTCTGGATCAGCACCGTGGCATCCGTGAGCCCCGCCACTCCCAGGAAGATGCCCGATGCATCGGTCGACCCCGAACCGGCAAGGCTCGAACTCCCGATGATGTTGTTATCGATGCGGGCGTTCAAGGTCGAACCTGCTTGCGTGGTACTGCTTGATACGTGGATCGCATTGCCCGTCGTATTGATCCCGGAGGTCGAGCGCCGGCTATCGTTGATCACCGTGTTGCCTTGGATGTCCAAGGTCATGTCGGAGGTATTGGCCATCTGGCATTGGAGGCCCACGCTGTTGTCGTCGAAGGTGCATCCGGACACCACCAGGCCCACCGTCAAAGCACTCGTCGCATTGTCGAGACCAATGCGGGAGCTGCCCACGGTGCTCACCCGCATCCCGACGGAAATGTGGTTGCGGAAGGTGCATCCGCTTACGGAGGCGGTCGTCAGTACCGCCGTGCCTTGCAGGCCGATGACGAGGCCGTTTCTATTTCCGCTGGTGCCAATCGTCGGGTGATCGAAGGTGGTGTTCTTGACGTTGAGGGAATCAATCGTTCCGTCCGTGTTGGAGATGATGAGATTTTCCTGGGCAGATCCGCTGATAGTACAACCGGAGATTTCCACGGTTCCCCAAAGGGAAGAAAGGTCGATTCCGCTAAAGCCGTTGCCGGTGACGTTGGAGTTCTTGAGTGTGAAGTTCGTTACGATCGAGCCTCTGATCCCGGGCCCGCCGCCGTTCTGAATGTTCATCCGGTCCAGCGAGATGCCCTTCGTGAGGTTCAATAAAATCCCATCGCCGATGGTATTCTGGATCGTGCCGCCGCTGCCGGGGGTTCCCGTTCCGGTTACCGTGAGCCCGGCGTTGGTGCCGGTGTTGCTCATGTAGATGCCTTGCCCGCCGTTCGCAGAAATGCTGCGGAAGGTCAGGCCCGCCGGGGCAATGCTGATACTCTCCACGTACAGAGCCGTCTCCGTCGTGGTGGTCAGGGTGTTGGCCGAACCCGTCACGCTGATCGAGCTGCTGGACATTGCGGTGAAGGCCGGATTCGCACCGGTGCTGGCGGTGATGCTGCCGGTGAAATGGGTCGTCGTGGCGGCGTTCGACTTCATGTACAGGCCGGACCCCGTGTCGTTGATCGCTCCGCTGAAGGCGACAGTGCCGCCGGTCTTGTTCTGAATGTCGATCGAACGTCCCAAAGTGTTCGTGATCGCCCCGGGAAAGGTGAAGCTGGCATTGCCGCCACTGATCAAGACGTCGGCCCCCGCCGCGCCGCTGATCGCACCCGCGGTCACGGCGACGCTGCCGTTGATGCCCACGAGCCGGATACCCTCGCTGCCGCTGCTGGTGGTAGTGGCGTTGTCCAGGGTAACGGCGGCGCTATTGCCCGCTGTCCCGGTGAGATCGACGATCTTGCCCGTGCCGTTGATGGTGGTGCTGTTGATCGTGAGCGTGCCG
Organism: Luteolibacter sp. Populi; assembly: GCF_040801775.1. Lineage (GTDB taxonomy): Bacteria > Verrucomicrobiota > Verrucomicrobiia > Verrucomicrobiales > Akkermansiaceae > Haloferula. Next base: position 2,514,746 of record NZ_CP161812.1, read on the forward strand.
ACGTTCGCACCGATAATGCCACTTCCGTTCGGATGGTTGCCGAGGATCAGGCCGCGCACTGTGTTGTTAGAGGCGAGGGTCACCACATTGCCATTCGGTGCGGCCGCGGTGTTGAGCAGCGTTGGTGCCGTGCTGGCGGCGAAGAGAGTGGTGCCATCGACCACCAGTGCCACCGCCTGTCCGAGGAGCTGCTGGCCAGCATCGAGGACGATATTGCCATCGAGCTTCGCATTCGCGCCGGAATCCGAGAAGACATAGATGATGTCGGTGGCGGCGTTGGCCGCAGCGGAGGCGGCGGCGAGGGTATTGAAGGGAGCATGGCTGCGACCGTTGCCGCTGCTCGCGAGGTTGCGCACGTACCAGACGCACCTGCTCATGCTGAAATCGGCATAACCAACCGTCGCGCTATCCTGCGCTTGGGCATCCGTGATGGTGTATTGCCAGCGCTCCGTGCCGACTTGGCCGAGCCCCGGCGTGTAGGTGAAGGAGCCATCCGCCGCCACCGTCAGCGTGCCACCGGTGGCCGTGCCGCTGACCCGCGAGACGCTGCCGGTCTTCACCACCAGGGCCACGCCCTTCACCGCGCCCGGGTCATCGGGATCGTAGTCATTCGCCAGCAGGCCATTGGCCGCATTTACCACCCGCCGGGTGTTTCCGGCGGTGATATACGCGTCATCCGCCGCGACCGGCGAGACCCGCAGCGAGCCCGCCACATCGGTGGTGTTCGCCGGAGTGGCGTTGGTGAAGGAGACGCCGGTGGCACCCGCATCCCCGGTGTTCGAGATGATGGCGGTGTAATCGATGGTTCCGCCGCGGGCTCTCTGGGTGGCCGTCGGGGTATTATCATCCAGCGTCGCCCCGACGATGGGTGCGGCGTGGAGCGTGGTGGCGGCGCAGCACAAGACTGCGGCGATAAGGCCGCAGGCGGCCGGGGAGGGTGTTTTCATCGAAAGACTGCGCAGAGTGAGGAGAATCGCGGCTTCACAGCTCCCGATTGGACCATGCAGCTAACAAGTCCGCCGCCGCCTGTAAAGTCGGCGCTGCTCCCCCCTCCGGCAAAAAGAGCCAGCCTCTCGGACTGCGTTAAAATACAAGTGCTCCAGCGCGCTAAGGGCGGAACTCCCTACATCAGCTTCCCCCGCGTCTCATCATCGATCACCAGCGGCTTGCCTCCGTGATCCACCCGCACCGTCGTCATTTTGCCGAAAGCGCAGACATCGCCATCCTTCAATACCTCGAAGATCCAGTTCACCGAAGCCGCGCCGATCTTCTCGATCCCGAGCTGCACCTCGATCCTGTCCCCAAACCGCAGAGGCCGTTTGTAGTCGCAGGAGACATGCACCCGCGGCCAACCGCCGAGCTCGCGGTCGATGATCACGATCCCCTGCTGCTGCAGGTAGGCATGCTCCGCTTCTTCCACATGGCGGAAGACCTTCGGGAAATGAATCCAGCCGCTGCAATCGGTATCCGCGAAGCTGACCTGCGCGGCATGAACGTGGCAGGGCGCTTCCATGATCGATCGGCTTACACGTAACGCTTCACCAGCAGCGAGGCATTGTGCCCGCCGAAGCCGAAGCTGTTGCTCAGGGACACCTCCACCTTCGCTTCACGCGCGGTGTTCGGCACTACATCGAGATCGCACTCGGGGTCTTGCTCCTCGATGTTGATCGTCGGCGGCACCACGCCGTCCACGATCGACATCACGCTCGCGACCAGTTCGATCCCGCCGGCGGCACCGAGCATGTGCCCGGTCATCGACTTGGTCGAGCTGACCATGAGGCCATTGGTCGCGTAGTCGCCGAAGGCCAGCTTGATCGCCTTGGTCTCCGCGACGTCGCCGAGGCCGGTCGAGGTCGCATGGGCATTCAAATAGTCCACGTCTTCCGGATTCAGCTTCGCGTGCTTCAGCGCCATGGCGATCGCGTAGGCCGGGCCGGAGCCATCGGGCGAGGGGGCGCTGAGATGGTAGGCATCCGCGCTCACACCGTAGCCCACGAGCTCCGCGTAAATCTTCGCGCCGCGCTTCTTGGCGTGTTCGAGTTCTTCGATCATCACCACGCCCGCGCCTTCACCCATCACGAAGCCGTCGCGACCCTTGTCGAAGGGACGCGATGCCTTTTCCGGTTCGTCGTTGCGGGTGCTCAGCGCCCTCATGTTGGCGAAGCCCGCAAGACCCATCGGCAGGATCGTCGATTCGGCACCGCCCGCCAGGAAGGCATCGGCATCGCCGAATTTGATCATGCGCCAGGCCTCGCCGATATTGTGGTTCGAGGTCGCGCAAGCGGTCACGATCGCCATGTTCGGGCCGTAGAGGCCGTGCTCCATGGAAATGATCCCGCTCGCGATGTTGGAAATCATCATCGGGATCGTGAAGGGCGAGACGCGCTTCGGTCCCTTGGTCAGCAAGACCTCGTGCTCGCGCTCCAGCGTGCCCAGGCCGCCGATGCCGCTGCCGACCATCACGCCGAAACGGCGGCGATCCACCGTTTCGACATCCACGCCGCTGTCCTCCATCGCCATCTTCGCGGCGGCCACGGCGAATTGGACGTAGCGGTCGGAACGGCGCGAATCCTTCGGCACCCGGAAATACGGATCCGGCAAGAAATCCTTCACCTCCCCGGCGATCTTGCACTCGTAGGGTGCCGGATCGAGCAGGGTGATCGTTTTGATCCCGCTACGGCCCTCCTTCATGCCGTCCCAAGTGGTCTTGAGATCATTGCCAAGGGGACTGATGCAACCGATGCCGGTGATGACGACTCTTCTTTCGCTCATTGGATGTGAATGGGGCGTGGCGGGAAGTTCGGGCGTCCTTAGAGGCTGCCGGGATGCGTGGCAAGCCTCATCCCAAGCTCCGGTTGCGGCCCCGCTCGTTCTCGGCCCCGCAGTGCGGACATTGGAAAATACGCTCTCTGCCCTCGTCTTCAACCACCAGCAAGCAAAGCTTGCAGGAGACGCGCTTGCGCAGCGAGCGGCGCTCGGCGTTCCGGTACGCCCAGCGCGAGATCCACGAAAAGAACACCACCAGCACCATCGGGACTCCGATGGCCCAAGCGGCGAGTTCACCCAGGGAAAGCTCGATCATGGTCTTCCGGAGATTTCCACGGCGGTCCAGCCGCCGGCCTTGTCGCCGCCTTCAATCGTCACCCGCCGCAGCCAGGCTTCCGTGGCATCGGCCGCCGCGACGGCCTCCGGCGGGCTGGAAACCGTGCTCACACGGGTCACCCGGCCTTCGGCATCATACTCGAGCAGGTAACGGCCGCCCTGCGCGACTCCGGCCGGAGGACCTTCCGGGACGCGGGCGCTGATCCCGTTCGCGGCAAGCACCAGCGGCGCGAGTCCGGCGGTCGGCATGGCGGGCACTACCGGCCGCTCCAGCTCCGGCAGGGCCGGAAGCACCCCGGGGGATACTTTTGCAGCGGCCTCCTTCGCCGGGTCCGGGAGTGCCACTGCCACCGGCTGATACCGGGGCTGGTAGCGGTATCCCGTCCCTGAGGCCGCGGTCATCCCCTGCTGGACCAAAGCAAGCACGGCGGGATCTTGGGAAGGATCCTCGCGCACCGGAAAGGGTCCGGCTTCCATGGCCATGGTCTTGAGCGCGCGCCATTCCGCCCCCGGCGGCACGACAATCAAGGAGGCGCGGTGTTCCGGATGGCGCGGCCCCCCGCTTCCCACCCGCACCCGCACGCTCGCCGCCAGCCCGGCACTGATCAGCGCCACCAGCGTGATCGCACCTAAAAAGCTCATGGTGCTACTCACCGGCAGCCGCCACTGGAAAACCAGGCCGTATTGGCGGTCGCGGGTCGCACGCTTCTGGCGGAGGCCGAACATCGGTCAGCGGGGTTTGGCCGAAGGGGCGGGAGATTGATCCTCAGGCGGTTGACCCAGCACCCAGACGCGGAAGCCCTTCTGTAGCGCGATCTCGGCCACGGCCTGCTGGACCTCCACCGGCACCCCTTTTTCCACCTGTAGCAAGACGGAACTGGCGGGCGCGAAATCGCTGCCGCGGCGCGCATCCAGCCGCTCGGCAAGCTCCCCCAGGGAAACGGCCTCCCGCTCGATGAAATAAGCCGGCAGGTCCGGCGGCTTGGCCGCCCGCACCGTGATCACCGTGGCATCCGTCGGCCGCTCCATCTGGTAGCGCGAAACCGGCAGCTCCATCGCCACGCCGTACTGGCTGACGAAGGATGGCCCCAGCAGGATGAAGACGATCAGCAGCGCCAGCAAGTTGAAGGCCGGCACCACGAAGAGAAACCCCGGCCGCTCCGGAAGCGTGCACTCCAGCTTCATTTCTTGCGCTCTTCCCGGCGGCGGGCATCAAGTTCATCCCGCATCGAGACGATGCCCGTATCGGCGCGCGCGTCGCAAATCATGTTCACCATCTCGATCCCGGTGCGCTCGATGCGGTGGAAAAGCCGCTTCGCCCGGCCGAGGAAGTAGAGGTAGAAAAGGTAGGCCGGGATCGCGATCGTCAGGCCGACGGCAGTGGTGACCAGCGCCATCAGGACGCCCGCGGCCAGTTCCGACGACCCCGCCGCATTGCCACGCTCGGTGATCCGCTGGAAGGTCTCCGCCAAGCCGAGGACCGTGCCGAGCATTCCGGTCAGCGGGGCCAGCACCGAAACGGCGAGGATCGCGCGCAAGTTCTTCTCGATCCGCGGCACCTCCAATTGGCCGGCCTCCTGCGCGATATCCCGCAGGTCCGGGCGCTCCATCGAATGCCGCAGCAGCACCGAATGCGCCACCCGCGCGACCGGCCCCGGAGCCCGCGCGGCTTCGTGCATCGCCTCCGCGTAAGCCTTGCGCCGGACGTGATTGGACAGCCCGACCAGCAAATCCCCGACGTTGATCCGCGCCCGGTGGAAGAAAAACAGCCGCTCGACCACGAAGACCGCCCCGAAGAACGCCAAAGCCGCCTGCAGCCAAAGGATCGGCCCGCCGTTCTCCAGAAGGCCCGATGGATCGAGAAAATCGCTCGGCATGGGGGAAGGCTATAAACGATGGTTTAGGATCTGGGAAGCCCGATGAAAGAAATGCCGCGCCCCGGTAGGGCGGCCCACCCCGCTCCCCCCTACCAACCCGCCTTCAACTCCCACTTCTCCCCGAAGAACCCTGCTGCCGGAATCGCCCCAGGATACCGGCTGTCCGCCGCCGTCTTCAAATCGATCACCGCCCAATCCGGCAGCTTCGGCGTCTGGCGGGCGTTGTTCAGGTAGTCATACTCCCGATACGTGAAGCTGCTGTTCAGCACCACGTAGCGCTCGGGATTCAGCGGATTCGGATAAATGCAGACCAGCGCATGCTCCGCCGCGGGAAAACTCCTCTCCCCCGCCTGGATGGCGCTGCCGTCCCATTTCACGGGAAGCTGCGGCGCGATCTTCGCCATCAGCGCATTTGACGCCGGATCACCCCACAAGATCAGGTTGGCGGAGCGGATGTCTTCCTCCGTCACCGCCGTGTCATCCTTCACCCGCACATCGCCGCGGAACTGACGCCGCCATTCGCGGATGCCGCGCTCCATCTCGGAACTCGCCCAAGCCCCGGCCTTTTCGTTCGCCGCTTTCCCGGTCGGGCGGACGAAGATGAAGGAGTTCATGAACGCATCGTCGATCGGCCCCTGCAGGCCGTGCTTCTTCCGCAGGCCGGCCGGCTCCAGCGCCCCGCGCCATCTCCCGTCGGGATGCCGCGCGAAACTCATCAAAAGCGAGCGGTCCGATGCCACATAGGTCTCGCCCTCGATCGCCGCAAGATACCTTTCCTTATCGGCTTTCCCAGCGGCGGCATCCTTCACATCCACTCCGAAGGAGTGACCGATCTCCTCGGGAAAGCTGCCCGGAGCGAAGCGCAGGGTGAAGGCGCTGACATTCTTCACCTGCACGAGGAACCCCGCCTTGCTGAAGGAGGCACGCACCGAAGCCGGCTGCCAGTGCTCATCCATGGCATTGATCTCGATCCACGCCTGCCGGTTCGTCTTCAGCGAATAGGTCTCGAAGTCGATCTCGCGCGGCACACGCCGGCGCCCCATCGCGGCGATGTCATCAATGGCCGCAGCGACGGTGGCCTTCGCGCCCTTTTCATAGCTGTGCGCCGTCTTCGGCCCGATGATGTGCCTCAGGAAAACGCCGCTGTCATTGCCAGCCAAGGAGCGCGCCATCAAATCCGCCGCCTGCTTCTGCTTATCGATCTCCCCGCTGTAGGCGATGGTCGGGCAATTGACGAGGTTTCGCGCCACCACCGTGGCGTCGTAAAGATTCCACAACTGGCGCTCCCACGGATACGGCTGGAGCTTCTCGCCTTGGAAGAAATTGAGGAACTCCTCGGTCTCGCTGAAGCCCGCGCCCGGATTCGCTGCACACCATTGCCAGGCATGATGCGTCGCGATGTGCCAGCACGCCGCGCCGCCCAGCGAAAAGCCGCGCACGATGATCCGGTCTTCATCAATCCGGTAGTCGCGCTTCACCACCTCCAGCGCCTCGAAGAAATCCACCTCCCCGGCGAAGCGCTGGCCATTGCAATAGCGCCCGTAGGGATGAAGCACGAGGGTGTCCTGCGGCGCGAATTCCCCCGCCTGGGTCATCCGCTGGTGGATGAAATCCAGTTCGCTCAGCTTTTCCCCGCGGCCATGGAACCACGTATCAAGCCGCCAGCGCTGGGGAAGATTCGCTTGGAAAGAAGGCGGCACCACCAGCCCGAAAGGCTGCACGCTGCCATCGATCTTCGAGACATAGCCGCGCGGCACCAGCCCGCTCTGTTCAAGCCACGGCATCTGGCCTTGGGTGAGCGAGTCGAGCCTCGCGAATCCCGCGCTCAGTTGCTCCTTGGCCCACTCCGTTTGCTTCGCGTCGTAGAACTCATCGTAGCGCAGCGCCCAATCGACCGCCTTGTGGAAGATCTCCACATCCGGCAGGTAGACCAGAGCCGCTTTCCCAGCCAGCGCGGTGCGGGCACTCTCGATCGCCCCCCCGAGCCGGGCCGCCTCAGCCGTCAGCGCGGCACGCTGATCCTCCGGAATCGTCACCCCGGGCGGCGGGATCGGACGCACCTTGTCCGCGAGATTGTCCGCCGCCCCGTCGGCTTTGATCTCTTGGAAGGAGACGAGGAGACCAAGAAGCGGCAACAGACAGAGAAAGCGGAATCCCATGGCGAGGCAAGCGGGGTGGTTGGAACGGATACGCGCAATCGCTGCCGGTCTCCCAAGGATTTGTGGTTGGGAAGACGGCCCGGCCCGGACCGCCGTGCCCGCCACTACTTCTTCGCCCAGGAATCCCGCAGCCCTACCGTCCGGTTAAACACCGCCTTCACGCCGGGCTGCTGATCGACACGGTCCGCCACGAAGTAACCAAGGCGCTCAAACTGGCAGTTCCACTCCGGCTCGACATCCAACAAAGCCGGCTCGACCCACGCCTCGATGCTCTTCAGCGAATCCGGATTGATCACGGTCACGAAGCCACCTTCCGCCGCATCCGGATCTTCCACCGTGAAAAGCCGGTCATACAGCCGCACCTCCGCCTCCACGCCATGCTCCGCACTGACCCAATGGATCGCGGCACGGCACTCCACGCCTTCCGGCGCATCGGCCCCGATCGTGCCGGGCAGATACTCGCAGTTCACCTGCGTGATCTTGCCGGATGCATCCTTCTCGAAGCCGGTGCACTTCACGATGTAGCCACCGCGCAGACGCACATGACGCCCGGGCCCGAGCCGGTAGAACTTCTTCTCCGGCACCTCCATGAAGTCATCCGCCTCGATCCACACTTCACGCGAAAGCTTCACCACGCGCGTGCCCATCGCCGGGTCCTTCGGATGGTTGTCGAGTTCGATGTCCTCGCTCTGACCCGCAGGCAAGTTCCCGATCACCAGCTTCAGCGGATCAAGCACGGCCATCCGCCGCGGAGCGACCGTATTGAGATGGTCGCGGATCTCGAACTCCAGTTGCGCGATGTCGGTCACGCCTTGGAACTTCGTGATGCCGGTCTTCTCACAGAGCTTGCGGATGGCAATTGCCGGAATGCCACGACGGCGCGCGCCCGAAAGCGTCGGCATCCGCGGATCGTCCCAACCGCTGACGTGGCCTTCCTTCACCAGTGTGAGCAGCTTGCGCTTGCTCATGATCGTGTAGGTGAAATTGAGCCGCGAGAACTCGATCTGCCGCGGCTTGGCCGGCACCGGGCAATTCTCGATCACCCAATCGTAGAAGGGGCGATGGATCTCGAACTCCAGCGTGCACAACGAGTGCGTAACGTGCTCGTGCGCGTCCTCCAGCGGATGAGCGAAATCATACATCGGATACAGGCACCACGCTTCGCCGGTATTGTGGTGGCTCGCCTTCAGCACGCGGTAGAGCACCGGATCCCGCAGCACGATGTTCGGCGATGCCATGTCGATCTTCGCGCGCAACACCGCTTCCCCTTCCTCAAAACCGCCGGCCCGCATCTTGGAAAACAGCGCCAAATTCTCCTCCACCGTCCGCTCGCGGTGCGGCGAAGGCGTGCCCGGCACCGTCAAGTTCCCACGGGTCTCCTTGATCTGCTCGGCGCTCTGCTCATCGACGTAAGCGAGGCCGTTCTTGATCAGATGGACCGCGCACTCGTAGTAGAATTCGAAGTAATCGCTCGCGAAGAACAGGTTCTCCCCCCACTCGAAGCCCAGCCACTTCACGTCCGCCTTGATGCTCTCGACATACTCCGTCTCCTCCTTCTCGGGATTCGTGTCGTCGAAGCGCAAATGACAGCGCGCACCGCTCGCCGCGTTCTCCTCCGCAATGCCGAAGTTCAAACAAATCGCCCGCGCGTGACCCAGATGCAGGTAGCCATTCGGCTCCGGCGGAAAGCGCGTGATGATCTTGGGATGCTTACCGGAAGCAAGGTCCGCGGCGATGATCTCGCGGATGAAATCGGACTTGGGAGATTCGGACATGGTCGTTGAAATAGTGCCGAGTGATCAGTGATCGGTGATCAGTGGAAAGACACCCATAAGGCCGCCTTTCGTCATTCTTCAAGCCACTGATCACTGATCACTGATCACTTGGCACTCTCGCCTTTCACTTCCCCAGCTCCTCAAGCAAGGCCTGATTCAACCGGATCCCCGCCTCGAAGTTCTCCACGGGAAAATTCTCGTCCGGCGAGTGGATCTGCGAATCAGCCAAGGCAAGCCCGAGCAAAATCGTATCTACCCCGAGAATATCGCGGAAAGCCTGCACGATCGGGATGCTGCCGCCCTCGCGGATCAGCACCGGCTCCTTGCCGAAGGCATTGCGCAGCGCCTGCTGCGCCGCCTTGCCGAAGGGTCCGTGCGGATCGGTATAGAAGGGCTTGCCATCGTGGCCGCCCACGTAGAGCAGCGAGACCCCCGGCGGGCAGTGCTTGTCGAGGTGGGCCTTCACCTTCTCCATGATCACCGCGGGATCCTGATTCGGGACCAGGCGGAAAGTGAATTTCGCAAACGCCTCGGCCGGCAGCACGGTCTTCGAACCCTCGCCTTGGTAACCGCCGCCGATCCCATTGATCTCCGCGGTCGGTCGTGCCCAGGTCCGCTCGGCAGACGTGTAGCCCGCCTCACCGAAGGTCTTCGATGAGCCGCTGAATTTGATGAAATCCTCATCGCTCGTGCCGGGCAGCTTCGACCACATCTCGCGCTCCCACTCTTCGAGCGGCTTCACCTCATCGTAGAAACCCTCGACCGCGACATGGCCTTCGGCGTCGTGGAAAGTCGCCACCAAGCGTGCGATCTCCGTCGCCGGATTCCGGATCGCCCCGCCGAAAATCCCCGAGTGCAAGTCCCGCGCCGGACCCCGCAGGATCACCTCGCACGCGGCAATGCCGCGCAGGCCGTAGCTCAAGGTCGGCTGGCCGGGCGCAACCATTCCGGTATCCGAGATCGCGATGATGTCGCACTTCAGCAGCTCGCGGTTCGCCTCAAGGAAAGGTGCCAGGCTCGGGCTGCCGATCTCCTCCTCGCCCTCGAAGAGGAAGATCAGGTTCACCGGCAGTTCGCCCTTCTCCTTCAGCGTCTTTTCCACGCCCAGGATGTGGGCCAGCATCTGGCCCTTGTTGTCGGTAGAGCCGCGCGCCCAGATCTTGCCATCGCGGATCTGCGGCTCGAAGGGCGGCGTGGTCCAGAGATTGAGCGGATCCACCGGCTGCACGTCGTAGTGGCCGTAAATCAGCACCGTCTTGCGGCCCGGCTTGTGCGCATTCTTCGCCACCACCACCGGATGCCGGGGCGTCTCGTGCAGGGTCGTCGCCAGCCCCATTCCGGTCAGCTTGGCCACGATCCATTCGGCACAGGCCCGCACATCCCCAGCATTCCGCGAATCCGTGGAAACACTGGGAAAACGAAGAAAGGCGAACAGATCCTCAAGCTCCGGCGTCATGCCCGGCATCCAAGCCCCCCACCGCCCCACCCGGCAAGGCGAATCCCACGGTAGGCCGTCGCGGCCCGCCACGCTTCGCAGCACCTTTGCGCCATTCTCTCCATCCCCCGCCATCGTCCTCTTCTAAATTCGCGTCCATTCGCGTCCATTCGCGGTTGAAAATCCGAAGTGCAGTCGGATTTCACGGATCCAAAAGCGACCGGGACAGCAGACGAGACTCCAGCGAAAGCGCGGATTCATGACACAATCGTCAGATTCCCCCAAGAAACCCAAACCCGTTTTCGTTGCTCTTTCAGATGAGCGACTTCGACCCGGACATCGATCCTGAATACCACTACGAGCCAGTCGCCGTGCAGGCCGCACCGCCCCGGAAGTCCTTCTGGAGCAAGCTGGGCGGCGGTGCCTTGAGCATCTCGGTCCTCGTCCATGTGATCCTGCTCATCCTCGGTGCCTTCTGGGTCTTCCGCATCATCCAGCCACCGGAAAAAACAGTCGATTTCATGCCACCCGCAGGTGGCGGCGGCTCTCCCGAAGGCGAGTCCCAGCAAAAGGCCCGGCAGAAGATGATGCAGCCGAATCTGGCACGGGTCGCCGCCCTCGGCAGCAGTTCGTCCATCACCCTCCCGGAGCCCGACCCTTCCACCCAGCTCACTTCCCTCGGCTCGCTCAGCGGCGGCTCGCTCTCGAAGGGCAAGGGCGGCACCGGTAGCGGCGGGGGCTTGGGAAGCGGCCACGGCCCGGGCAATGGCAGCGGCATGGGCCCCGGCCTCGGCGGCAATGGCAAGACCAACCCCTTCGGCATGATCGAGGCGACTTCAAGCACCCTCACCGGCACCTTCTACGACCTCAAGCAGGGCAGCAACCGCGAGCCCACCAACATGACCGACGACGAAATGCGCCTCGAAGTGCGCGAGATCGTCGACCGCGGCTTCAAGGAAAAGTCCTTCGAGAAATACTACAAGGCCTCCCAAAAGCTCTACCAGACCAAGCTCTACATGCCCACCATGAACGCGGAGGGCGCCCCCGCCGCCTTCAATTGCGAGAAGGAAGTGCAACCGCGCCGTTGGATCGTCGTCTATCGCGGCACCGTGAAGGCACCCAAGACCGGCAAGTTCCGCTTCGTCGGCGCCTGCGACGACCTGCTGGTCATCCGCTTCAACAACCGCACCATCTTCGACTACGGCTACACCCTCGGCTGCACCGGCACCCACATGAACGGCCGCTCCGCCGAGGTCGACGGCACCACCGAGAACGTCGAACTCGCCAAGGACATCCGCAAAATGGGCCCGATGAAGGTGCCGATCCAATTTTACAAGTACGAGACCTCTCCCAACTACAACGACAACATCGGCGGCTTCGCCGTCGGCCCGGAATTCTCCGTCAAGGAGGGCAACGCCTACCCGATCGAGATCCTCATCGGCGAGATCCCCGGCGGCTCCTTCGGCGTCTCCTTGATGATCGAGGAAATCGGCGCCACCTACGAGAAGGCGTCCACCGGCGCCCCGATCCTGCCTCTCTTCCGCCTCGACGACTCCCTGCCCGACCCGAACGTCAAAGGTCCCGCGGCCCAATACGCCACGGACGGCCCGATCTGGAAACAGAGCGGCACCGGCGGCCTCATCCCGGGAATCTGAGCGCCCGTCTCAAAATTCGCGAAGGCAGGGACCTTTCTCCGAAAGGTCCCGGCGGGGGACGGCTTGAAGCCCCGCCACGATCCCGGTCCGGATTGGAGCGCCGCCATAAGCCGGACCGCTCAGAGAGCGGTCCCTGCCTTTTTAAGACAGCCTCTCAGCGCGGACGAAATTCCATTCGCGCCCCCGCGTCCGCGGCGTTATCACCCTCCCCGGATGTCCATCACCGTCCTCGCCTTCGCCCAAGCCCGCGACCTCTTCGGCTTCAGCAGCCGCGAGATCCCCTGTGATCCCGCCGAGACCCCCCGCGAGTTGCTCCTGCGCCTGCGGCCGGACGCCGACCTCTCCCACCTCCGCGTCGCCCTCGACTGCGAATTCGCCGCGTGGGACGACGCCCTCGGCTCCGCCCGCGAACTCGCCATCATTCCCCCCGTCTCCGGAGGCTGATCCCCATGCACGTCGAGATCCTCTTCACTCCGGAAGCCATCGTCACCCCGCCGGAGCAGCTTCCTTCCCGCGAGATCGGCGCAGCCGTGGACTTCCGCGGCATCGTCCGCGAAATGGAAAAGGGCGAAGCCCTCCCTGGCCTCTTCTACGAGGCCTACGAACCCATGGCCCGCCGCGTCCTCGACCGGCACTTCGCCGAACTCGGCCTGCTCCACCACTGCGCCGCGGTCCACTTCATCCACCGCACCGGCTGGGTCCCCGTCGGTGAAGCCTCGCTCTTCCTCCGCGTTCAAAGCGCCCATCGAGGCCAGGCCCTCGCCTTCCTGGCCGAAGCCATCGACCGCCTCAAGCAAGACGTCCCGATCTGGAAACGCGTGCAATAACCAGGGTTAGACGGCTCCGGGCACCCTTCATCAGGGTTTGGAGGCCGCCGCCGCTTCCACCGCCCTGCGGTTCTCCGGGATCACCTTGAAGTCGACGGCACCAGGTGGCCCATCGGTATCCGGCACGATGATCACCAGCTTGCGCAGGCTCATGTCATGCTCCCATACCGCGGAATAGAGCATCGACTTCGGATCGTCCTTTGCGATCGCCTCGACTCCCACGTTGCGCCCCTCGCCGCCCAAAGCGACATCCACCGGAGTCCATGAAGCCGGGAGAGGCACCACCGTCTTCTCGAATCGCATCACCAGCACCTTGCCGGTGGCGTTCAGCAACCGCATCGTTCCCCACTTGAAGTTCGCGACATTGTCCTCGATCACAAAGGGCCGGATCCCGGTCGGGTGCTTCGGGTCGGGGATCAGCAAAACCAGCGGCGATTGGATGTCCGCCGCCATCTTGATCTCCACCGTCACCGGCTTCCCGTCAGGCGACGTCTTGTCGGTCGCCACCAGCAGGGGCGGGGTCTCCCCCGTGGTCACGGCCACCGGATCCGTGCGCTTGTGAGGGTGCAGGTCCTTCAAGGCGACTTGCTGGCTGCCGCTTTGAACCGCTAATTTACGCGCCCCCACGGCCTGGTCCCACGCTAGGAAACGCATCGGGACTGCCAGCAAGGAACCCGATGGGAAGGCAACGATCAGAGCGGCGAGCAGGACGCGGCGGACAAGCAACATGATGTGAACGTGGATGAAAATGGCGCAACCTCAAGGCAGGATCTCGGGACGCGGGATCCGCCGGATGGACACGATCTCAAAGCGGCGGCCAAAGGTTTGATTCACCTCCGTCAGGGACGCAACCGCCGATTCAGGCGCATTGGCCTCCCTTTCGACGAAGTCCGGCATGCGCTGCACCACCGCTTCGCACCAGGCATTGGCAATCACCTTGCCGTCGCCGTCGTGCGCCTCGCCATAGCCACGGATGGTGAAGGTGTCCGAGCGGCAGGTGATCACCGGCGCCAGCGATTGCAGCACATCCGCCTGCGTCAGATAGCCGGGAATGCCCACACCCGTGTCAGGAATGATGTTCGCCTTGCCCTCGGGAGGATAGGGCAGCGTTGGCAGGGTTCCCTGCTTGGCGACGTCGTTGACCTTCGCGATATCGATCGCAGCCTGGATCGCTCCGCTCTTGCCATACTCGTTGTTCTCGATCCGCCGGTTCACGAACTCCGCGAGCGATTGGAACGGCCCGCGAGCTCTCACCTGCGTGACGATGTTCTGGGCGAGGGTCCGGATCTGCGCGTCATTGAGCGTCCGGAAGCCATTCCAAATACCGTTCGTCCCGCCGGTCGGGTGACGGAAGCGCGGGAAGGCCGTGTCGTTGCTCGGAGAGCTGCCGCCACCATCCACTTCGAAATCTTCGCCACGGAGGCCGGAAAGCACGGCCACCCACGCTTCCTCATCCGTCGAGTTCACGTTGAAGGCACCATCCACCAGCAGGTGAGCGGCGATCTTCACACAGCCGGCAGGATCGAGCAGATCCTGCTTCAGTTGTTGATCGGGAACGCCGCCCTTGTAGAGCTGCATCCGCGGATTCCCCAACGGGTTCTCCAAAGGATTGTCCACGAAGCCTTCCACCACCGATTTCAGCGAGCGCGTCTCGGGAGCGTCGCCGTCCGCCTTGTCATAGTGGCCCGCCGTCGTTGTCGGCTTCGATCCCAGGCCCAGCCACGGGGCCGCGCCGCTGAAGAAGTACCCGTCCCACAGCGCTTCATTCGTCAGGTAGCAGGTATCGTAGATCGGCACGCCGGTGGGCGCATAGGTCTGGTTGCGCGTCGCCACCTGGGTCCGCCGCAGCCAAGCCGAAGCCCAACTGTTCCCGAATTGGAACGCGGGCGAGAAGGCTGAAGAAGCCAGGTCCGCGTGCTGGAAGCCTCCCAGCGACAGCATCGGCTCCCGCGGCAACTCGAAGAAGGGCAGGATCGACTGACCCTTCAGCGAATCGTGCCCGGCACCCCAGAAGGAACGCCGCCCGTCGGAGGTCGTCTTGACCGCTCCGTCGAAACTCGAGACCGCGCGCATCGTCGAGACGTAATGGGGCGGCATTGTCGTGCTGCTGCCCGCGGTCAGGTTCTTGTTGATCGAGGGCTGCCGCGGATTGACGGTGTAGACTAGGTCGGACGCTTGCTGGGTCTGGCCGCCCGGACTGGTGAGCGGGAGGGCCGTGCGGGCAAAGGTTTCGATCACACCGAAGGGGATCGCCCCGCCGGCGGTGAGTTCCTCGTAATTCCGCGACGTCGAGGTGATTTCCGTGTTGGTGGTCGAGGCATAAGAGAACATCTGTACCTCCGCGACTGCCTGACCTCCCTGGGCACCGAGCGGCACCGGATTTTTGATCCGCGTGCCGTCCTCAAGCGAGACGAAGTAATTGTAGTTCCCCCCGGTGTCGTTTACCCTCAGCGAGACCGAATCGCCCTTCGCCATCGGGAAGCTGAAGCCCGCACCCTTGACTCCGTTCCGCATAGGCACTGCCAAGCCGCCCTTGGTCGAGAACTGCGTCACGTTGTCCACCGGGCGCATCCAGATGGTTTTACTGATAGTACCGATGCCATCGGTCCGCTCATAGTTCACCGGGGTCGGAGTGGAGGGTGCGAAGACCCGCACCTCCCCGGGTTCGAAGCGGATCGGGGTGATCCCTTTGTCGGTCCCGTTCGATGACATCTTGCACAGGAAGTAGGGATTCACCTGCCGCCCGTGATCGTTCGTCTCGAATTGATAGCCCATGACCGTGGACAGCCCGACACCTTTGGATGTCGGCCCCTTGCTGAAGTTCCAGGTAAGGCTCCATGGCACGTCGATCCACGGATAAGCCACCGCACCGTCGATCTCGAGGGCCGTATTGTAGGGATTCCACAAGGAAATCACCGGGGTCATCACCAGCCGGACCTCATTGTCCGAGCCCAGCCCCATGCTCAGCAGGTAAACCACCCGGTTCAGCACCGGCCGGATCGCGGTCACCGATTTCTGCCCCGGCGGCGGCTTGGCGGGCGAGAGGTAGGTGCCTCCCCCGGCGGCCGAAGATTTGGCCGCGATATGGTCCACGCCACGCTCCGCGGCTATCGGGACGCCACCGGCTCCACCGTAGAGGTAGTGAGGAATGCGGTAGAATGAGCGCAAGTGATCGAATGTAGGCACCCCCGCGCCGTAGAAGCGGTTCGCGACCGTGGCCGGCGCGAATTCCGTGGTGACCGCGACAATCGGGTTCTCGATCATCGGGCGGAACAGCGGCAATTGTCCGGCGAAGGATCCCGGACTTGCCAGATTGGCCCGCGAGCCGCCCCCCCGGAAAGGATTCGGAGTGCCGCCCCACGAGCTTTTCTTGAATTCCGAGTCGCTCATCTCGAAGCCCAAGCTCATATCGCTCTTCAAGCCACCCCACACCACATCGGTCAGCAGCCCCTTCGAGTGCACGGTGTAGCTGGCCCCCACCGTCGGCAGTTCGGCTTCGGACCCTGCCAGATTGCCATCCAGCTCGATCTGGTTCATCGAGATCACCTTGT
The DNA here is from genome assembly GCF_040801775.1 of Luteolibacter sp. Populi. Lineage (GTDB taxonomy): Bacteria > Verrucomicrobiota > Verrucomicrobiia > Verrucomicrobiales > Akkermansiaceae > Haloferula. Next base: position 2,531,127 of record NZ_CP161812.1, read on the forward strand.
TGGCCCGCGTGTTGAATCCATCCTTCGCATTCTTCAGTCCCTTGGCAGAGGCCAAGGAAGGCCGGCGCTGGGACTGCAAGACCGAGTTCTTCGGCAGTTCCTTGGTATCCTCCGGCCCGGCGACGTTGATTTTCGCCTTCGTGTTTTCCTGCGAGACCGCCCATGCGATCGCTCCGCTGACATTCCCTGCTTTCGTCCCGATCGGAGCGGCCGCCAGGTCGAAGCCGTTTTGATCCGCGGTAAACAACTTCACCCAGTCCATGCCCGGCGGATTGCTCGCGAAAGCCCGGTCCTCGAGCGCCTTCTGATCGGGGTGGGACATGAGCCAACCGCGGAAGGCACTCGTCTTTTGTGCGCCGTAGTTCACGGCCGGGTTATCCGTTTTCAGGATGAACTTGGGACTCCACGAATCCCACGCCCCTACCAAATGCTCTTGCAGCGCGCCATTCGCAATCGACGCGTCCGCAGTGATCCGGCGGTCATCGCCTGCATGCTTCTGAAGTTGGCCGATCGCCATCATCACTGACAGCCGGGCGTTCGCATAGGCCTGCGCTTGCGCATCGGCCGAGCCGGTGGTGCGTAGCGAAATCGTGCTCAGCGTGAGCAACCCCGTTGCCAAAATGGTGAGCAACACCATCAGCGTCAAGGTGATGACCAAGGCAAAGCCCTGTTCGCGGCGGGTTCGACGAATGTGCGGGGACATCGAAGGATGGGATTTTGAGTTTAACATCGGGACCAGATTCTTCAATTAACCCAACACCAAGGCTCCGCCAATGCAAATCTATGCACATTGGCCTCCGGGCAGTCCGGATTGGAAGCTTGAGGTCGGGTCATTTTCACTCACTATACGCTCGTTTGCAGCCGACGGTTTATTCGCGGATGCATTTTTGAAGAATATACATTGTAAATGAGACTTACAATGGAGTTTTTCGTCATAGAGATCGGTTCTTCACCTGCTTGGGTCCGGCTTTTGGCGTTTTTCCTGTGACGAAACCGACGGCATCCCGATATGCGACAAGCGCCTCCGAAACCCGCCAACTGATTTACGTTCTCCAATTCCATCTCCGAAATTTCAAATCCCAAATTTCAAATCTCAAATCCGGTTGCCTCCCCCGCCGCACGCATGTGGGCTTACGTCGCGCCGCTCCTCAGGTTACGGCTCATTCGAAAAACGGCCCGCCTCCCGCCGGACGAAGCCATCCGTGGATTCAGACTATTCCGTGGTTCGCATTCCCCCCGGCGCAGCCGCCGTCCGATTGATGATTGGAAGATTGGTGATTGGTGATTTTCACAGAGGCTACCCTGCCGTATTGAAGTAAAGAGAGCCCAGCGTCTTCCCGCCCCGTCATGTCCCCATCGCCCGCCGGTGACATTCCCTCCGCCCCCGCTCCGCCGGCATCCCCGCTGCGGGCCGCGGACCTGATCCAGGCTCTCCCGGCCGCCATCTACACCTGCGGTCCGGATGGCTACCTGGAATCCTTCAATGCCGCCGCCGCCGCGCTCTGGGGCCGCGAGCCCGTTCCAGGCCAGGACCGCTGGTGCGGCTCCTGCCGGATCTTCCGCCCCGATGGCAGCGAACTCCCTCTCGACAGTTGCCCGATGGCCCTCGCCTTGCGCGGCGACCCGGCACCTCCAGGCACGGAAATCATCATCGAGCGCCCGGACGGCAGCCGCCGCCATGTCATCCCCCACCCTCAGGTCCTTCGCGATTCCGCGGGCCACACCACCGGCGCGGTCAACATGCTCGTCGATGTCACCGGCCTCCACTTCGCGGAGGAAGCCCTGCGCGTGACCGAGCAACGCTTCCGCACCCTGGCGATGAATTCGCCGGTCGCCATCTTCACCAAGGACGCCGCCGGCCGCTACACCCTGGCCAATCCCCTCGCCTGCCAGGCCCTCGGCCACCCGGAGGGCGTCGAGGGCCTCAGCGATCACGACATGATGCCGCGCGAGCTGGCGGATGTCCTGCGCGCCCACGACTTGGAAGTCATCCGCCAGGGCAAGCCGGTCGAGACCGAGGAGTGGGTCCACGACCGCCGCTTCCTCGCCTCCAAGTTCCCCATGCCCGCCGCCGATGGCAGCCCCGCCGGCCTCGGCGGCGTCGCGCTCGACATCACCGAGCGCTGGCGGGTCGAGGCCTTGCTGCGGGACAGCGAGGAACGCTTCCGCACCCTCGCCAATCACGCCCCGGTCGGGATCTTCCTCTCCGCCGCGAATGGCGATGCCCTCTTCGTCAATGGCAGTTGGTGCGCCATGGCCGGCATCGCCCCGCAGGATGCCCTCGGCAGCGGCTGGTCCCGGACCCTTCACCCGGAGGACCGCGAGCGCGTCCTCGGCGGTTGGGACGAGGCCGTCCGCGACCACGCTTCCTCGGAATCCGAGTTCCGCTTCCTGCGGCCGGACGGCTCGGTCTGCTGGGTCCAGGGCAATGCCTTGCGCCTCTTCGATGCCGCGGGCGCACACAGCGGCTACATCGGCAGTTGCGTCGATATCACCGAACGCAAGCGCAGCACCGCGGAACTCGCCTCGATCACCGCCGAATCCGAGCGCAAGCGCCGCCTCTACGAAGGTCTGCTCTCGACCACCCCGGACTTCGCCTACGTCTTCGATCTCCAGCACCGCTTCGCCTACGCCAATCCCGCTCTCCTGGCCGCTTGGGGCAAGACCGCGGAAGAGGCCTTCGCCAAAGGCTTCCTGGAACTCGGCTACGAGGAATGGCACGCCGCGCTGCACGACCGCGAGATCGAGGAAGTCATCGCCACCAAGCGCCCGATCCGCGGCGAGGTCCCCTTCCAGACCGTCCATGGCTGGCGCATCTACGACTACATCTTCACTCCGATCATCGGCGCGGATGGCGAGGTCGAGGCCGTCGCCGGCACCACTCGCGACGTCACCGAGCGCAAGACCCTGGAAGAACGCGCCGAGTTTCTCAGCGATCTCAGCGGCAGGCTCGCCACCCTCTCGTCGGAGGCGGAAATCATCGCCCTCGCGCTGGCCAGGCTGGGCGAGCGCCTCGCCGCGCACCGCTGTTACTTCGTCGAGTGCCAGCCGGATCTCGACCGCATCACCGTCACCCGGAACTGGACCCGGGACGGCGCGGCCGATATCTCCGGCTCCTACACCCTCCACGAATTCGGCGGTGTCGAGTGGTGGGAGCACTATTCCTCGGGCGACTTCGCGGTCGAGGATGTCAGAACCCATCCCCTGACCCGCGAAATGGCGGACGCCTACGTCGGCCTGGACGTGATCTCCTACGCCGTGCAGCCCTTCAGGCTGGAGGACCGCACCGTGACCCTCGCCGCCACCGACGACCGCCCGCGGCTATGGCGGGAGGACGAACTCAGCCTGATCGAACACGTCATCGCCCGCGTCTGGCCCCTGGTCCAGCGCAGCCGCTCGGAAGCCGCCCTGCGCGAGAGCCGCCGCCAATTGCGCCTGGTCTCCGACCACGTGCCCGCCCTCATCAGCCACTTGGACCACAATCAGGTCTTCCGCTTCGCCAACGGCCGCTACCAGGAATGGTTCGGCGTCGCCCCGGACGAGCTGAAAGGCAAGCCGCTGCAAGAACTGCTGGACCCCGAAACCTACCACCAGCGCGCCCCCTACATCGCCCGCGTCCTGCACGGCCAGACCGTGAAGTTCGAAGGCCCGACCCACCACATGGAGAAGGGCTGGCGCGACATGGAGATTTCCTACGTGCCCGACTTCACCGCCGCCGGGCAAGTCCGCGGCTTCTACGTCATGGCACTCGATATCACCGAGCGCAAGGCCACCGAAAAGCTCTTGGAACGCCAGGCCCGCCGCCTCCGCCTGCTCTGGGAAGCCGCCGGCGTGATCCTCACCTCGGAGGATCCGGACCTCATGCTCCAGCGCGTCTTCCGCAAGATCAGCCCGCTGCTCGAGGTCGATACCTTCTTCAACTTCATGGTCGATGAGACCGGCCAGGCGCTCCGCCTGCAGTCCTGCCACGGCATCACTCCGGAGCAACGCGCCGGCCTCGACCGCCTCGAATTCGGCCAGGCCGTCTGCGGCACCGTCGCCAAGACCCGCGAGCCGATCGTCGCCTGCTCCATCCATGACTCGGACAACCCGCTGGTCCAGCTCGTCAAGGGCTTCGGCATCCGCGCCTATGCCTGCAATCCGCTGATCGCGGGGGATGAGCTGTTAGGCACGCTGTCCTTCGCCAGCCGCACCCGCGATCGCTTCGATCCCGATGAACTCGAGTTCATGGAGACCATCGCCCACTACGTTACCGGTGCCTACGCCCGGCTGCGCCTCGTCGATGACCTGCGCTCCGCCGACCGCCGCAAGGACGAGTTCCTCGCCACCCTCGCCCACGAGCTGCGGAATCCCCTCGCCCCGATCCGCACCGGCCTCGAACTCATGAAGATGGCCGCGGACAAGCCCGAGACCATGGAGAAGGTCCGCGCCACCATGGAGCGCCAGGTCGAGCAACTCGTCACCCTCGTCAATGACCTGCTCGATGTCTCGCGCATCACCCGCGGCAAGCTCCAGCTCCGCCGCGTCAATACCGCGCTGGAAGAAGTCGTGCGCAGCGCGGTCGAAGCCTCCCATCCGCTCATCGAAGAAGCCGGCCACCGCCTCAGCATCACCCTCCCCGGCGGCCCGGTCCACGTCGATGCCGACCCGCACCGCCTCGCCCAGGTCATCTCGAATCTCCTCAACAACGCCGCCAAATACACCGCCCGCGGCGGCAGCATTTACCTCGAAGTCGTGCCCGATGACGGCGTGGTCGCGGTCCGCGTCCGCGATACCGGCGTCGGCATCCCCGCCCCCATGCTCGAGCGGATCTTCGACATGTTCACCCAGATCGATTCGCCCACCGGCGGCGATTACGGCGGCCTCGGCATCGGCCTGACCCTCGTCAAATCCCTGGTGGAACTCCACGATGGCCAGGTTCGCGCCGAAAGCCCCGGCCCCGGCCAGGGCAGCACCTTCAGCTTCAGCCTCCCCGTCATCCGCCCGGCCCGCAGCAATGGTGCCGCCGCCGAAAGCTCCGACCCCGGCAATGGCATCCGCCGCCGCGTCCTCGTCGTCGATGACAACGAAGCCGCTGCCGCCACCCTCGCCATGTTCATCGAGCAAATGGGCCACGAATTGCAGGTCGCCGGCAACGGCATCGAAGGCATCGCGAAGGCCGCCGAGTTCCTGCCCGAACTGATCCTCATGGACCTCGGCATGCCCGGGATGAACGGCTGGGAAGCCGCCCGCCGCATCCGCAGCGAGCCCTGGGGCCGGCAAGTCGTCCTCGTCGCCCTCACCGGCTGGGGCCAGGAAGAGGACCGCCGCAGGACCCATGAAGCCGGCTTCGACCACCACCTCGTCAAACCCGCTCCCCCCGCCGCCATCCGCCAGCTCCTGGCAACGGCACTGGGGTGACAGGCGTTTATCTACGTCATCCATCGTAGATGACGTGGCGCCAACGGGACCCCGTGCCATATCCCCATTGAAAAGGCTTGCAACAACATCGACCAGATCGATGTTGCCATTCACAAGATGGATTTCCATCGATGGTTTTGCTTGTCTCGGCCGGTCCGCATCCCTATCAAATCCGTCATGCCTCCTGCACGCAGCTACCAAGGCGGGTCGGATTCGCGGAGGCGGATAAGGATCCTCGGTTCCGGGATGGCGGTCCCGGGGCTTCCAATCCCGAGCTCCGACCTCGACCGGCAGCACGGCTTCGAAACCGGCACCACGCTTCGTAAAACCGGAGTGGCGAGCCGTTATCTGACACGTGACGAGACGGCCTCCCAACTCGCCGCCCGCGCCTGCGGGGAAGCGCTCGCCCGCAGCGGCATCGCTTGGGACGAGGTCGATTGTCTGGTCGCAGCCTCGGCCACCATGGATCAGGCACTCCCCTACAATGCCGCGATGATCCATGCCGAACTCGGCCTGCTCCAGCACCGCACCGCCACCTTCGATATCGGAGCCAGTTGCATGTCCTTTCTCACCGCGCTCGATGTCTGCTCGACATTGGTGGAGGCGGGCCGTTTCCGGCGCGTGATGATCGTCTCCGCGGACATCTCCACCTTCACCACCGATCGGTCGGAACTGAAGACGAACGGCATCTTCGGCGATGGCGCGGCGGCCTGCCTGATCGCACCCGCGGAAGACGCGGAATCCGCCGTCCTGGCCTCGGCCATCACCACCTTCTCGGAGGGCGTGGAGTTCTGCCAGATCAAGTCGGGCGGCTCCCGATTCCATCGCCGCGTGCCGGGATCGAATTCGGAGGCCCTCTTTGAAATGAATCCCGGCCCGCTCTACGCACTCATCGCCCGCGAGCTGCCGGGCTTTGTCAATCGGCTGCTCCACCGGGCCGGCGTCACGCTTGCAGACATCGACCTGATGGTCCCCCACCAGGCCAGCCATCTGGCGCTGAAGCATGTCACCCGCATGCTCGGCATCGATCCCGCGAAGGTGGTCGACATCTTCCCGCATCACGGCAACCAAGTAGCGGCCTCGCTGCCGACGGCTCTCCACCACGGCCTAACAGACCCGCCGCTCCCCCGCGGCTCGAAGCTTCTGCTGCTCGGCTCCGGAGCGGGCGTCACGCTCGGCGGCATGGTCATGATCTATTGAAGACCTATGGAAGGCCCGCGGTTGGAATTCGAATTGCTACGGGTCGGTCATTGCCGCCACCCCGAATGCATCGCCATGCGTGGCGGAACGTGGAAGGGCATCGAGTTCCCCGCACTGGTCGGGCTGATACGGCATCCCACCCTCGGCTTCCTGCTCTACGATACCGGCTACTCCCCGCACTTCATGGAAGCCACGCGGGGCTTCCCCGAATGCCTCTATCGCATGCTCACCCCCACCCGGCTGGACCCGGAGGAGGAACTGCTCCGCCAGCTTGAGGAGCGTCGGATCGCGCCGGACCAGATCCACGCGATCATCATCTCCCACCTCCATGCGGACCACGTCGCCGGACTCCGCGATTTCCCGAAGACACGCTTCATCGGGACCCGGGCCGGGTATCAAGAAATGCGGAAACTGGGACGCTTGCGCGCCCTGGCGAAGGCCTACTTGCCCGCGCTGGTCCCCGCGGACTTCGAGCAGCGCCTCGATGCCGTGGAAGACGCCGCCACGCTGGATCCCGGGCTGTTAGGCTTCCGGATCGGCTATGATCTGCTGGGTGATGGCAGCGCCGCCGCCGTCTTGCTGCCGGGCCACACCGGCTCCCATCTCGGTCTCCACTTCACCGATACCGCGGGCCGCAGGATCTTCCTCCTCGGGGATGCGTGTTGGCAGATGGAAGCGCTGGAGAAGCGCCGCCTGCCCTCGCGGATCGCGAATCTTCTCTTCACCGATCCCGCCGCCTATGCGGCGACTTTCCACAAGCTCGCCGACCTGCACGCGCAGGACCCGGGACTGGTGATGATCCCTTCGCATTGCTCCCGGACCTGGGAGGAGCAAAAGCATGGAACCAAGCGCCTCGCCCATGCCTAGTCAGCTCGGCATCCTCCGGCACTTCGCCGTGGCGCGCTGGCAGCGGCGCTTCGCCACGCGGGAGCAGCTCCTTGCATGGCAAGAGCGGCAGCTCGCGGAATTCATCAAAAGCCTCGCCTCTAACAGTCCCTTCTATCGGGACTTCGAGCCCGCCCTGGAGAAGCTGCCGCGGATGAACAAAAGCGACTTCATCGCGAACTTCGCCGCGCTGAATCCCCACGGCATCACCTTGGAAGAAGCCACGGCGCTTGCCATCAAAGCCGAGCGCGATCGCGACTTCACCCCCACCCTGCCGAACGGGATCACCGTCGGCCTGTCCTCCGGCACCTCGGGCGCGCGCGGCGTTTTCCTGGTCAGCCGGGAAGACCGCGAGCGCTGGGCGGGCATTGTCCTCGCACGGGTGCTTTCCGCGGAATCGCTGCGACAGATCCTCTCGCCATGGCGCGCGCCGCTGAAGATCGCCTTCTTCCTGCGCGCGGATAGCAATCTCTACCGCAGCCTCGGCAGCCGCCGGGTGCAGTTCCGCTTCTTCGATCTCTTGCAACCGCTCGCGAAGCTTGCCCGCGAGCTTCAGGACTATCAGCCCGATGTGCTGGTGGCCCCCGCGACCGTCCTTGCAGAGCTAGCGAGAGACAAGCTGGTGGACCTTCAGCCGCGGCAGGTCGTCTCGGTGGCCGAGGTGCTGGATGAGGCGGATGCCGCGGCGATCGCCCGTTGCTTCGGAACCCCGCCCGCGAATGTCTATCAGGCGACCGAGGGCTTCCTCGCTTCCACTTGCCCGGCAGGAAACCTGCACCTCAACGAGGAATACCTGCACGTCGAAACCGAATGGCTCGATGACGGGAAACGGCGCTTCCATCCGGTGATCACCGACTTCTCCCGCCGCAGCCAGTTCATCGTCCGCTACTGCCTCGATGACGTGTTGAGCATCGCTGATTCACCCTGCCCCTGCGGCCGGGTGGCGCGCACCATCCGCTCGGTCGATGGCCGTGCGGATGAAGTCCTGCGCTTCGGGGCACCGGTCTTCCCGGATGTTCTCCGGCATGCCTTTCATACCATGGAGCAGCCACCGGGCTTCTATCGGATCGAACAACACGGCAAGCTGCTCCACATCATGCTCAAGAATCCCGGAGAAACCAGCGAGCAAGGGGTATCTCAAGCGCTCGTCCGCCTCTTCACCAAGCTTCAGCTCCCCATGCCCGAACTACGATACCTGCCGTGGATCGACCAAGCCCCGGGCGAGAAGCTCCGCCGCATTCGTCTCGTCACCCCGCATCCCGACTTCCCATGAAGATCCTGATCACCGGTGCTTCGGGCTTTGTCGGCGGAGCCTTGATGAAGATGGCTTCCGCACGCGCCGGCTGGGAAGTCCACGGTCTCGGCAGACGCGCGCTTCCGCTTCCCCACTACAGCCGCCGCGATCTTGAATCCCCGCTGGAACTCGATTTCACGCCGGACCTGGTGGTCCATGCCGCGGCCCGGGCTTTGCCATGGGGCAGCCCTGCCGACTTCCACCGCCAGAATGTCCTCGCGACCCAGCACGTGATCGACTTCTGCAAGCGCAAGGGCGTGCCGCACCTGATCTACATTTCCTCCAGCTCCGTCTTCTACCGGGAGGAAGACCAGGAAGGCATCACCGAGCAGAGCCCCATCGGCCCGGACTTCGTGAACCACTATTCGCGCACCAAGTATGAGGGCGAGTGCCTCGTCCGCGCCTTCCCCGGCAGAAGCGTCATCCTGCGTCCGCGCGCCGTCTTCGGTCCCGGTGATACCGTCCTCTTCCCGCGCCTGCTGGCAGCCGCCCGCGCGGGAAAGATGTACCGCTTCGAGCGCAAGGCCGCACCGGCACGCGCCGATCTCATCTACATCGACACCCTCTGCGAATACATCCTCAAGGCAGCGGTCGACCCCGGTATCGAAGGCGACTTCAATCTCACCAACGGCCAGCCGGTGGAGATCGAGAGCTTCCTCTTCGGCATCTTCCAGCGCCTCGACATCCCCTTGCCGCAGAAGCGTCTTTCCTGCGAACGGGCGCTGAAGATAGCCACCGCCATCGAGTGGTTCTACAAGCTCGCCCTCCCCCGCCGCGAACCGCCGATCACCCGCTTCGGCATCGGCGTGCTGGCCTACTCGAAGACCTTCGATGTGGCGAAATCCCTCGCCGCTCTCGGCCCTCCTGCCGTCGGACTTGAAGAAGGCGTCGAGGCCTTCCTCGCTTGGCAAAAGGAACAGATGCACGCGCCATGACTTTCCTCCTCTTCACCTGCGGCTGCGGGATCTACCTCGCCCTCCTTGGCGGCAAGGCCGTGCTTGCCCTGATCTACGCAGCCCGCGATCCGCTGCCGCAGGATCTCTCCCTGCCGCACCGCACCCTGACCGTGGCGCAGGCGATCCTCAGCGGGGATGCCGCGCTGAAGGACATGCTGGAAAGCAATCTGAAGTCGCTCTCCGGCCAGCGCTTCCTCTGGCTCTGCGATGAGGCTGACGCGGAAGGCCTGCGCATCGCCCGCGAACTGATCGCAGCCTACCCGGAGGAGGAGATCATCCTGGAAATCTGCCCGCCTTGCCCGCCGCACCGGAACCCGAAGCTCTTCAAGCTCATCCATAGCACCCCCCGGATGGATACGCCGCTGGTGCTGGTTCTGGATGACGATACCCACCTGCCCCGTGCCAGCGCTGCCGTCCTGGCCCGGCATGCCGCGACCCACGGGATCGCCACCGGCCTCCCCAGCTACCGGAATGGCCGCGGGCTGCCTTCGCTGCTGCTGGCGCAGTTCGTGAACAACAACTCGGTGACAACCTATCTCTCCCTGTTGCCGCTGCTGCCGCCCATTTCGATCAATGGCATGTGCTACGTGATCAAGGCGGAGCATGCCGGGATCTTCGCCGGCATCGGTCACCACCTCACCGATGACCTCGCGCTCGCCATGGCGATCAAGCAGAGTGGTGGCTCGATCTACCAATCCTCCCACCCGCAGGTGATCGCCACCGAGGTCGCGGATTCCGCCCACTACATGAAGATGATGCACCGCTGGTATCTCTTCGCGCTGCTGCTGCTCAAGCGCCAGCCGCCGGGCTATCAGGCGCTGATCTGCCTGCTCCACGGCTGGCATTCAATCCTGCTCTGGGGGCTTCTAATCATCGCGCTCGCGGCACCTTCAACCTCATTGCTGGCGGTGGCGCTCTGCTTCCTCGGGCTCCGTTCCGCCATCCTGATCGGCTTGCAGCACAAGTTCTTCCACCGCGTGCCGCACCGCTTCTCTGCCTCCCTGCTCTCGGAGCTCCTGCAACCGCTGCACCTCCTCCACGCGGTCATGGTCCGGCGCATCGATTGGCGCGGCAGGAAGTACCGTGTCTTTGAAAGCGACCGCTTCGAATCCGATGAGTGAAGGCCAAATCATCACCGCCTTCCTCACCGGCCAGAGCGATCCCGCCGCCAATGCGCTGAGCGAGCGGCAACGGGCCTTCCTGGATCGAACCTTGGAACCCGCTCACGCGCGGCTGCTCCAGAATTTCCCTTACAGCGATCTGCCTTCCCCGGCGGCGGCAGTGCCGCTCTGGCGCGCCAGCGTGAACAACTCGTGGCAATACCTGGAGTCCCGCAGGGAATCCTTCGCGTCCCGCCATCGCGACCCGGTGCTGGCCGCTTTCCATCGCTATCCCCGGGTCGTCCTGCTCGCCGGAAGCTGCGGCCTGGAGCTCCTCGTGAACCTGCGGCTGCCGGCGGGCTTCCTCAAGCGCCTGCACGTCTTCGCCTACGGGCCGGTGTCGCGCCGCCTGCCCGACTGCGCCCGGCTTTGCCTGGTGCAGGGGAGCCGTGATCCGATCTCCCGCTGGTGGCATCCCGCGCCTCATCACCGCATCCCCTGTCACCACATGGACTACCTCGAGTGCCGCGAGATGGCGGACCTCTTCCGCGACTTTCACCGCAGCGCCCTCACCCCGGCCCATGAATAAGCTCAGGATCTGTCTCGTCTCGCCTCCCTACCAAGGGCACCTCAATCCCTTGTTGGGCATCGGCCGCGAACTCCGGGACCTGGCGGAGATCACGGTATTGAGCACGCCGGGCGCGATGCCTGCGATCGCCGCCGCCGGATTCAAGGGCTACCCGATCATGGCGGAGGGCGAGGCGGTGGTGAACTGGATCGCCACGCCGGGGAAGACGGTGAAGAACAATCCGCTCCTCATGTTCCAGCAGTTCAAGAAGAACATGGCGCTGCAACCGGGCCTGCTCCGCGAGCTCGAGGCCGCCTTTGCCCGGGAGCAGCCGGACATCGTGATCGCGGACTTCACTTTGCCGGTCACCGCGGTCGCGGCGCAGCGGAATGGCGCACGCTGGTGGAGCCACCTGCCCTCGGCCTGTGTCTTCGAGACGCCGGACGCGCCGCCTGCTTACTTCGGCGGGCTGAAGCCGGGCCGCGGCAGGCATGGCCGCTGCCGCGATCATCTGCTGAGGGCCTTCACGCGCTTCTTCAAGCGAGGCTTCTTCTTCCTCTTCCGCGATACCTTCCGCCAGCTCGGCCTGTCTTCAGTCTATCGTCCCGATGGCTCGGAACGGGCTTACTCGGCGGAGAAAATCCTGGTCAGCAGCGTGCGGGAACTGGAGTTCGCGCGCCGCTATCCGCAGCACCTGCACTTCATCGGGCCACTACCCTACACGCCACCGTCGACGGCAGCGGCACCGGAATTCATCTCGGACAAGAAGCACCTTCTGGTCACGCTCGGCACCCACTCCCGCCACCACAAGGATGGCATGGCAGCCCTCCTGCAACAGGCCGCGGGCAAGCTCGGGGACTGGGTCGTCCATTTCAGCAATGGCGAGCCGGGCAGCACCAAGACCGGGAAGCAGGGGAACTTCCATCGCCACGACTTCATCTCCTACGCGGACCACCTCCATCGCTACGACCTCGTCCTCCATCACGCCGGCTCCGGCATCATGCTGCAGTGCCTGCGCTTGGGCATCCCCGCAGTGGTCTTCCCCTTGGATTTCGACCAATTCGACAATGCCGCCCGCCTCGAAGCCGCCGGCCTGGCGATCTGGGTCAGGCAACGCGAATCCTTGGAAGGATCGCTCATCGAAGCCATCCGCTCGGACGACCTCGCTTGCGCCTGCCGCGCCTTCTCAAAAGTCATCGCAGCCTACGACCCCGGCACCACCCTGCGATCACTGATCACTAATCACTCGGCACTCTGCCAAGTCAAGCCACCACCCGGAACGCCACCGCTGCCTTGTCACTCCGGTTCACAAAGCGGTGCTTCACTCCTTTCGGGACCGTAAAGCTCGCACCAGGCCGGATCGTCTCTCCCGCTCCGTCCACCTCCAGCACCAGTTCGCCCTCGATCAGCAACAGGCTCTGGACGTGTTCAGGATCGCTCTCTTGGCGATCACTCGACGCGCGTCCCTGTTCGAGACGCAAAATTTCCGAATGGGCGGTCGGCTTCTGCTGGAGAAGGAAAAATCCTTCCAGCGCGCGAGGCAGGGGGATGGCATTCATCAAAACAATTACTCCGGGGATTGGGTCATTTTATCTCGCACTCCTCGTGCCAGCGTACAAATCCGCCCGCGAGCCCTTGAAAAGCCAAGAGCCGCCGCAAAACCGGACGCATTGCAAACGTGCAACTTGCGACTCCCGACGTGCAAATCCCACCTAACAGGTGCCCAGCTCCCGACGTCCCACGACGCGGTAACGCTCGACCAAGGCCCGCAACTCATCCGGGCTCACCGGCTTCGCCAGATGCTCGTCGAATCCCGCATCCCGGCTCCGCTGTCGGTCCGCGATGCTGTCCAAGCCGCTCAGTGCGACAATCACGATGTCTCCGCCGCCGGACTCGCGGATCTTCTGCACCGCTTCCAAGCCGCTCAGCTTGGGCATCCCGATGTCCATCAGGATCAAGTGCGGCCGGGAGGAAAGCGCGATTTCCACCGCTTCCGCGCCGTCATAGGCCACGCTGACCTCATGACCTTCCATTTCAAAAAACAGCACCAGAATGTCCGCGGCGCTCCTCCCGTCTTCCGCCACGAGGATCTTCAAATTCCCGGGCTGGCTTTCCACCGGAACGGCGAAGGGGCTTTCAGAAATCATGGGTGGGGAGGGGTTGAAAAAAGGAAGCCTGGGTACACCACGCGCCCCGGCGACTGCTGGTCTCCGAGCTGCCCTAAAGTCGGAATCCTGCGTCGCCGGGGTCTGGTTGATGTGGTCGTTTTCGAGCTGCACACCCAGCCTGCTTAACTACTCGTTTACGACGGATCCTTTTATAGCAGATCGGGTGCACAATCTTGGCACAAAGCGTAACTCGCTTAAAATGTGGGAAAGTGCCCGAAACACCCGGATTCGGACCGCTTCCCCACATTGCAAAATCCCCCCGAATCCATGATTTTGCGGTGCATTCGGCATTCCCCCACCGGAAAAGTTGGCACGGCCTGCCGCCTCCTCCGCCTTCCCTGAAAACTGAACACTGAAAACGAGCAAACTTCCCCCTCCTCTACACCACCACCCCCGCCAAGCGCTCCATCTCGCTCGCCACCTCCGCGGCATTCTCCTCCAACAATCTCCGCTCCCGCCGGCTGAACCGCCGCGGCTCCGTATCCATCACGCACAAGGCTCCTAACACATGCCCGTCCGCGCTGCGGATCGGCGCTCCCGCATAGAAACGAAAACCATTCTCCTCAATCATCGGATTCGCCGCGAAGCGCCGGTCCCGCTTCAGATCCTCGACCACGATCGTCTTGTCGCTCGCCACCACATGCGTGCAGATGGAGAGATCGCGCGGAACCTCCCGGGCTTCCGCAAGCGCCTCCGGCAGTCCGTGGTACGCCTTGAAATACTGCCGGTCGTGATCGACCAGAGTGATCGCAGAGATCGGTGCCTCGAAGACCCGCGACATCTTGGCCGTGACATGGTCGAGCACCGGCTCGCGCTCGCGATTGACCAAGCCCAGGTTTTCCAAGGTAACGAGGCGCTGCTCCTCGTCTTCCGGCAGTCCCGCTTCGACGCCGGCCTCACCGTTGAGATGGGTCGCCGCCCGCTCGCACCAGGCACAGGCCTCGGTCAGGGAATGGCAGACCTCCTCGGCCCCGGCTTCACGCAGCATCTTCACGTCCTCCTCGGCATCGCCATTGAGGCCCCACAGGCAGACCAGGATCCGCTGCTCCGGCAGGATCGCGCGGATCCGCTGGCAGAGATTGCGGGCGTGGATCGCCTTCGAAGGCGCGATCACGCTGATGCACACGATGTCCACCGGCTGCCGCTCCAGCTCCGCGGCCAGCTCCTTGGCGCTGCGCCGGCCCGGCGCATTGCGGGACTCGAAGCCGCGCTGCCGCAGCACGTGGGCGATCATCGCGCCCGCCAGTTCGTCGCGCTCGGCACGGGCCGGGATGCAGTGCACCTGAAGCGCCGGCGGCGGTGCCTCGCCCTCCTCCCCTTCGCTGCCAGCGAAGCGCTCCTCGAGTTCCTCGGTCGCCTCGCGGACCGCCGCGGCGATCCGGTCGCGCTGCTCGCTGTCGATCAGCCCTTGGCGGTGGTCTTCCTCCGCCGTGGCGACCACCGGGATCAGCATCGTGTCGTAGAGTTCCTCCAGCGGCTTGGTCTTCAGGAAGCTCTCCACCAGCTCGGACTCGTCGTGCTCGCCGTTGCGCAGCATGCGATGGTAGCAGTCCTCCGCAGGACTCAGCGCCTCCTCCTCGCCCAGCAGGACACTCAGGAAAGAAAGCTGCGGGATGTGGCGGCCCATTACAACCATGCAAACGGTGATTGGCGTGGCCAGCACCAGCCCGGCCGGACCCCACAGCCAGGTCCAGAAAACCGCCGCCACGATCAGCGCGATCGAGGACACCCCGGTGCTGGCACCGTAGAGCCAGGGCTCCATTACGTTGTTGCTGAGCAGCTCCAGCACCACGAACAGCCCGATGGTGAGCAGCGGCGGCATCCAGGTCGGCGAGACCGCCAGCGACAGCACGATCGGGAAGGCCGCCGCGATCCACGGCCCGATGTACGGGATGAACCGTAGCACCGCCGCCAGCGCGCCCCACAGGATCGGGTTCGGCACGCCGATGAAGTAGAGCCCGATCGCCAGCGGGATGCCGTAGGTCACGTTGACCACAAGCTGCATGAAAAGGTAGCGGCGGACCCGAGCCGCGGCGTCGTCCATCGCCCGCGTGGTGGCGCTGATCCGGCCTTGGCCGATCAGGCGGATCGCCCGCCCCTGCAGATCCTCGCGCTTGAGCAGCATGAAGGTGGCCAGCAGCAGCACCAGGCCGCCGGTGCCCAGCGGGCCCAGGATCGGCGCGACCATCGAGGTGATCGTGCCGAAGGGTTGGTTCGACTCGGGCGTGGAGACGACCTCCACCGGGGTCGGGGCGGTTCTGTTGCCGAGCTTCTCCGCCGCGCCCGGCAGGTCCTTCTTCAGGTCCTCCATGGTCTCGGTCACCCTATCGAGGGTTCCGCCGCGCGGCGTCTGCACGGACTGGAGCTTGGCGCGGATGTTCTCCTTGTAAGCCGGAAGCTGGTTGGCCAGATCGACCGCCTGGCTGCCCAGCATCCAGCCCATCCCGACCGTCCCGCCGACGATCAGCATCATCGCCGCGATCACCGCGCCGACCTTCCCGATGAAGCGCTCCAGCTTGGTGACGAAGGGGGCCAACAGGAAGGTGATCAGCGCCGCGAGTGCCAGCGGAATCAGGAACTCCCGCCCGAAGTAGAGCCCCGCGATCAGCGCGGAGCTCAGGATGACCATATACATCCTCGCGAGCGAATCCGCTCCGGATCGATGGCGCGGCGCGGGCGGAAGGGCGGAGTTGCGGGAAGGGGCAGGTTGCATGGCAGGGCGGCTCCTTCCCTTTGCAGATCAGGTGCCGCGGTCGTTCCCTCGATTGTATCACGTTCCGTCAAGGGGGCAAAATGCAAGGTGCATGGCCCCCGATTTGCCACCATGCGGATTGCACGGGGCACCCCCCGAAACGGTACGCCACCCGTCCCCCGAAACGGGGCGGGACCCGTCCCCCAAAACGGGGCACAAAGGTACTCCCATTTAAGGTACTCCCCTGAAGGTGTACGGCAGCTTCACAGGATCCCGGCATCGGCCAAGCCACGGCGGAGCAGGTCCTTGCCACCCGTCCCGATGATCTCGCCATGGCCGGGGATGATGCGGTCGAAGTCCCAGGCCAGCACTTCCTCGACCGAGGCCCGGAAGGCGGACGGGTCGGCCACGCACCACTTGAAGATGCGGCTCATGCCGGGGTAGCGGTGGAAGCCGGCGATGTGGCGGTGGAAGAAGCGGTTCCAGCCGCTCTCGTCGGGGCGAAAGTTGAACACCAGGTCGGCGACGATGAGCGTGCGCGAGGGGATGTGCAGGACGAGGTGCTCCTCCAGCCGCGGCGCACCGGCCAGGCGGATCACGCGCAGCTGGCCCTCCCACTCCGGCGGCGCGGGCAGCAGCGGGATGATCGGGAAGCCGACGATTTTCTCAAAGCCCGGCGGCCCGAGGAAGGGCAGGCCGGGGAATGCCGCGCGGCCCTCCTTCGCGTAGGTGTCGTGCAGCAGCATCACCTCCGCCAGCCAAGCCGGTTCGCCGAGCCCGCGGATGGTGCCGAGATCGGCGGAAGTGAAGGGGGCCATCGAGTGGACCAGCAGCTTGCCTGAGTCCAGGCGGATGACCGTGACGGTCCGCCCGTGATTGGTTCCAAGCACGGACAAGGGGTAGTGGAAGGTCCACAAGCCGGGGGCGACTTCATTCATACCGTCATCTTCGCAGCTGGCACGGGTGGGGCAAGGACGGTCTCCCGGCCTTCTTCGACGCCATCGATGTCGTATTGGAGGGTCATCGGAGTGTCGCAGTCGGTGGCGGCGTATTCACCCTGGCCACGGAGCTTGGCCAGCTTGTCGGTGCCGGAGCCGGGGATCACGCTGAAGCTGGACTTCGCCGTGCCGTCGCTGAAGGTCCCGGCGTGCTGCAGGACGAAGCTCCCGTGGTAACCGGCGATCCCGCCGCTGATGCGTTCCATGCCGAGGAAGCTGGCGCTACCATCCTCACAATAACTCATGAGATATTCCACTCGGCCCTCGCCCTCGATATCGCCGCGATAGCTCACGACGGCGCTAACGCGCGTCATCTTCGGCAGCCCCTTCTTCTCGTGAAGCGGCTTTTCGTCCCATGATTCGATGTTAAATGTGGCGTTGGCAAAGGTGCTCATGGGATTGCTGAGCAGGCGCAGGACCAAAGGAAGGAAGTCCGCGGATAGCGGGTTGCGGGGACGTCCGGGGGCGAGACGGGAGCAATCTGCATGGTCGAAAAGTGCAAAACGCCTAGCCGCTCGGAACTATGGATTTATTAACTTCTCCGGCGCGGACGGGAGTCATTACGGGACAATCACCCCCGGCTGCGCCGCTGCCAGCGCAAGCTAACAGCGGCCCGGGCTTCCGGCTACTTCGAGACGCGGAGGTTCAGGACCCGGTCGCGGGGGATCCAGTTTTCAAAGGTGCCGTCCTTGAGGACGCACCATTCCTCGGACATGTAGATGAGCTGACCGCGAAGGGTGGCGTCGGCTTGGAATCCGGAGTTGGTGGCCGGGACGCTGGCTTGAAGCGGTCGGTCGGCGCGGGGATCGAGGGTCAGGATGCACTCGCTGCCGTAGGGGTACTGGACTTTGGTGCCGGCGGCGGAGGTGGCCGGGCTTTGGGCGCGGAGTTCGACGTAGGAGACGCCGGCAAGGAGCGCGGCGATGAGGACAAGTGTGGT
Source organism: Luteolibacter sp. Populi (assembly GCF_040801775.1). Lineage (GTDB taxonomy): Bacteria > Verrucomicrobiota > Verrucomicrobiia > Verrucomicrobiales > Akkermansiaceae > Haloferula. The sequence goes on from NZ_CP161812.1 coordinate 2,549,328, forward strand.
TTTCATGGGATGCAGTCGATGGTTGGGGGTTGCGCTGCCTATCACCATGCACGGGAATCCGCATGATTCAAGATTTCCGCCGCCGGGCCGTGGCATGCCGCCTGCGGGAATGGAGCTATGAAAACAAACCCCTATTCCCGGATCAAGGGCGCTGCCCCAGGCAAGATCGGCTGGATTCTCCTGTGGCTGGTAGGCGTGCCGGTGCCGCTGCTGATCATCTTCTTCCTGCTGCGCGGCTGCACTTGAGGTGCATTCCGCGCTAGCCCGACATCTATCCCGTGCAGAAACCGTGAATCTAACACCTATGTCCCTTCCCCAAACAGGTCCCATGAGAACCGCCTCCGGCGATCCGGGCCCGGGGGGAGATCGGGAGCCGGACCAGCGCTTCCGCGACATGGCAGACCACGCGCCTGTCATGATCTGGATGGCGGGCGTGAACGGGCATTGCAGCTACCTGAGCAAGTCCTGGTACCAATTCACCGGCCAGCAGCCCAGCGGCGACCAGATCGCGGACTGGGCGGCGGCGGTGCATCCGGAGGATCTGCAGGAGGTGGAAAAGGTGCTGCGTGAAGCCCATCGCACGCATTCCGGGATCCCGGTGGAGTATCGCGCCCGCCGCCACGACGGCGAGTACCGCTGGCTGATGGACGAAGCGGTACCACGGCAGGACGAGGAGGGCCGCTTCGTCGGCTACATCGGCTCGATGACCGACATCACGGATCGCAGGTCGTCGGAGAGCGCGGTACGGCAGAGCGAGGAACTCTTCCGCACGCTGGCGAACTCGATCCCGCAGCTGGCGTGGATGGCGCGGCCGGACGGGAAGATCTTTTGGTTCAACCAGCGCTGGTACGACTACACCGGCAGCGAGCGCGGGACGGCGGAGGCGGAGAATTGGGAGAGCTTCCACGGCGATGCGGGTCCGGCGGTGGATTCCTTCGCCAAGGCGATCCGCGGCGGGGTTCCTTTCCGGGAGGCTTTCACGCTGCGGCGCGGCGATGGCGACTATCGCTGGCACCTCTGCCAGATGCTGCCGGTGCGCGACGAGGAGGGCGAACTGCGGCTGTGGTTCGGCACGCACACGGACATCACCGAGGAGCGGGAGGCGCTGCATCGCAAGGATCTCTTCCTGGCGACCCTCGCCCACGAATTGCGGAATCCGCTCGCCCCGATCTTGACGGGACTGGAAGTCATCCGATCTTCGGCGTCCGAACCGGAGACCATTGTGCGGGTGGCGGCGATGATGGAGCGCCAGACCGGACAGATGGTGCATCTGATCGACGATTTGTTAGACATGTCCCGCATCAACACCGGCAAGATCGTGCTCAAGAAGGAACGCGTGAACCTGGACGAGGTGATCCGCAGTGCCGTGGAGGCGGCGCAGCCGGTGCTCGGGCAGTACGAGCACGATTTCCGGATTGTGGATGGCCAAGGGGCGGTCCCGGTGGAGGTGGATCCGCACCGGATGGCGCAGGTGGTTCTGAATTTGCTTTCGAACGCGGCGAAGTACACGCCGCCGGGCGGGCATGTGCGGCTGCTCTACGGGGTGGACGCGGAATCGCGGCCATGGATCGCAGTGGAGGACGATGGCGAGGGAATCGCGGTGGAGCGGCGGGAGGCGATCTTCGATCTTTTCGAGCAGGACGACCACGAGCGCCAGGACGGCCTGGGCATCGGGCTGACGCTGGTGAAGGCGCTGGTGGAATTGCACGGCGGGACGATCGAGGTGCAGAGCGAGGGAGCAGGCAAGGGCAGCCGTTTCACAGTGAAGCTGCCGGCCTCTTCCTTGTGCGAGGCGGCGCCGCCGGTGGAGGATGAGGTGGCCGGAAAAGCCGCGGAGGGCAGTTGCGGGCGTGTGCTGGTGGTGGATGACGGGAAGACGACGGCGGATATCCTGGCGATGTTCTTCGAGATGGAGGGACGCGAGGTGGAGGTGGCTTACGATGGCGAGGACGCGGTGGCCGCGGCGACGGTGAGGATGCCACAGTTGATTTTGATGGATCTGGGGATGCCGCGGATGGATGGCTTCGAGGCGGCGCGGCGGATCCGGCAGTTGCCCGGGGGGGCGGATGTCACGATGGTGGCGCTGAGCGGCTGGGGGCGGGAGAGCGATAAGGAGCAATCGAGCAAGGCGGGCTTTGATGAACACTTGGTGAAGCCGGTGAGCCCCACTGATCTGAGGGGTTTGATGGAGAGGTTGGGAGGGAAGTGATTGGGAGATTGGGAGATTATGTAATTGGGAGATGGCACACGCTTTGCAAAGGCGAGTGACCATGAAAATCGGGGAGCACACTTTGGCGGGGAAGAACGCGCTGGTCACGGGAGCGGGCTCGGGGATCGGGCGGGCTTCGGCGAAGCTGTTAGGTCACTCGGGGGCCAAGGTGGCGCTGCTGGGGCGGACGGAGGAGTCGTTGAAGGAGGTGCTCGAGGAGATGGGTGGCGAGGCCGCGGGGCACTTCATCGTGACCGCGGACGTAGGCGACGAGCAGGACATGGAAGCGGCGCTGCTGAATGTGGCGGAGCGCTGGGACCAGCTCGACATCCTGCTGGTGAATGCCGGGATCAACGGGGTGTGGGCGGGGCTCGACCAGCTGAAGGTGGCGGAATGGGACGAGACGCTGCGAGTGAACCTGCGCGGGACTTTTTTGACGACACGCTGCGCGCTGCCGCTGCTGAAGATGCATGGCGGCTCGGTGGTGATCGTGTCCTCGGTGAACGGGACGCGGATGTTCAGCAATACCGGTGCGACGGCCTATGCGTGCTCGAAGGCGGCGCAGGTGGCATTTGCAAAAATGACCGCGCTGGAACTGGCAAAGGACCGGATCCGCGTGAACGTGATCTGTCCGGGGGCGATCGAGACGGAGATCGAAGATTCGACCGAGCGGAGGGGTCTGGAGAATCTACGGCTTCCGGTGGAGTTTCCGGAAGGGGATGTGCCGCTGACGGGCGGACATCCGGGGACTGCGGGGCAGGTGGCGCAGTTGGTGTGGTTTTTGGCGTCGGATGCGTCGTCCCATATCACGGGGACGGAGATCTTCATCGAGGGGGCGCAGTCGTTGTTGCAGGGGTGAGGGGGGAGGCTTTGTCGCACTCGCTGGTGAGTTGACATCTTGTTGGTAGCTTCGTCCGCCTGAAGGCGGGACTACTTACCCTTGGACGCGGACTGTTAAGGACCGTTCTTCTGGGAAGAGACGGAAAGGCCCGCTCCTAATGGTGCGGGCCTTACTGAACCGTTCGTCCGGACAGAGGACTGTGCGGACTACCTCATTACTTCGCGCGGACCTTGCGGAGGGCGTCGAGGTGGCGTTCGAGGCGGGGCAGGAGGACCTCGCGGATCTCTTGCTTGATCTCGTCCATGACCTCCGGGTCGTCGAGGGCGACGAGGTAGTCGTCGATGCCCGAGAGTTCGCCGGCTTCCAAGGCCATGAGGGTGGTGGTGTGGCCGAAGACTTTCGCGAAGCCTTCGACGGCCTTGGCGAATTGGCCCCACACACCGGAGGATTCGTCGGGCTGCACGCCCATGTCATCGATATGAGCGCGGAGGCGGCCGACGCTGTCCTGATGATCGGCGCGGATCGAGCGGAGGAGCGAACGCTCGGGCTCGGTGCGGAATTTGGCCAATGCCTGGGTGTAGGTTTCGACAGCGGAAAGTTCGCCGCGAAGCAGGCTGTTGGAGACGTCGATGCATTGGTCGAATGTAGCGGTCATTGGATCGGGTGAGTTGATGGAATCTTATTCGCAATCCGCGGGCCGCTTGCCCCCTGCCCCGTGCCATCAACTGAGAAACAAGCGCTTAGGGCGGGTCTGGGGGAGAAGGGCCGGGGCTGCGGACGTTGCGAACTCGAACCTTGTGCACTTTTGTGCGGGTGAAATGCACGATTCGCGCGGGGGTTAAGCTCGTTCTGATAGAAGCGGATGAGTGAATAATGCGGGGCTCAAGCTAGGTGATTGCGCTTTAGTTATCGTCCGGCATCTGTGAAAATCAGGATGTGTTCACCACCCTGTCCCCATCCCGATTCCCTATCACACTGGTCGTTGTGCTCGCCGGCATGACGGCGGGCAAGCTGTGCGCCGCCACGATCACCGGAGGCCTGAGCGTGCCGATCGTCTATAGTTCTGTCGACATCAGCGCCGGTACGGACGATTGGGCCTACTACGGGCTGTCCGGTCCCTCTGCAATCACGTCGAAGGCGGGAGGACCCGGGTCCTTCAGTTCTTTGAGCGGTACCTTCGCGGCGGGCGGGGATAGCCGGATGTTTCTCAGCTTCAGCGGAGGAGACCCGGTTCCGAGCGTAGGCTCCGGAACTGCCTTCGTGTTTCCGAACCAGGTGCAAGGGGCGGCGCTCAGCTTCACGGCTACGGTGCTGGCCGAGTCGCAGACCATCCGGGTGTATCTCGTGGGCTACGATAGCCGGGCGGACATCAGTGCTGCCCTGGGAGAGGGCGGCAGCTTTTCGCTGGAAAACGCGGTGCTGCCCTATACGGACGATGGGGACGGCAGCGGCGGCAACCATACTTCCGGTTTGCTCACGCTGAATCTGTCCGGAGCGACGGTGGGCGATACGCTGACTTTCACCGTCGCGAACGACTACGTGGGGGTGAATGATTCTTCGTTTGGTTTCGTGGGGATACAGGCGGTAACGGTGACCGTGCCGGAGCCATCTTCGTTGGTGGTGGGGCTGGGTGGATTGGTGTTGCTGGGCTTGCGGCGCAGGCGCTGAAGTCGGAGCAGTCCAATGCCTGTAAGGATTCGATTGCCGCAGGGCGGCAATCCTTGGAGTGCTGCGACATCTCGCAGCTTTCGGGCGATGATCCCCCGCCCCGGTGGCATCCCCGGAGCCGACATGCCGGCTCCGCAAGGGCGTGTCCGGTACGGCCCTTCCCTGTGTTATTATCCTCCTTGGGGTGCTTTTCGACCTGGCGATCCTTTTCCGGCCAAGCAGCGCATTCCACCGCTGGCGCGCCAACCGGAAACGCCCGGGCACAGCCGACATGTCGGCTGCGGGAACGGCCGGAAGATTTGCCGTGGATCGATCCAAAGCGGCGACATGTCGCCGCACTCAAAAGAAGACCCGCGTGCACCGAATCGTTATAGGCACTGGACTGAAGTCCGCGCTCCGGGCCCTCTACTGCTGGTCGGGCTCGAGGACCATGTTAATGACATGGATGGTGCCATTGGCGCTTTCGAGATCGGGACGGAGGACCTCGGCGCGGCCGATCCAGATGACGCCAGCCTCACGGTTGAGGACGAGCCTGCTGCCTTGCAGCGTGGTGCGTTCTTCGAGGTCGATCTTCGCCGAGGGGAAATTCCCGGGCACGATGTGGTATGCGATCAGGTCGGTGAGGCGGTCCTTGTTCGAGGGCTTCATCAGCTCGTCGAGGGTGCCCTCCGGCAGCATGCGGAATGCGTCATCGGTGGGGGCGAGGACGGTGTAGGGACCGCTACGCTGGAGCGTGCCCTGCAGGCCCGCAGCCTTCACGAGTTTCATGAAGGTGCCGAGATCGGGTTCTGCCGCCAGGCTGGCGGGCAGGTTCCGCGAGCGGGCGCCCGGGGATTCGGCGGTGGAGATCAGTCCACCGGCAAGGGTCGCGATGGTCGCGAGAATGAATGTAGTTTTCATGGTATACTCCTTGTGGTGACGGCGGGAAGCGGGATGCCTCCCCCACCCTTTCCAGCATGCGGCGTGCGGATCGTGGAAGAATGGACCGAATGCGAAATCTCCCCTTGCGGGACCGTGAATCCGTGCGGATCTTTACTGCCGCGAATTCGGCGGAAGATCCGTCAGACTGTTAGATCGGTCATAACTTGACCGGAGGCCGCGACGCTCTACGGTCCACCATGGGATTTAGCGCGGCCGAGGGCTATGCAACACTGGAACTGTGGCCGGAAGTGTTCGAAGAACTCGAGGATCTTCCCGAGATACTTCGCTTTGCTCCGGCTGTGCTGCGTCTTGAACTGAGGGCCTGTGTGGCCTTGCAGGCGTGGCCGCGGGGCGAGGAGATCGCGGCGCACCTGGGGACAATGGGCATTCTGGATCGCATGATGGCGGCGGGATTCCACGCCACGGTGGCACGCGAATTTTTCCGGGACGGCCGTCATGCCGAGGCGAAGGCCGCGCTGCGCCAAGCGGTGGAGACATGGCCATCCTGCAAGGATGTGGTGATGAAGGATCCCAGCTTGGTCGCGGCAATCCTATGATCGCGGACACGTGAAATTACGGAGGAAAGATGAATGTTAATTTCCCTTGCGATATCCCAAATCGATGTGACTTTGCCCTAGGAGAAGTGGCGACTGAGTCTGGGGGGAGTTGGTCGCCCGCTATCCGGAAAGCCCTCGGGACGCAAGTCCCGGGGGTTTTCCCATTTCAGGGGAAGAAATCATCAATCACTAATCTTCCAATCATCAATCGGAGTGCGCTGCGCGGATTGAGGGGAAGATTTCGGGGGATTTGGTCGGGTGTTGTGGCGACTGAACCACGGATGAACACCGATGGACACGGATGAAAGGCAGTCCCAAGGCGGTGTGATTTTTCCTCCGGTCTTATCGGCGTCCATCGGTGGTTCGTTGCTTTCGCGAACGGGATGCGGCACCCGATTTCGTTGCAGGGTGCGGCGGGCGGAGATGCAGGGTGCATGCTTGAAGGCATGCAGACCGGGGGAACGGCTTGTTGTTCCTTGGATCGCGGGCTCGGCATGTGATGTGCGAGGAGAGGTCCACCATGATCAACAACCTTGAACAACTGGTACTTCGACCAGCTCCGCGATCTCTACAGCGCGGAGACGCAACTCATCGTGGCGCTGCCGGATATGGCGGCCAACGCGACGGATCAGGAACTCCGGGAGGCCTTCAACCATCACCTCGATGAAACCCGCACGCAGCGCGCGCGCTTGATGGAGATCTTCGAGACGCACGGGATCAACGGGGAGGGCGAAGACTGCGACGCGATGCGCGGTCTGGTGAAAGAGGCCAACAAGCACGTGACGAACACGGCTCCCGGTAGCGTGCGGGATGCGGTGCTGATCGCCTCCGCGAACCGGGTGGAGCACTATGAGATCGCCGCCTACGGGGTGGCCCGTGCTTTTGCGCAGTGTCTCGGCCATGACGAGGATGCGCGTCTCCTGACCAAATCGCTGGAGGAAGAAGCGAACGCGGATGACACGCTGACCAAGATCGCCTCCGGGGGCATTTTCTCGACCGGCGTGAACGAGGCTGCGGCGCATTGATGGATGGATTTCACCGGTGCCTGTGGTAGCATGACCGGATCCGCGCGAAATGCCGGATCCGGCTTTCGCCCATCCTCCCTGAATCATGAACTTCGAATTGGAGCTGGACGTGCTGGGCCGTTCGCTGGTGGCGATCCTGCTTTCGGGGATTCTGGGTTGGGAGCGCGAGGCAAAGGGAAAGGCGGCGGGGGTGCGGACGCACATGCTGGTGGGGCTGGCGGCGACCTTGTTCGTGACGATCGGGGAGCTGATGGTGCAGCGCTTCGATCACGACTTGCAGCAACTCCGCTATGACCCGGTGCGGGTGCTGGAGGCGATGGTGACGGGAGTGAGCTTCCTCGGGGCGGGGACGATCTTCATCTCGCGGGGGAAGGAAAAGGTGCAGGGTCTGACGACGGCGGCCTCGATCCTGGTGACATCGGCGGTGGGGATGATGGTGGGGCTGCGCTACTACATTCTCGCGTGCGGGGTGACCGCATTGATCTTCGTGGTGCTGCATGGATTGGCGTATGTGAAGGACCGGATCGAGCAACGCCGCGCCCAACGAGGACCGTGAATTTCAGCCACCAGCGCACCATTTCCGAGTCCCTGCGCGAGTATGGGCGGGGCATTGCAGGCGGGCTGATGTTCTCGCTGCCGCTGCTCTACACGATGGAGGTGTGGTGGGCCGGCTTCGCGCTGCATCCGGCGCGGGTGCTGCTCTACGTGGCCTGCACCTACGTGCTGCTGGTGCTCTACAATCGCTTCGCCGGGCTCAGGCGGGATGCGAGCTTGAGGGAAGTCTTCATCGATTCGGTGGAGGAGATGGGTCTGGGCCTGGTGATCGCGGCGGTGGTGCTGTGGGCGACCGGGCGACTGGGTGCGGGGATGTCCACCGCGGAGATCGCGGGCAAGGTGGTGATGGAGGGCATGACTGTGGCGATCGGGGTCTCGGTCGGCACGGCTCAGCTCGGCGGCGAGGATCTGGACGATGGCGGGATGGACGGCGATGACCGGTGGTCGAGCGGTTACCTGCCGCAGACGGCGATCGCGCTGTGCGGCGCGGTGCTCTTCGTGGCAAACGTGGCACCGACGGAGGAGATCGAGGTCATCGCGATGGAGAGTCCGCCTGCGATGCTGCTCCTGCTGGCCGCCGGCTCGGTGCTGCTAGGCGCGCTGGTGCTGCACTTCGCCGGGGTCCATGGGGCGGACCGGCATGTGCATAGGGACACCTGGGTGCTGGGGCTGCGCGGGATCGCGACGACTTATGCGGTGGCGCTGGTGGCGGCGGCGGCGTGCTTGCATTTCTTCGGGCAACTGGACGGGAAGACGGGGCCGATCATCCTCGCGCAGTGTGTGGTGGCGGGGGTGCCGGCGGTGCTGGGGGCATCGGCGGGGCGCTTGCTTTTACAAATCCGGGCACCGGGATCATGAATCATGAATGAGGAATCCAAGGAGAAGCCGCCGGGTGGCAAGAACGCGCTGGAGTGGGCGGTCTTCGGCGCGAGCCTGCTGATCGTGCTCGGCGTGGCGGGGGTGCTGGCGATGGAGGCCTTCCGCTGGCAGAACACGCCGGCGCACTTGAAGGTGGAGCTGGGCACGCCGGAGAGGAAGGATGCGGACTGGTGCGTGCCGGTGAAGGTGAGCAACGAGGGCGAGGGCCTAGCATCGAACGTGGAGATCGAGGTCAGCGATGGCGAGGAGAAGGCGGGGCTGACGCTGGACTTCGTACCGAGGGGAACGGTGATGGAGGCGAAGGTGTGCTTCCCGGGGAGTGTGGATCCGGCGGGTTTGAAGGGGCGGGTGCTGGGGTATGAGGAGCCGTAGGGTGGCCGGATGCTTGACCGATCGGGCGGACTAAAGTCCGCGCTCCCGGGCCTACCGGTCGAACTTGAAGGGGAGGGCCCAGGGATGCTGCTTGCCGAGAAGGGAGCTGCGGATGATCTCGGCGGCGATGACGCTGTAGATGATGCCATTCCCGCCGAAGCCGAGGGCGAAGTAGCAGAGCGGGTGCTTGCGATAGCTGCCGATGTAGGCGAGGCCGTCCGCGGTCTCGCCGAAGGTGCCGGCCCAGGCGAAGGCGCTTTCCATGCGGGCTGCGGGGAACATCTCGTGGAAGCGCTTTTCGAGAATGCGGCCCTTGCGGTTCACGAGGCGGTCGCGGGCGGCGGGATTGCGGAAGGGCAGGTCCTCGCCGCCGATGATGGCGCGGCCATCGCCATCCCCGCGGAGGTAGAAGTAGGGCCGGGCGGTTTCCCAGAGCAGGCAGCGCCTCCACCAGCCGGGGGCTTCTGCGAGCGGTTCGGAGGCGATGGCGAAGGAGCTGCGGAGATCGACAAGGCCCGCGGTATCGAAGAGGCATTCGCTCTCGTAGCCCATGGCGGCGACCACGCGTTTGGCGCGGACCTTGAGCTTGCGGTCCGTTTGCAAGATCACGCCGGCGGCATCGACCTCCACGGCGGTGACCCGGGTGCGGTCGAAGACCTCGCCGCCGCGGCGCCGGACTTCGGCGAGCATGCCGTGGGCGAGGCGGTAGGCATCGACCTCCGCGGCCTGCGGCGAATGGAGGGCGAGCGGACGCTGGAAGCTGAAGTGCGAGGCCACGTCGCCGGCGGACCATTCGTGGACTTCGATGCCGGCTTGGCGGCGGGCCTCGGCTTCGGCTTGCAGAATCGGGACGTCCCGGGCACGGGAGGCGAGGTAGACGCTATCCTTGCGGGTGAAATTGCAGTCTTCCAAGCCGAGGCGGGCGACGCGTTCCTCTAACAAATCGATGGCATCGTAGCAGGCGCGGTAGGCGGTGCGGGCCTTGTCCGGGCCGTGCTGTGCGATGAGATCGATGAGGTGGACATCGATCTCGTACTGGAGCAGGGCGGTGCTGGCGCTGGTGCTGCCGGTGGCGACATCGCGGCCATCAAGGACGATCACGTGGTGGCCATCGGCACTCAGGGCTTCGGCGATGAGGGAGCCGGTGATGCCGGCCCCGAGGATCGCGACATCGCAAGCGCGCTCCGCTTCGAGGGGCGGGTAGTTGGCGATGATGCCACTTTTGACGCGCCAATAGGCGTGATCCGAGCTGAGGTCCATGCAGGGGGAGGAAGATGCCATGCGCTCCTTTTGTTAGAAGCGCTGGCGCCTGGTCCGGACGCGCGGCGGCGGGGGCGGGACGGCTTCGACGGGGCCCTCCGGATCGACGACGACGTCCAGACAGCGACCGACCGCGGTGGTATGTTCCTCGATATGGCAATGGATGCCCTTGCGGCGGAGTTCGGTGATCTCGGCGGCAGCCTGTTCGTGGGCCGCCAACTTCTCTTGCGCGGGAATGATCGTGTCTTTCTTCATAGAGGGGCTGGTCGATGAAACCCTTGTAATTTCGTCCGGGGCGCGGGTTTCGCAAGGGGTTTGGAACTGCATGCAATTCGCGCGGAAATGCATCGCGCACGGTGTGCAATCCGCACTTCCCAGAAGCAGGCGATCCCTTGCCTGCCTAGGAAAGCCGTCGGGGCATGCGGCTTGCTGGATCCAGTGCTGAAACTTATGAGCGCTACCACCGGCAAGAGCCGTCGTCCTTCCCCCTCCTCCCGCGAGCCGCTTGCTTCCAGCCGCCCCGGAATGGGTGCGATCTCGCATGAGGCTGGCACCGACTTCCGTGTTTGGGCACCGAACGCCAAATCGGTGCATGTCACGGGGAGCTTCAACAACTGGGCGGATCCGGGAATTCCGCTGGTGAAAGAGGGCGAGGGGCTGTGGAGCGTGGCGGTGGATGGCTTGAAGGACGGCGAGCAGTACAAGTTCCGGCTCAAGTCCGGGAAGAAGGTGCTGCTGAAGGTCGATCCGCGGGCCCGGATGATCGATCCGGAGAGCGGCAACGGGGTAATCTACCGCGACAGCTTCGACTGGCAGGACCACGAGTGGACGCCACCGTATCTGCACGAGGCGGTGATCTACGAACTGCACGTCGGCACCTTCTCTCCCGGGAAGAAGCGCGGCGCGGGCACCTTCGAGACCGTGATACGGCGCCTGCCGTACTTGAAGGAACTCGGCATCAATGCGATCGAGCTGATGCCGCCGACCGAGTTCCCCGGCGAGACTTCGTGGGGCTACAATCCCTGTCACCCCTTCGCGGTGGAGGCGAGCTACGGCGGGCCGGACGGGCTCAAGACGCTGATCCGGGAGGCGCACAAGCAGGGGATCGCGGTGCTGCTGGACGTGGTTTACAACCACTTCGGCCCCGGCGATCTCGACCTGTGGCAATTTGACGGATGGTCGGAGAACGAGATGGGCGGGATCTATTTCTACAACGACGAGCGGGCCGAGACGCCGTGGGGCCACACCCGCCCGGACTACGGCCGCCACGAGGTGCGCCAGTATCTGCGCGACAACGCGCTGATGTGGATCGAGGAATTCCGGGCCGACGGGCTGCGGATGGACGCGGTGAGCTACATCCGCCGAACCAAGGGCAACGAGCACCACGAGTCGGTGGATCTGGCCGAAGGCTGGCAGGTGCTGCAGTGGATCAACAAGGATCTCAAGCAGCACTCGCCGCGGATCATCTCGATCGCCGAGGATCTGGGCAACAATGCCGCGCTCACGGCTTGGGTGGAGGACGGCGGAGCGGGCTTCGATAGCCAGTGGGATGCGAGTTTCGTGCATCCGGTGCGGGCGGTGCTGGAATGCCCCGAGGACGACGTGCGGGATATCGGGGCGATGGTTGCCGCGATCGTCCCGCCGGACGGCAGCGATGCCTTCCGGCGCGTGATTTATTCGGAATCGCACGATGAAGTGGCGAACGGGAAGCAGCGGATGGTGTCCGAGATCGATCCGGAGAATCCTTCGAGCGTGTGGGCGCGGCGGCGTGCCGTGCAAGCGGCCGGGGTGGTGCTGACTTCACCGGGGGTGCCGATGCTGTTTCAGGGGCAGGAGTTTCTGGAAGACGGCTGGTTCGACGACCAGAACCCCTTGGATTGGGACAAGGCGCGGCGCTTCCGCGGGATCCGGCTGGCGTATCGCGACCTCATTGGCCTGCGTCGGAATCTCGGTGGCTTCAGCCGCGGGCTGACCGGCCAGAATGTGGATGTCTTCCACCGCGATGCGGAGAACAAGGTGCTGGCCTGGCACCGCTGGCACGAGGGCGGGCCGCGCGACAGCACGGTGGTGATTCTCAACCTATCGAACCGGGAACATGATTTCTACGAGTTGACCCTGCCTGCCGAGGGGGAGTGGGTGGTGCGCTTCAATGCGGACTGGACCGGATACAGCTCGGACTTCGGCGACGCGGACCTGAGCTGCGTGGAAGGCCGCAGCGGGGAGATCGGGCATCCGAGTGTGGTGGGGGGCTTGAAGTTGCCCCCGTATGGTTTGGTGGTGATGAGTCAGGATTGAGCGAGTTGTAAGAGACCATTCTTAAGGCTTTCAAAGGCCGAGTTTCCTGGTTGGAAGCCTTTGCATCCTGCACCGGCTGCGGTTCGATTTTGCAATCGGCATCGTTCGGGATTTCCCGTTGAGGAGGTCGGGAGGAGAGTATAACTCCCTGCGTAGAATCACGGGGATCAAGGGCTTAGAGGAAAAATCCAAGTTGGGTAGATCACTTGGGATTTCTGGCACGTTGCCCGCTAATGAATGACGCGCGCTCGCGAACTCCTTTCCGGAAAGGTTCACGGCAGCTTGTACTGCCGTCATCCCTGGCGGACGCGCCCCATTTCCTCGTATCATTTCCCAGCCATGGCTTCCAATCTCGCGTCCCTGTCATCCCCCGGAACATCGGAATCCGGGATGCGCGAGAAGCCCCGCAAGCTCCGCCGGCCGAGGATCCTGATCGTGACGCCGGAGTTGAACGGCAGCAATCACATGGGGCGGAATGGCACCCCCGGGCCGCGGGCGAAGGCGGGGGGGCTGGCCGATATCAGCACGCTGCTGGTGGACGAGTTGTCCGACCGCGGGATCGACGTGCGGGTGGCGATGCCGCATTTCCGCAATCTCTTTCCCGATGCTTCGCTCTCGCGGCGGCTCTATCTCTGCCGCGATCGCGAGTTCCTCTACCGCCGCTCGGTGTATGACGGCAGCCAGGACGCGAACCGGCGCGCGGCGCTGGCCTTCCAACGGGACGTGATCCAGAACGTCCTGCCGGTGGTGAAGCCGGACATCGTGCACTGCCACGACTGGATGACCGGGCTGGTTCCCGCGGCGGCGAAGGCGATGGGCATCAAGAGCCTCTTCACGGTGCACAATCTCCACGATGAGATCACCACGATGGCGGAGGCGGAGGATCGCGGGATCGATACGGCGCGCTTCTGGCAGAACCTGCACTTCGGCCACTATCCGCATTCGTATGAGGAGAGCCGCAATTCGAATCCGGTGAGCATGATGGCTTCCGCGATGAATGCTTCCGACCACGTGAACACGGTCAGCCCGAGCTTCTTGCAGGAGATGATGGACGGCCGTCACATCGCCGGCTGGGGCTTGTGCGATGTGCTGCGTGGCAAGCATCAGTACGGTGCCGCGTCCGGGATTCTGAATGCGCCCGATCCTTCCTGCGCGCCGGAGCATGACATGCGGATCGCGGAGCGCTACGGTGCAAGCGATCACCGCAGCGGGAAGCGGAAGAACAAGCTACAGCTTCAGAAGGCGCTGGGCCTGGAGGTGGATGCGAAGGCACCGATGCTATTCTGGCCCTCGCGCTTGGATCCCACGCAGAAGGGCTGCGGTCTGCTGGCGCATATCCTGTATCAAGTGGTCAGCGACTACTCGGCGCTCGGATTGCAGGTGGTGTTCGTGGCAGACGGCCCGTTCAAGCCGCACTTCGATCACATCGTGAATTTCCATGGCCTGCAGGGCCGGGTGGCGGTCCGCGGTTTCGAGGAGAATCTCTCGCGGCAGGCGTACGCGGCCTCGGACTTCGTGATGGTGCCCTCGGCCTACGAGCCGTGCGGATTGGCACAGATGGTCGCGCTGAAGTATGGCAGCCTGCCGATCGTGCATCGCACTGGCGGCCTGCAGGATACCGTGCAGCATCTGAATGCCGCGCAACACGAAGGCAACGGCTTCGTGTTCGAGACCCACGATTGCGGCGGCCTGCGCTGGGCGATCGATGAGGCGATGCGCTTCCACATCCGGCCCGAGCTTGAGCGCGAGCAGGAGATCGCGCGGATCATGCGGCAGAGCGCCGAGGCGTTTTCGCCGGAGACGACGGCGGAGGCTTACCTGAATATCTATGAAGGGCTCTCGGGGAGGACGATTGAAGAGGCGCGGTCGGAGACGTATCGGCCGGTGAGGGCGGTGGCGAGGGCTTCGGAAGCGGCTTGATGCCACGGACCGAATAGGTGTGCCCGGCGGTTCCAGTGGAGCCGTCCGCCGGGGGACTTGATTCCCCGTCTGGCATGCCCTAGATGAGATGGTGATTCCCAAGCTCAATATCGTTTCGGCGCTTGCGGCGCTGGTGTTCTTTTTCCTGCCTTGGGTATCCATCGAGTGCAACGGCAAGCGCCTGGCCACGCAGACCGGGGTGCAGATGATCGTGGGTGCCACTACCCCCAACCCCGCCTTTCAATCCCGGATGCCAACGCCGCGGAAGGAGGAAAAGCAGTCATTGGGCGCCTCTTATCTTGCGGCGGCGGCATTGATCGCGGTGGCGTCGGCGCTTTTGGTGGCCTTCGCCGGCTTGATCAAAGGGAGCAGCGATGACGAGTTCGGTGCCGGGATCCTTTGCACCATGGCGCTGGCGTTCCTGCTGTTACAACTCGCGCTGGGATTTCCCGCCAAGAGAGAGATGCAAAGGGCCTTGGATGAACGAGGGCAGGTCAGTCAACAGAAGAACGCCTTGGAGCCGCTGGAAAAGAGTATTGCGGAGCAACTGGCCGGCGGGCTCGAGATCCGGCCGACCCAGTGGTTCTATCTGGAACTGGCGGCCTTGGGGATACCGGTTCTGATTCTTGGCAACGCGCTGCTCGACCGCATCAAGGCCAAGGAGACCTGAGCAGGCGATCCGGTTCTTGCTCCGCCCGGAGATTTGGCGGACGCTCGGTCTTGATGAGTGAGAAGGAGAAGAAACCCGCAAGCCAGTGGTCGGCCAACAAGGGCATTGCCCGCGCGGTGCTGGAGGACCGCGCGCTGCGCCGGCGGGTGATGAGCCGCTGCCTGCTGGTCTTGCTCGCGATCTTCGCCATCGGGCTGTGGGGGATCGATGCCTGGCTGCGAGCGAACATCTGGCGCTTCTTCCTGTGGTGGGCGGGGTGCGGGGCTTGGGCGGTGTTCGTGGTGATGCTGGCGGTCTACGATGCGCTGGCGGTGATCCGGGAGGAACGCGACAAGACACCGAGGTAGGCTTGCCCCGAGGTGGCTTGGGGCTTAGACGGAGGCCATGATTTCATTGGCGGAGGCACGCTCGGTGATCGGGGCGGCGGTGGAGAAGCTGGTGGCCGTGGCGGTCCCGCTGGCGGAGGCGCGCGGGCGGGTGCTGGCGGCGGAGGTGCGGGCGGATGCGTGGTATCCCTCCGGGGACCGGGGGACGATGGATGGCTACGTGGTGAGGGAGGATGCCGTGCCAGGGGAGTTTGCGGTGACCGGTGAGATTCAGGCGGGCGCGATGCCGGAGCAGGCGCTCGCGGCGGGCGAGGCGATGCGGATTTTCACCGGCGCGCTGGTGCCGGAAGGCGGCGGGCGGGTGATCCCGCAAGAGCTGGCGGTGCGCGAGGGCGGGCGGGTAACGATCGCGGAGTTTCCCGTAAATCTTTTCATCCGGCGGAAGGGGGCGGAGGCGGAACCGGGCGCGGTGATCGTGGCGGCGGGCACCCGGCTGGGGGCGACGGAACTGGCGATGCTGGCACAGGTCGGCGCGGTGGAGCCGGCGGTCACGCGCCTGCCGGTGATCCGGCATGTGGCGACGGGGGAAGAATTGGTGGGGCCGGAGGAGCGGCCGGGCGCGGGCATGATCCGCGACACGAATTCGACCCTGCTGGGTGCCTTGGTAGCGGATCACGGCGGGGCGGTGATGCATTCCGGGCGCTGCGGGGATGACCCGGCGGCGCTCGCGAAACTTTGCGCGGAGCCCTGCGACCTGTTGCTGATCTCGGGCGGTGCGAGCGTAGGCGACTACGATTTCGGCGCGCGGGTGCTGCGCGAACTGGGTTTCACGATCCACTTCGACAAGGTGAACCTGCGGCCGGGCAAGCCGTTGACCTTCGCGACGAAGGGGCGGCAAGCGGCCTTCGTGATCCCGGGGAATCCGGTGTCGCACTTCGTGTGTTTCCATGTCGCGATCCGGCTGGCGCTGGAATTGATGGCGGGCGGCGGGGTGGCCTGGGATTGGCTGGACCTGCCGCTGGCGGGCGAGGAAGCCGTGAAACCCGATCCGCGGGAGACCCTATGGCCGGCGCGGGTGGAGGTGGAGGGTGGCAAGCTGGTGGCCAAGCCGCAGCGCTGGTCGACTTCCGGGGATACCTTTTCGCTGATGCGGACGAACGCGCTGGTGCTTGTCAACGGGGGATCGCCCGTGAAGGGTGTGGCGAAGACGTTGCTGCTGGCGGCGCTCTAGCAATCACCAAGTCATGGTTCCTCCCGAGTTCTCACATCTGGATGCTGCCGGCACGGCGCGCATGGTCGATATCGGCGCGAAGCCGGTGCAGCGGCGGCGCGCGGTGGCGGAGGGCTTCGTGAGCTGTGCGCCGGCGACGGTGCAGGCGCTGCGCGACAAGGCGCTGCCGAAGGGCGACGTGCTGACGGTGGCGAGGATCGCGGCGATCCAAGCGGCGAAGCGGACGGACGAACTGATCCCGCTCTGCCACGGGCTGCCGTTGGACAGCGTGGATGTGGATTTCGAAGTGCAGGACATGGGCGTGGCGATCCGCGCGACGGCCAGCACCTCGGCAAAGACGGGCATCGAGATGGAGGCGCTGACGGCGGTCTCGGTGGCGGCACTGACGGTCTACGACATGTGCAAGGCGGTGGACAAGGGCATGGTCATCGGCGGCATCCGGGTCACGGAGAAGATCAAGGAATGAAGGTGGCACGGCTGACCCTGAGCGACCGCGCGAGCGCGGGCATCTACGAGGATCGTAGTGGACCGGAGATCGAACGGGTCTTCGGCGAGGCGCAGGCCGGAGCGGTCGAGTGGCTGCGGATCGTAATGCCGGACGAGCGCGCGGAGATCGAGGCGCTCTTGAAGCGGCTGGCTGATGAGGACGGCTGCGACCTGGTGTTGACCACCGGCGGGACCGGACCCTCCGCACGGGACGTGACGCCGGAGGCGACGCGGGCGGTGCTGGAACGGGAGCTGCCGGGCTTCGGCGAGATCATGCGGGTGCAAAGCTTTCCCAAGGTTCCGACGGCGATCTTGTCGCGATCCACGGCGGGGACGCGGGGCCGGACCCTGATCGTAAACCTGCCGGGGAATCCGAAGGCGATCGGGGAATGCCTGCCCTTGCTTATCCCGGCGATCATGGAGTGCCTGCGGCATCTGCATGGCGAGGGGTGAAAGGCCGCCCGCACGCGCGGCAGCCACTTCCAGGCGGTTTGAGAGCCCCCGGACCGATGAAGGTCCGGGGACTCTTCCCGCCAATACAGCGCGGGAAACCGCCGGTTCTTATCTCGCGGCTCCCCGGGAGGATTCCGCGAGACTCGCTCATGACATTAGGTATATGTCGCGAGGCACCGGATGGTTGCCAAGATATTGGCAGGTGTTATTACGTAAGGTCTTGCTGAGTTCGGGGATGGGGGTTTTTACGATGTCCGCGCACCATGAAGCCAAGGCAGAGCGCCTTGAACATGGTTCGGGGATGGGGGTTTTTACGATGTCCGCGCACCCGCCCTCACGGTGCCAGTTCCGCCGCTAGGCGATAAAACCGCCGGCCCGATCCGGAAAGCGGGATCGTTTCCGCAAACACCACCGGATCGCGCGACGCACCGGAGTTGGTTTCGCTGGCATTCGTGCCCGCTTGGCTGCTCCAGTTGCCGTCGGCCGCCTTCGTCGACAGGGTGGTCCAGGAACCCAGCCCGTTTCCAGCTTGGAGGCGGAGTACGATGTCCGACGGGGGCTGCGCCGCCACCTTCGACTCCAGCGTGATGGTCAGGTTGGCACCGGCACTCACCGCGCTCACCAGCTTGAGTGCCTCGTCCGCGCGGTCCGCCGACTTCGGCCCGAGCCCGAGCGCCGCTTCCAGCAGGTTCTCGATGCCATCCCGGTCCGGATCGGCTTCGGGCCCGCTGATGGCGGAAATCCCCAGCTCCGCCGTGGTGAAGGACGCGAGGCGCCAGCTATCGAGCGTGGGCGTATCCGAAGGCCAGCCGGTATAGGTCACGCGATCCACCCAGCCGCGGTCTTCACCCGCGACGGATGTGTTGTTCTTCGAGTAGCGCCAGGCCACGGTGTGATTGCCCGTGGGGATCGCCAGCGTGACGAGCGCCCAATCGGTCATGGTCGTCCCGGAGATCGCGGCCACCTGGGGTGTCACGATATTGTCGAGGAGCAGGGTAAGGTAGTGGGCATTGATCCTCGAGGAGACGCGCCAGCGGAAAGTCAGGGTTCCGGGGCCGGTCAGCGTGGTGGCCAGCGTCGCCGAGTTATTTAGAGCGATCGGCGGGGAAGACGCCGCATCCTGGCCGTCCTGGCTGTATTCGAACTGGCCGAACCATGCACCGTTGCCGCTGGTCGTCCACGCCTGGGTGTCCGGGGTATCAAGGGCCTTGCCGAGGGGCAGCTCGAAAATCGCCTTCGCGTTGATCTCGTTCTGGATCTGGAAGGTGAGGTTCGGATTCGTATTCCCGTCGATCGGCGTTCCGGGGCAGCTCCAGCGGCGGAAAGTCGTTCCCGGCGATGGCGTGGCTGTCAGGGTTACGGTGGCATTCCGGGAATAGAGTGCCTGCTGCGGCGAGACATTGAAAGTGCCGCCCGGTGCCGCTACCACCACGCCGTAGAGGGCCGAGGTGACATCCGTGGGGATCGTACCGTTCTGGTATTCCAACAGGTTCTTGCTGCCGTCGGCATCCGGATCGCCGGCTCCGGTCTGCGCGGTGAGGCTATTATTGAAGTAAAGACGCTCCCAAGCGTCCGGCAGGCCGTCGATGTCCTCATCCTCGGTGGCGGCGGTCACGCCTTTCATGGTCACCGTGCTGTCGATGGAAGCGGTGGTGGTATTGGTGAGCAGGAGGTAGTAGTCCTGCTTGGCCACGAAGGGCCAGGCGGTGCCAAGCGCGCGGTTCACCGGGAAGAAGGCGGGATAGTCCACGCCGCTCTGCAAGTGGGCGGCGATATTGGGAACGGTGCCGGGCGGGGCCCCCTGCTCCAGCTTCACGAAGACGCCGGGGGCGGTCTGGCTGCAGTCAAACTTTACCCGGGTGGCTTCAGCAGGCACGTGGAAGCGGACGAGACGCTTCTGCCCGGCGGGGATGGTGAAGGTGGTACTACCGGTATCGTAGGTCATTTCTGCATCCACCGGTACCTGCGCGGCGGAGGCGGTGGAGGAAACCTCGAAGGCCCCGCCGGTGGCCCCGTAGAAACCGAGGTAGTAGGTTTCCCCCGGCCGCAGCGGCGGCACGGCAAGCGTAGCGGTCCCGGGCGGCGGGGTCTTGACATAGGCACTTGCAGGCACCTTGTTCTTCAAATCGCTTCCCCAATCGACGAAGGTCTGCGTGGTGGTGTTGAAGAAGGGCGGCAGGTCGTCCCGGATGTAAAGTTGCGCGGTGCCGTTCAGGCGGGTGAAGGCAGGATACCAATTTTCGGGGATCCCGGTGCGCGGGATGGTCACGCGGTAGTAGCGCCAGTCCTTCTCCGCCAGATTCTGCCCGGAGAGCGGGACCGGCGAGTTGATGTCGAGGTTGGTCACCACTCCGGAGTGCGCCTTCAAGCGGTAGCGGCTGGAAGTGCGGGTCGTGCCGACCGGGTCCGACTTCACCCCGATGTAATAGCGGCCCGGCTTCAGCCGGTCCGGCTGCAGCAAAGTATCGCTGGGCTCGGAGAAGTTCCCGGCCTCGGAGTCCTGGCTGACCATTTTGAATTGATAGAGCGGGTTGCCGCTGGTGCCGGCGTTCTTATGATCCGTGGTCGGGATTCCGTCCTGACGGATATAGACGTTTGGATTGCCGTTCGAGGCCTCCATCACCACCCGCATCAGGCCCAGGTTCTCCTCCGGCACGTCGAGCGCGTAGAATTCCCAGTGGTCCTGCGGGAGCTGGCGCCCGGCACCGATCCCGTCCGGCTCGCCCGGATTCGAGTCGCCCGCATGGGCATTGAAGGCCGCGGGAAGCTCCCAAGCCGGCGCCGTGAGGGTCACCGGCTCGCTACGGATCACGTAATCGGTGGTGCCCACGCCTTCCACCTCGATGAACCAATTCGCGCCGAAGGTGAGCAGCGGCGGCACGATCAACGCGGTGCGGCCCACCATCGTGACCGGCGGCGTCTTGCCAAACTCGGTCTCCGAGCGATAGATCCGCACGATCGGCGAGCCCTGGTCGAGGGTCACCATCCAGCCGAGGATCTCGTCCGCGCCCGTGCCCTGCGGCGGCATGGCCACCCGGTAGAAATACTTCTCCTTATCCGCGAGGCTGCGGGCATCGGTGTGCGAGAAGCCGTTCGCCTCGTTGAACTCCTGGGAGAAATTGAGCGGCGCGGGCTTGAGAATATCGATCGCCAGCGTCGCCGAGGCCGGGGCGTAAGCGGAAGGCAAGGTGCCGCCGGCACGCACCGCCACGGTATAGATTCCCGCGGCGGGGTTGCCGAGATTGACGATCGCCTTGTCCTTCTTGAGTGCGATGGCATCGGTCTGCCCGCCGAAGACGCCGTAGGATTCCGCGAGGCCGGGAACGGGGACCCGGGTGCCGGGAAGAACCACGATCGACGCCTCACCCGAGCGGTCGTTCAGGCGGAACTGCAGGTTGTTAACGCCGGCCGGAACTTCCACCGTGTAGAACTTCACCTCCGCGGGCGCGAGGCTCACGGCTTGGGAGATGCCGGCTTCGCTCACCGTGCCCAGCGGGAGGACAGGGATGGGGCCGAGATTGGTGATGGTCCCGGTGGCGATCCCCGTGCCGATGGTCTGGTTTGTGAACGAGGAATTTTTCCCCTCGCTGGCGGCGACAAGGTAGTAGTCGCCGGGCGTAATGTATTCATCGCCGGCCTTGGGCAGCAGGGTGAAGCGCTCGTCTCCGGCCTTCTGCACGTGCACGCCGCCCTTCAGGTCGGGATAGGTGGAATTTACCGTGTCGGGGATGAAGTCCTTGCGCACGCGCAAGGTGAAGTCGCCGAGGGTATTGGCGAGTTGCACGCTCCAGGCTTTGGTCAGCGGCGGGATGGTGATCTTGAAGGCGGCAGGCATGCGCGGCTCGGCCACCGAGATCGGCGCGGAGCTGCCCGCCACGGCGAGATCGGTGATCGGCACGGAATAACCTTCCCCGAACGTGAAGGTCCGGATGGTGAAGCTACGCGGCGAGACCAGCGTGGTTCCCCGGTTGTCGATGCCGATGTAGTAGACACCCGGCTCGAGCGGCCGGCCGCGGGCGGCCACGAAGAATTGCTGGGAGCGGTCGCGGTCGGTCCCGGTGAAGGCGGTATCCAGCTCCAGCTTGGTATAGTCTTCCGTCTGCTTCCACTGGGCCAGATTCGGCCAGGCGGGATCATCCGAACCGACCGCCGGTCCGGGCACGGCCGTGACCGGCTCGCCGCGGCGCATGATGATGCAGGGCTTTCCGGAATGATAGCCGGTCAGGGTCACGCCCCAGCCCTTGAGATTCGGATCATTGGGGATCACCACGCGGAAGGGCAGGATGTCCGTGGTCGCGCCGGCGTTGTTCACAGTCAAGGTCCCGCCGTCGCATTCCACCGTGGGAACCCCGGTGCCCGGATCGAAAAGGCCGACGGCGATGCTACCGGTCGAGGGGGTATTGCCTGTCGAGCGGACGATCACTTCATAGGTTCCAGGTTCGGCATTGTAGACGATCTGCCCTCCCACCACGTCCGTTGTTTCGTAGTCGTGGTCGATGCCTCCTTGAAATCCCGAGCCTGTCCCGACCGCGCCCGGCGGCTCCGGCAGACCGTCCCCGCGGCGGAGCGAAAAGTTGGATTTACCGATATTCCGGTCGATCGAGACATAATATCCGATCTGGCCGGCGGATTCGGGGACGACGAAGCGGTAGGCCGCGAGTTCCGTGGGTGCCAGGCTGAAAGGAAGGGACGTCTCGCCGCCCACGGCGAGCGGTTCGATCGCCTCCACCGGCAGCTCGCCGCGGGTGACGAGCGTAAGATCGCAGGGCTCGCTGCCGGTCTTGGAGCCCGGGTTCAGGCCGAGCGAGGTCACAGCAATGTAGTAATCGCCGCCTTCCAAGCCCTCGTCCTCGGTCTCCGGCAGGAGTGTGAAATAATCGGCGCGATTGAGCACGCCGGCAATAGCGCCGTTCTGGTCGCCGGGCGTGCGGTTGATATCGAAGGTGGGGATACGGTCCTTGTGGATGGCCAGAATCCCGTCATGGGGCGAGGGGCCGGCAGGAGCCGGATAGCCGGCGGCAAGCATCATCCGCCAGCTCGGGCTACCGGCGGGGATGGCGACCTTGAAGAAACGGATATCCCGCTCGCCCAGGGCGGGGATGAGTTGCGGCGCGCCGGTATTGTCCGCCGTGACGGTCCCGAGCGGATTGTCCATCTCCGGGCCGGTGCCGATGCAATCGACGTCGATCGTATAGCTCATCGGCGGCGCATCCGGATTATTGACGGTGTTCACGTTCTCGCCCTTGGTGACGCCGATCGTGTAGGTGCCCGGGCCCATCGGGGCATTGTAGGGCGCCAGGAAGCCGCGCCCCCCGGTATTGCCGCCGGCGGAGTCCTGGATGATGCCGGTGAAATCCAGATCCTGATACCATTGGGCGTCGTCAGGCCAGGTGGCACTTCCGGCGCCGAAAAAGTTGGTGGAGGAGAAGTCCCGCGGCAGGGTGCCCCCCTTGCGGACCACCATCCGCGGCTGCCCGGAACTCACATTCCGCAGGGCAAGGTGGATGCCGGCGATCGAGGGATTCTCCGGAACGACAAGGGTGAAGTACTGCCATGCCTCCGCGAACTGCCCCACGATGGCGTGGGAACGCTTCACGCCCAGCGCGGTGATTTCGGGGAGTTCCTGGATCCCGCGGACATGCAGTGTCCCGGCGCCGTTGAGATAGGTGTTGTTCGCTGTCGGGTTGGCGCGGACGACCAGCGTGTAAACTCCCGCTTCGGGTTCGTGCACCGTCATGAGCACGGGGTGGTTCGAGGAGTTCTGGCCACCGGTCCAGCCGTAGCCATTCGCTCCCGAGGTCGTGGCCGGAAAGGGCTTCGGCACGGCCGTTCCCTTCAACAGCGAGATGCCGGGATTGCCGGTGCGACCGGTGATATAAGCTTCGAGCAGACGCGAACCCGCGGGCACCGTCACGCGATAGATCGCCAGTTCACCTGCCGCCAAGTTGAAAGGCGTATCCGTCGGAGTGGTCGAAAGCACTCCCAAGTCGATAACCGGGACCGGCGTGGAGGCTGCAAGGACGGCGGTGGAAGGATTGGGGCCGAGCTTGTTCGAGACGGGTTCCGTGCCCTCGCTGATCACGGCGGCATAGTAGTTACCGGGGCGCAGGAAGTTTTCACCCTGTTCCGGCAGTACCGGTCAGACGTTCCTTGCCGGGTTTCTTCAGGCGCTTGCCGCCCTGTACGCCGGTCACACCGGGGGCCTCGCCGATGAAGGCGGAGCTGAAGAAGTCCGGAAGCGAGTCGCGGCGGACCTGCATGAACATCTCGCCGACGGAAGGCGTCAGCCGAAGGTCCCAGGAAGGCACTTCCGCTCCCTGCGGGATATTGAAGCTATAAAAGCGGAAATCACGCGGGGCCAGATCGGTGAGGGTCACCGAGCCCCCGGCAAAATCGAGCGGAGTGACCGGGATGGAATAGCTACCCCCGATCGCGCGGCTGCGAAGTGTGTAGGAAACCGTCTGGATCTCACCGGCAGGGACTCCGCTGGCTTGCCCCGCAAAAACACCCACATAATAGGTGCCCGGCTTCAGCGGCCGGGTCGCGCCGGTCGCGGCGAGGAAGAAATTTCCGGTGGTATCCCGCCCGTTCGCATTGAGGGATGCGCCGGTGAAATCCGCGATCTGCGACCACACCGCGCCGGAAGGCCAGTCGGCCGCCATGGGATTGACCGTGGGCAAGGTGACCGGCGGCAAGCGGTCCCGGCGCACGGTGATTTTGACCGGCGCGGCGGTGCTGATCGAGTGCACGTCCACATACCAGCCGAGCAGTGCCGGGTCCTCCGGCACGATGACGCGGAAGTAGCGCCATTCACCCGCGGTCTGCCCGGTGACCGGGGCTTCGTAAGCATCGACCTGCGCGGTGGTAGCAACGATGTCGTGGAGCGTCAGCGTGAAGTTACCCAAGGGAACCTCCGGCTGATAGACGCCGACGTACCAGATATCCGCCTCGTGGTCGACACGCTGGAGGATGCCGGTGGTGCTGAAAAAATTCTCCTGGGTGATGGTGGCCGCGGAGGTGGCACCCAGGGTCTTCTGCTTCCAGGTGCCGGGCGCGAGGGCGCGCCGGATGGAGATCTTGGTATTTGGCGGGGCATCCGCGAGCTCAAGCTGCCAGCCCAGCGTGCCGAGCTGCGCGCCCATGTCCGGGACGCGGTAGTAACGCCAGCCGCTGCGCTGCGGCTGGTCGTTCTGGACCATGCCGCGGTAGCCGATATCGGTGATCTGCGGCGTGCCGGATTTCAGGTCGGCAGTGTAGGGACCGGAGCCGAAAAGGGTGATGAACCAAGTGCCGTTGGTCAGGTTCGGGGAGACCAGGGTGATGCTGTCATTCACCTCGCCTACCGCTTCGCTGATGGCGTCATTGTCATTTTCTCCGGGAACCGTCTGCTTCCGGACACAGAGGTTGGGATCGCCTGAAAGACGCGTCAGACTGAGGTCCCAGATGACCTGCTCGGCGGGCACCTCGACCCGGAACACACGGTAGGGCGAGCCGGTGACGGCGATATTCGGAACGGTGCCATCGAAGGCCATGTCCTCGATCGGCTCGATCCGCGAGTCCATCGAATAGACGGACCCGGGCTCCCCTTTCACGCTCACGTAGTAGCTATCCAGGCCTTCGCCGAGATAAGGCGGCACCAGCAACAGGCTGCCATTGCGCTTGCGGTCGGCCAGGGGGGTCGGTTTGAAGAGCGCCGGAATCTGGTTCTTGCGGACTCCCACGAGCTGCTGGCCGCCACGCATCCAGAGCGCCCAGGCGGGCACGTTCGGCGGCAGCGTCGCCTTGAAGAAGGACACGCCTTCCGGTCCCATCACGAGGTCGGCCACACCGCCGTTTTGCGCCGGTTCGCCGATGTTGTAGGCCCCGTCGCCGTTGATATCGGTGAAGGGCAGATTGCCCAGGTCCTGAACGTAGGGATCGCCGGAGACGAGGCTCCAGGCATTGTTCGCGCCGGTGGCGATCACCATCAGGTACCAGTTTTCGCCGGCATTGAAGTCCGGGGTGGCGAGCACGATGCCGTCGCTACCCACCCGGGTGGAGGCACGGGTGGTGGCATTTCCGATCGTCGGGATCTGGCCCTTGGCGAGGTAGAGTTGAGCCTCGCCCTGGGTCACGTTCAGGCGGGTCCGCCAGACGGGCGCGGTACGGGTATTCAGCCGGTAGTAATACTGTCCTGCGTCCGGCGAGGGCTGGCTGATGGCGTTGACACCCGCCTCGGTCGAGCCTTCATCCCAAGTCAATTGGGTGGGATCTTCCAGAGTATAGGCACCCGCGGGCACCAGCAGCAGAAATAGGGCGAAAACGATACGAAGCACCGGGAGAGGGCTGGGGATCATGGCGGGCAAGCTGGGGAATGCCCCGGCCCGGCAGACCGAAGTAGCCGGGGCGGGAGGCTAGGGCGAGAACCGGGGCATCCGCTCATTGTGAACCAACACAATGTTTCAAATAACCCGTAAGTTACGGCAAGGTTTATAAAAAAACCGCCCCGCAGCAAGACTTTCCATCCCGCTCACGCACGAATTCACAAAAACGTCACTTCCGTGATCCCGTAAGCTCGAACCGCTCGCGAAACCTGTGCGCCTCCGATGACTACGGCCGGGATGCCTGCCCGGTATTCCTCAACGGTAGCTCAATTGTGCGTCCACCTTCGCGTCGCGGTCGCTGGTGAAGCGGATCCAGTAAGCTTGGAAGGCGGCGGGGAATTCGTGGGTGAGGCGGTCCTTCACTGCGAAGGATTGATAGGGCACCCATAGGCCGGAGCC
Source organism: Luteolibacter sp. Populi (assembly GCF_040801775.1). Classification (GTDB taxonomy): domain Bacteria; phylum Verrucomicrobiota; class Verrucomicrobiia; order Verrucomicrobiales; family Akkermansiaceae; genus Haloferula. The sequence goes on from NZ_CP161812.1 coordinate 2,575,758, forward strand.
GGTGATGTCGATCTCGGCGGTGATGGTGGCGGGATGGTCGGCGGACAGGGCGAGCGACTTGCGGTCGAAGCCGGTCATCAGATAGGGATCGGAAGCTTGGCCGGCCTTGACGGGGGTGCTCTTCCACGGACCGCCTTGGCCGCGGGGCTTGCCGATTTTCCAGAGGTCGTCGATGGCTCCGGCCCAGAGGGCGGCTTGGCCGTCCTCGGAGCGGATGATGTGGGGATTCCCGGTCCCCTGCCCTGCCGCGATGCCGGTCATGATGAAGAGGCCGCGGTAGGAGCAGAAGTCGTGGACGAGGTGGCCGCTGCTGGCGATGGCGCGGGCCTTCGCGAAGCCACCGGCATTCTCCGCGGGCAATTCGTAGAAGGTTCCGGCGGCGTGGAAGAGATCGCGCTCGGTGGCGACTTCACGGCAGACGCGGAGATCGCCGAGCGGGCTGGCGGACTTCGCGGTGCCCTCGGGAAGACGCCAGCGCTTGCCCTTGTCATCGGTGTAGATCACGGAAGCCTCGTCGCGGGCCAAGACGCCTTGGGGAATGGCGGTGGTCCGGGCCGTGAATGCGGCCAGCGAAGCATCGCCGGACTTGCGGAGCTTGAGATCGGAATCCAATTCGTAGCCGCCGAGTTCCGTCTTCCCGGACATGGATAGCAGGGAGAGCGTGCGCTTGTTCTCGGCGCGGGCGCGGACCAAGCCGCCGGCGACATCCGCATCGGCGGTGGTAGCGAGGCCGCTGAAGATCGCATCCGGGGAATCGCCTCGGCGGTCTTCATTCGCATACTGGAAGAAGGCGGTGGCATTCTCCAGGGTGGTGTCGGAAACGAGGCGGATCCACGCGCCCTTGAGATCGGAGAGGTCGGTCCATTGGTGAGTCTCCTTGAGCGCGATCTCGCGGACCTTTCTCCAGGTGCCAATGCCGGCCTCGTCGATCTCGATGGAGATGATGGCGGGCTTGGCGGCGGAACTGCGGGTGAGATGCAGGCCCTTCCGGTCGTAGCCGGAGAAGAGATAGGCGTCGGAGGGCTTGCCCGGCTCCACCTTGTCGCGGCTCCAGACCGCGCCGCGACCGATGACCGGGCCGAACTGGTCGAGCTGCTCCGGGGTGGTGAACCAGAGATTGGATTGGGACTGTGGGGCGGTGATCTGGCCCTTGGCCTTGCGCTTGTTGATGAACTCGGACTTGGCGGTGTCATCGCAGCCGAAGACGAGGCGGTCGTTCCAGCGGCAGAAGTCGCCGACAACCTTGAGGTAATTCGAGCGCGGGGCGATGCCGGCGGAGGCGGCGGGGGTGAAGGTTTTCGGGAACTTCCAGAAGGTGCCGTGCATGGTCATCAGGTAGTCCTTCCCGCCGACATCGCGGATGCGCGGCCACTCGGTATTCCAGCCGTGCGAGCCATCATAGGAGTGCGAGCCCTTCGGCAGGCGCCAGAAGTGCCACGCTCCCTCATGAAGGCATGCCAGGATGAGCGAGCGGTAGTCCCAGCCGATCGACCAGACCGGGTCGGTAGCGGGCGATGGATTGCCCTCGATGCCGCCGGGGCCGGTGACTTCCGTGAACTGATTGCGGCGGACGACGGTCCAGGCGGCGGCCTTCCCGTCCCACTCCGCGAGCACGCCGGAAGGGATCTCGGGATTGGTAGCGCTTTCGCCGGAGTGGTCGCCGTTGTTGGCGTAGATCAGGCGGCCTTGGCCGGAGTAGAGGCCCTTGCCATGGTAGCCGGGGAGACCGGCCTTGCGGCCGCCCTTGAGCTGCTCATCGCGCCAGAGTTCGGTGACGGCGAGGGTCTTCACGTCCACCTCGTAGATGCCCTCTTCCATCGTGGCGTAGTAGATCTTGTTAGAAGCCTCGGTGAGATGGCGGGCATTGCCGGTAGGCCGGCCATACATCGCCGAGTACGGGATGGTCCTTACTTGTTGGTCGGCAGCGATGGCGTAGGGGCCGATGAAGAGCTGCTGGCTCTCCTTATGGATCATGCGGTTGGCGGGGGTGCCGCCGATGCTTTCGCTGCGGACGATCTGTTGGAGATCGGGAGTGATCTCGTAGAGTTTGTCGGAAGAGCCCTTCGGCGCGTGGGGCGCGTAGGTGATGACCCAGAGGCGGTCTGCCCATGGAACCACCGCGCCGGTGCCACATTCGCCCTCCTCATTGAAGGTGGCCAGGCCGGGGTAGATGCCGGAAAGCTGGACGGGCTCCGCGTGCAGGATAGCGGCGGCTGCGAGGAAAGCGGTGGCGAGAAACAGATTCATCAAGGGTGGAACGTCACCTTAGGATGTCTGCAAAGGGCGGAAGTAACACGGGATTTTGAGCGGAATTGCAGTTCTTGCCCAGTCGCTCCGAATTTCATGAGACTCGGGCATGGGCATCGAGATCCACCGGGCGACGGGCAAGGGCGTGCTGGACTATCTGGAAGACGCGGCGCGACTGCGGATCGAGGTGTTCCGGGAATTTCCCTACCTTTACGAGGGAGACGTCGAGTCCGAGCGGGAGTATCTCGGCGACTACGGCGAATGCCCGCGGAGCGTCTTCGTGCTGGCGATCGGCGATGGCAAGGTGGTGGGTGTCTCCACCGGCCTGCCGCTGGCGGAGGCGGATGAATCCTTCCAAGCGCCTTTCATCGCAGCGGGGATGCCGGTGGCGGAGTGGTTCTATTGCGGGGAGTCGGTGCTGGAGCGGGCGTGGCGGGGCAAGGGGATCGGCCACCGCTTTTTCGACGAGCGCGAGGGGCACGCGCGGGACCTGGGATTGGAGAAAACTTGCTTCTGCTCAGTGGCTCGCGCGGCGGACCATCCGCAGTGCCCCGCCGGTTATCGGTCGAACGACGTGTTTTGGAGCAAGCGGGGATATGTGAAGCAGCCGGGCCTGCGCGCGAGATTCGGGTGGAAGCAAGTGGATTCCGGCGAGGAAGAGGTGGCCAACGAGTTGGTATTTTGGACGAGGGAAGGATGAGCCCGGGCGGGCTTCCCCACGGGTTTTTCACATAAAGAATCTTTTGCGAGCGGCGTTTATGGGCTAGTGCCCTGATCAATGCGCTCTCGCTTTCCCCTCGCGGCCCTTGCGCTCGCGCTGCCCATGGCAGCCGCGGAGGAGCAGCCGGCGGATTTCGGGGAGGGTTTGAAGCAACTCGCGGCGCTGGGATTGCCCGAGATGAAGGATGCGCGGTGGGTGAAGGCTCCCGGCGGAGATGAGGAGGAACGTGCTCTCACGCAGTCCTACGAGTTCCGCGAAATGAATCTCAAGCTGCGCGGCGGGGTTTGGAAATTGGCCGGTGAGCCGGCGCGGATGATCGAGTTCGGAAGTGCCGCGGAAGTCGCCCCGGCTGGCGGGGAGGAGAAAGAAGACGCCGGGGAAGAGAAGGAGGAGGAACCGAGCCTGCTGCAGAAGATGCTGCGCAGCCACGCCTCGAAAAATCCGCCGAAAGAGGCCAGCGCCAAGGCGACGGATCCGCTCGAGGAGGCGGACTCGAAATCGATCTCGGAGGCGCTTGGCAAGGCCGAGATCGGCAAGAAACTCGCGGAACGTCAGGAGTACAGTCCGAGCGAGGTCCCGGGACGCCTGCTGATCTTCGCAGCGCAACTCCAGGCGGCGGGCAAGACCGAGGCGGCGAACCGGGTGGCGGCAGCGGTGTTCGCCCTGCCGCTCGACAAGGAGCAGGTGATCGACAGCGCGGTGAGCCAATTCGCCGATGTCGGCTACGAGGCTGCGACGAAGGCTTTTTTCGAGGATCGCGATTGGACGAAATACCGTGATGCGGTGAAGGCGCTGCTCGTCAAATACCCGCGCGGCTGGAAACGGGCGGGCGGCGTGGCGATGCTCGTGCCCGGCCTGGAGAAACGTGCGGCGGGAACGCGTCCGCCACCCCCTGCCCTGCCGGGTATCGAATTGAAGCCGGAGGCGGTCGCGGCGCTCGATCAGCTGCTGGATCCGCCTGCGGACCCGGATGCGCCCGATGACGACGCGCTGGCGCGTAGCCGCGGGATCGATCTGAGCCGTTTTCCTGCGGCCCAGCGTGGAGCGATCCTCCGGTCTCTGCGCGAGCAGGGGCTGGGAGATGAAGACGATTCCGGAAGCGGGCTGTGGCTGCTGGGCACCTCCGAGGCGAAGCCCGACGCCAATCCCGCAACGCGGCTGAAAGCGATGAAGATGGATGGCCTGATCGCGCTGGCTGCCGTGGCCGGGGACGAGACGCTGGTGGCCATGCCCTCCTCCAACACTCGCGACAGCTATTCCTACGGAAGGGATCGCTCGCTGGAGGAACTCGCGCGGGAAGCGTATGACAACATGACGAGGCCCCGGTCGCGCGGTGAGATCGTGACCTCGCTCTTGCAGGAAGTCTTGCCGGCGGGTGAGGACGATTCCGAGACGGATAGCGAATCGGTGGCGGCTTCGGCGGTGGAATTCTGGAAGACCCATCGCGGGGATTCGGAGGTGCAGCTCGCGGTGCTGTATTTGAATGAAGGGGACGAAGGCCAACGCTCGATGGCGGGCAACTTCCTGGCGAACCACGCCGATGCGGAAGCGCATGCGGCCTTTGAGAAAGCAGTGCTCGGATCGGGAGATCCGGGCGGCTTCGCGGTGGAGGTCACGGCCTATCTTGAGAAGCGCAAGGCCGCGGCGCTGCCATTCTTCGAAGCCTACTCGAAGGTGCTCAAGACGGCACTCGATGGCGTGGACGTGAAGAACATGGACTACGCGCGCGGGAACTATGCGATCCAGCAGGCCGGCAGCGTGGAGAAGTTCCTCAAGACGCTGGCCGTGAAAGTCGGCGCGACCTCGCTGAAGGAGCTGGTGGAGGCCGCGATGAAGTCGGGCGACGTCGCGGAGATGCAAGGCCTCGCTGCGGCCTTGGCCTCCACGCCAGTTCCCAAATGCTTGCATTTGGTGGCCGAGCCGGCGGCGAAGGCCACGCCCGAGGTGCTGATGCAGCTCCTCCAGGTGATCGTACAGCGGACCTTTCAGAACCGCAGGGAGCACAAGGTCAACGAAGAGCCGGCAGAAAAATTGCCGGGAGAAGTAATCGCGCTGTGGCGACCCTTGATCGAACGCGCCGAGCAGCTGCCGGAGATCGATCCCAAGAATGCCTACTTCCCCTCTTGGACGCGGGGCTACGGAGGCAAGACCTGCGGGGATGCCGTGGCGATGGCGCTGGAACTCAGCACCTATCCCGGCTCCGGCCCGGCGCTTAACCAGTATGCGGACATCAACGGCGGCGCCTTCAACACGGTCCTGCCCTTCGTGCGCTCGCGGGTTGAAGCGTGGACCGCGGGCAAGACCGCACCGGCCTGGCCGGACGCCGCCAAGGTGGGCGTGGAGCGCAAGAAGGAGATCGCTGCCAAGCTCGCGGAACTCCCCTCCGGCGAGCTGGCGGCCTTCGCGCAAGGGCTGCCGCCGGACGAGCGGATGGCGCTCGCGGAGATCGTCCGCGGTTACACCGCGGAGAATCCGGCCCCGCCCGGCGTTCTCGAACTGCGGCTCAAGGTGACCGGGCGCAGGGCCTACAACTTCCAGATGGATCATGACAACGCGATCCTCGACCAATTCGGGATCAGCGAAGGCTACATCGTGAGCGCCGACAAGATCGCGGAGTTGGGCGAGCGCCTGGCGCGTGAAGCGAAGGAACGCTCCGGCACCCAATTGGCCTTTTTCAGCGGACCGATGGGGCTGGGTGCCATCGCCTGTGCACAGCGCGCCGCGGATCCGCGGAAGGCCACGGTGCGGGGAAACCCGAGTCAATTGCCCCGCTACTTCGAGCAGTATGGGAATCCCGAGGCGCTAGTGATGCTCAGCTCCTCCCTCGGCTACGAATTCTGGAGCCTGAAGGAGGGCACGGTGAAAAAGGAGGAAAGCAGCGGGAACCGCGCGGGCTTGGAACGGCTCAAGACCGGCTTCGAGGAGAAGTTCGGGGTGCTTCCCTATCTCTCGATTCAAGTGCTGACCCGCGAGGACGCCGACAAGACGAACAACCCGGAAGAAGAGGAATAATAAAAGCCATGCCCGCCATTCTCGAACCCGCCGCCCGCTGGGAACAAGTGCAGGACCGCGCGCTCGCGATCCGCAAGGAAACTGCCCGCGTGATCGTGGGCCAGGACGCGATCGTCGAGCAGCTGCTGACCTCGCTGCTGTGCAAGGGGCACTGCCTCTTGGTCGGCGTGCCGGGCTTGGCGAAGACGCTGCTGGTCTCGACGCTCGGCCGCATCCTCGGGCTGAAGTTCCAGCGGATTCAATTCACTCCCGACCTGATGCCCTCGGATATCGTGGGCACGGAAATTCTCCAGACGGCGGATGACGGCTCGCGCGAATTCAAGTTCGCGCCGGGTCCGATCTTCGCGAACCTGCTGCTTGCGGACGAAATCAACCGGACGCCGCCCAAAACCCAGGCGGCGCTGCTTGAGGCAATGCAGGAAAAGCAGGTGACGGTGAACGGCGTTACCCGCCGCCTGGATGAACCTTTCACGGTCTTCGCGACGCAGAACCCGATCGAGCACGAGGGCACCTATCCCTTGCCGGAAGCGCAGCTCGATCGCTTCTTCTTCGAGCTGCGGATCGGCTATCCGACGATCGAGGAAGAGGAAGAGATCGTGCTGCGGACCACCGGCCGGAGCATCGCGGAACCGCAGACCTTGCTCGATGCGGCGGGAGTGCTGGACCTGCAGGATGCGACGCACGACGTGCCGCTGCCGGATTCGGTGGTGAAGGCAATTCTTAAACTCGTGCACTCGACGCGGCCCGATTCGATCCACGCGACGGCGGATGTCAGGAATTACGTTTCCTTCGGCGCAGGACCGCGGGCCTCGCAATGCCTGGCGCGGGCGGTGCGGGCATTGGCGCTGCTGAGAGGCAGGTCGTCGGCATCGATGGAGGAACTGAAGGCGCTGGCCCTGCCGGTGCTGAGGCACCGCGTGATCCCGAATTACAACGCCACGGGTGAAGGGATCACGACGGATGCGATCGTGGAGAAACTTGCGAGCGCCTTGTGATGTCCCGGCGAAACAGACTTGTCGCTTTGAGGCCAATGCCCCCTCAACCGATCCCTTGAAAGCCTACAAATACCTCAAGCCGGACGACATCCGCCGCCTGAAGAACTACGAGTTCGGGGCGAAGGCGATGGTCGAGGGATACCTCTCGGGACGACATCGATCGAAGCAGCGCGGCTCGTCGATCGAGTTCCACGAATTCCGCCAATACACGCCCGGCGATGATCCGGCGCAGGTGGACTGGCGGGTCTACGCGCGGAACGACAAGCTCTTCCTGCGCACTTACGAGCAGGAGACGAATCTCGAGTGTCATCTCTTCCTGGATTGCTCCGCCTCGATGGGCTTCCCGGAAGGGACCGAGCGGCTGAGCAAGCTGGAATACGCGTCCTTCTTCGCCGCCTGCCTGTCGTGGTTGGTGATCTCGAAGAACGACCGCGTGTCGCTGACGATGTTCGACGATGGCATCCGCCGCTTCCTGCCACCGGGCTCGACGCGCAAACACCTGAACGAACTGCTTACGACACTTGAGAAAAACGAACCCGGCAAGGGCACCTCGATCATCGAGGCTTTGAAGAAAGCCGCACCCCTGCTCAAGCGCCGCGGCACGCTGGTGCTGCTGTCGGATTTCTTCTGCGATCCCGCCGAGCTTTTCACCGCGCTGAATCCCTATCTGCACCGCGGCTTCCGCGTGCATCTCTTCCACCTGCTGGACCCATCGGAGATCGACCTCGGCGACCGCGGGCTCTCCCGCTTCGTGGACATGGAGAGCGGCGAGCGCCTGATCGTGCACCCGCAGTCCCTGCGCCAAGCGTGGAAGAATCACATGCAAGAACACGTCCGTTCCCTGCGCGCGCTCGCCGCCTCGCGCCGAGCGGACTACGCGATGATCCCCACGACCGAATCCTACTTCTCTCTGCTCGACCGGCTTAGGCACTGAAGCCATCGGAAGTTCCAAGTGAAAAGTGCCAAGTTCCAATCATGAGTCTCTTCTTCATCACACTTCCGTTTAGAAATTAGTGCTTAGCCATTAGTAATTTCTCCGATGTCTTTGTTTTTCCAGCACCCGGCTCTCTTCGGTCTCCTCGCCCTCGGCGCGGTGCCGTTGCTGGTGCATCTGCTGTCGCGGGCGAAGCCGCCGCAGTACCGCTTCTCGAACGTCGAGTTCCTGAAAAAGGTGATGCGCCTGACCTCGCGCTTGCGGAAGCCGAAGGACTGGCTGCTGCTGGCGCTGCGGACGCTGGCAATCCTCGCGATCGTCGCGGCATTCCTAGGGCCGATGCTCTTGTCGAAGAACGCGCCGCTGCCGGGCGAAAAGCGGACCGTCGTGATCCTGATCGACCGCTCGGCATCGATGGCGGCGAAGGAGGGAGCGGCAAGCCGTTTCGAGGCGGCCTGCGCGGCGGCGGGCGAGATGCTGGAGTCGGGCAAGCCGGACGCGGCGAATATCGTGTGGATCGATGCCGCGCCGGACGCAGTGTTTCCCGATCCAGCGCCCAACCGCGAGTTCCTGGAGGAGGAGCTGACCCGCGCCGCACCGCGGCCGGAAGCGGGAGCGCCCGATGCGGCGCTGGAGCTGGCGCTGCGGCAATTGGCCGGGGCCCAAGGGCGCAAGGAGTTGATCGTGATTTCGGATTTCCAGGCGACGGCGTGGAAGGGCTTTTCGCCCGTAGTGCCGCAGGGTGTGGAACTGCAGATGGTGCCGGTGGCCAAGGAGGACGCGCCGAACATGGCGGTGACCTCGCTGGTGCCGCTGCCCGCCGCGCCGGTGGCCGGCCAGCAATTAGTCGCGCAGTGCCGGGTGGCGAATCATTCGGACGAGGCGCGGCGGGTCTCGCTGACGCTTGATGCAGGCGGCTCGCGGCAATCGCAGGCGCTCGACCTGCCGCCGCGGGGCGAGGCGGAGGCGGCCTTCACGGTGCGCTGCCCGACCGCGGGGCTGATGCCGCTGACGGCGGAGATCGATGCCGATTCCTTCCCCGGCGATGACAAGCGGCATGCGGTGGTGCGGGTGCGGGAATCGATCCGCCTGGCGATCACCGGTCCGCCGGATTCGCCCGCAGCGCAGACGCTGGCGCGGGTGGCGAAGGCGCTGCCGTGGCTCGAGGCGCTGCCGCTGGGAAGCGAGGGCAAGATTCCTGCCTGCGAGATCATCTGCCTTCCCGGCTGGGACGGCAGTGCACCGGAGAAGCTGAACGAATGGGTGGAGCAAGGTACTGCACTTATCGTATTTCCCGGTCCCGCCGCCCCCGCTTCCTCCTTGGCAACCCTCTTCCACGTGCCTGCGGATCCGGCCGCGGAGGCTCCGGGCCTGGAGACTTCGGAGACGGGCTGGGAAGCCTCGCCGGTGGCGGAGCGCCCGGCCTTCCGCTTGTTCGCGGGAGGAGAGTTTGGGAACCCTCTGGGCGGGAAGTTCAAGCAAAGGACCCGGATGAGCGCACCCGGACCGGCGGATATCATCGCGCGCTTCAGCGACGGCAAGCCGGCGCTCCTGCAGGCGAAAACGAGACCTCTGATGGTGAGCAATTTGTCGCTCGATCCGGCTGTTTCAGCTTGGCCCGCCGAGCCTGCGTTCCTACCGGGAATCGCAGAGCTGCTTTTGCACCTGCTGCCAAGCAAGGCAGCCGAAGGTTTCGAGGTGGAGGCGGGTGGCAAGCTGGCTTGGACGAATCCCGCGGGGGATGCGGCGGGCACGCCGGTTTTGCGGGCTCCGGATGGCTCTGCCTGGCCCTTGGTGGCGGCGGGTGAGACTTGGCATAGCGATACGCCCGCGGTGCCGGGCATCTACCAGTGGCTGGTCTCCGAGCAGCCGGTGCACCTCAGCGCTGTGAATTTCCCAGAAAGCGAGTCGCGGCTCAAGCCGCTCGACGCCGTGCCGGACGCCGGTCCTGCTGCGGCATCGGGCAAGGCTGCGGCACGCGCCGCGCTCGCCGGAGGCATGCCGCTGTGGCCCTGGTTGATGGCGGCAGCACTCGCGCTCTTGTTAGTGGAAGGAGTCATCGCGGGATGGAGGCCCGCCGCACGCAACGCATGAACCCTCCCCTGCCACTCCCGTTCCTGATTCCCGCCCTGCTGTTAGCGCTGGCGCTGGTGGATTGGCTGTCATGGCGCGGTTCGGAAGGACTGCCGGTCACCAAGCGCGTGACCCTGCTGGTGCTGCGCATGGCCGGCGTGGCTGCGCTCTGCGTGATCCTGCTCAATCCCGGCAAGTGGATACGCCCCAGCGAGGACCGCGAACGGCCGTGGCTGGTGATGCTCGATCGCTCGGCATCGATGTTGCAGCCGCTTGAAAAGGGCAGCCGCTTCGATGCCGCGCTCGACCTCGCACGACAGGCCAGCACGGCGGCGGCACGGCGCGAGATCCCGCTGCTGGCCCACCTTTTCGATACCACCGCTGCGCCCCCCCTTGAGACGCCGGCAAAGATCGATCCACCGGACGGCCAAGGCACGGACCTCCACGGCTCCCTCAAACGGCTGATCGGCGAGGCCGCGGCGGCGGGCGATTCCTATGCAGGCGTGATTGCCCTGACTGACGGACGCCAGACCGCCGAGCCCTCCGATGCCGAACTCGAATCGCTGGCGCTGCGCTTGCGCTCGCGCAAGACGCCTTTCCATGCCGTGGCCATCGGTGCGGGCTTGCCGGTGCGCGATTTGATCGTGCGCGCGACGCGGCCGACGGTGACGGTTTTCAAAGGCCAGAAGGCACGGATTCCTTTCTCTGTATCGGTCGAAGGCATGGGTCCACAGAAGCCCGAGGTCCGGGTGCTGGCGGAGGACGGCAAGGAACTGGCCAAGCTTTCAGTGGAGGTAGCCCCGGGAAAGCCGGCCTTTTCCTTCGTCGAGCTGGATGCCCCCGCGGCCAGCAGCCGCTGGACCATCGAGACCGCGGCGCTGCCGGATGAAACGAATCCCGGCAACAACCGCGCGCACGCGAACGTGCGCTTGTTAGATTCGAAGACGCGTGTCTTCCTGGCGGAGGGAGCGCCCTACTGGGACAGCAAGTTCCTGGCGCAGCTCTTGCGGCAGCAGACGCAGATGGAGGTCCACTCGGTGCACCGGCTTTCGGAGGAGCGCTACTTCCGGATCGACTCCGGGGAGGCGGAGCCGAGCGAGACGCCCAAGGCGGTCTTTCCGGAAACACTGGAGGAACTCTCGCGCTACGATCTGGTGGTCTTCGGGAAGAACGTGGATTCCTTCCTGACGCCGACGCGGCTGGACGCGCTGCGGGCCTACGTGCGCGATCACGGCGGCGCGGTGCTCTTCGCGCGCGGCAAGCCGGTGACGGGAAACCTCCCTGGACTGGATTCGCTGGAACCGGTGACTTGGGGAGCGACCACCGTGGGAGACTTCCGTTTTCTGCCATCCGCGGATGGCGAGGCGGCGGGGCTCTTCGGCGAGGCGCTGCCAGCACCCGGGGCCTCGCTCTGGAATGCCCTGCCGACGCTCAAGGACGGACGCATGATTTCGAGCGTGAAGCCCTTCACGCGTGTCTTGGCGAACGGTCGCGACGAGGGCGCGACCGGTTTTTCGAAGGACATCCCGGCGCTGCTGGTGCGGCGCTATGGCCAAGGGGTCTGCGGCACGGTGAACGGCGACGGGTTGTGGAAGTGGGACTTCTATCCGGAAGCGCGCGAACTCGGGAACATGTACGAGGACTTCTGGACGCAGCTCATCCAGTGGATGGCCTCGTATTCGGAGTTCCTGCCGGGCCAGGATTTCTCGCTGCGCTTGCCGGCGCTACGTGGCCGCGCGGGCGATCCAGTGGCGGTGACAATGTCCTTCCGGGGCAGCGGCGCACCGCCATCGCCAGTGCTGCGCGTGCTCTCGCCCGAGGGCAAGACGACCGATCTGAAGCCCGCCGCGTATCCCGATCCTGGCGGTCATCCGCAGTGGCGAGCATCCTTCACACCGGATGCACCGGGGGCGTGGAAGTTGGCCGTGGTGGATCCGCGGGAGAAGGCGGCTCCCGCTCCGGAGGCGAGCTTCACGGTCCCCGCACCGCCGGCGGAGGGTGACGATCTGGCGGCCGACCCGGAGTTCCTGGGACGCTTGGCGGATGCCAGCGGCGGCAGCCTGATCGCGCCGGGGGACTTCGCGGCTTTCTTGGAAAAGTCTTTCACCCCGGAACCGCCGACGGCGCGCAGCAGCGGCGCGGTCTGGGAGCCCTCGTGGCCGCGCTGGCCGCTGGCCCTGCTGATCGCGGCAGTGCTGGGGGCGGAGTGGTATTTGAGAAGGAGGCAGGGGCTGGCGTGAATCCGGAACTGCACAACGAACACAAAATGGTAGTATTCTCTTCCACCTCATGAACTTCACCTCATCCCTCAACCGCATCCGCCGCTGGCGGCGCTTCGGGCGTTGGCTGGCGGCGCTCTTGGGCGCGGCGGCACTTGCCTGCGTGCTGGCCTTGGCGGCGGGGTTGGCGGATGCGTGGTTCGGATTCGAGACATCGCCGCGGATGGTCGTGGTGAAGACAGTGCTGGTAGTAGCCGGAGTGGTGGCGTTGATCGCCTTGCTGCGGGCGAGCATCTATTCGCGGCGGCTTGGCGCGGAGACGGCGGATGATCTGTTAGGTTCGCCGCGGCGGCCCGCGACGGCAACGCTGGGGCTGGATCCCGGGCAAGAGGAGACCCCGCTGGCGCGGCACCTCGCGGGAAGGGCCAAGGAGGAGGCGGCGAAGGATTTGGCAGCGATTCCCGCCTCGCGGATCATCGGTTGGAGGAAGGTCGGATTGGCGGCGGCACTGCTTGTTCTCGCGATTCTTCCGGCAGGGGTTCTGGCGATAGCAAAGCCGGAGGCGACGCGCGCGGTGGCGACGCGTCTGATGCAGCCGGGCACGGATCTTCCGCCCTGGAGCCCGCTGAAATTCGCGGTCGAGCCGGCGGCGCTCACGGCGGTCTATGGCGGGGAGTTGCCGCTGGCGGTGGAGATCACCGGCGCGGCGCTGGCCCACCCGGTGGAACTGCTGGTGCGGCGGCCGGGCCGGAACGAAGTACTACGTCTGCCGTCGTTCCGGGAATCGCAGACGCGCTTTTCGCGGAAGCTGGATGCCCTGACGGAGCCCGTGCAAGTGGCCTTCGCCTGCGGGCGGGCGCGCTCGGTCTGGATGCCGGTCGAGTTGCTGCTGCAGCCGAAGGTGCTGGCGGGTAAGGTGACCATCACTCCGCCTGCCTACACGGGCCGCGAGGCGGTGACCGCGCCGCTCGACACGAACGAGATCGCGGCGCTGGAAGGCGCGGCAGTGAGCCTGGAGCTTTCCAGCAATCGCCCGCTCGCGCCCTCGGCGGCGGTCTTCACGCCGGCCACGGCTCCAGGAGTCGAAGCGGTGCCGGAGGAGATCGCGGGCGAGGTGGTCGCCAGCGACACAATCGCTTTCCGCTGGACAGCAACGCGACCGGGCAAGTTCTCGGTGCTGCTCAAGGACCTGCGCGGCACGCCGGCAGCAGCTGCGGTGGAGCTCAACGTCAAAGCCCTGCCCGACGCGGCACCAGTGGTGGATCTGGCATCGCCGCCGCGTTTCCTGCTGGCCACTCCCGGCACGACCCTGCGCCTCGCGGGCCGGGCGGAGGACGACAACGCTCTCGCCAAGGTGCAATTGGTGCGGACCCTGCAAGGCTTCCGCGACCGCTCGCGGGTGGTGGCTCCGGCGCTCAAGGACAAGAACTACGATTTCGCCGATGCCGTGGAGCTGTCGCGGCTGGGCGTGGTGCCGGGCCAGACAATCGAGCTCTTCCTGGAGGCCTCGGATCACAATCCTTCGCTGTTAGGCCAAGGTGCTTCGGAGATCTCGCGGGTGCAGATCATCTCGGAGGACGACTACGCGGCGCGGATCCGCGCGAAGACGACGCTGGAACAATTCAGCGCCCGCTACACCGCGATCGCGAAAGCTTTCCAAGAAGCGAAGGACGCCTTGGACGCAATGGACAAGGCGGCGGATCTGAACGATCCGGCCGCGGCGGATGAAGCGCGGAAGAAGGCCATGGCGGCGCACGAGCGGGCGGCCGCCCTTCTCCAACAACTGGCCGATGACTTTCCCGCTTTCCAGTTGGAGAAGCGCTTGAAGGAGTTGGCTGAGAAGGGCGCGGCGGACGCGAAGGCGAATCTCGAAGAGCTCGGGAAATTCGATCCGAAGGGCACCGAGGCCGAGCAACGGCGGGCGATCCGCGAGATGAAAGAGCGGCTGGGCGCGCGGGAAGAAGAGCACCGTCAATTGCAGGCGGACGCCAGGCAGGTCGCGGAGGCAGGCAAGCTGATGGAGATGGCGGCGAAGTTCCAACAGATCTATCAGAACCAGGTTTCGATCACGAATCGCATCAAGACCATCGCGAAGGAGATTCACCAGGGCAACGACCAGAACCGCCGCTTGCTGTCCTCGCTGGCCGAAACGGAGGAGAAGAACCGCCAGGCGCTGGATGAGTTTGCGGCGGAATTGCAGAAGCGGGCGGAGTCGCTGGGCGATCCGGCGCTCGCGCCCCTGAAGGACTCCGCGCTGAAGTTCCTGGAAGATCTCAAGCAGGCGAACGCGCAGTCGGCGATGGACGGTGCGGCGCAGGCGGGCAAGCAGGGCGATGCGAACGGTTCCTTCACCCAGGCAGAGCTGGCCCGGTCGCTGTTAGAGGGGCTGATGCAGAAGGAGAACGATCCCTTCGCGCAGGCCTGCAAGGGGCAGTGCATGCAGTTCTCTGTCGCGCCCGATGTGAATGGCACGATGCAGCAGATGCTGGAGGGCCTGATGTGTCAGAACCCGGGGATGTCGCCGAACCAAGGCCAAGGCGGCGGCGGAATGGGCGGCGGCGGCACCGGCCCGACAGGGAATGCCGCGCCGGGCTTCGCGATGCCGGACGTGCCGGTGGTCGGCCCGCAGCGGATGATGTTCGAGCCCGCCTCGCTGGGCGGCAGTGCCGACGGCAAGGGCCAGACGGGGCCCGGAAAACCGATGGCGACCGCAGCGGAATCCGAGACGATGAAGCCGGTGGAGAAGCCACGGGAAACGCAGTCCGCCCCGGATCCGGAGATGGTTCCGGAAGGGTATCGCGAGGCGGTGAAGAAGTATTTTGAACCGGAGGGATGAACCCTGAATAGCGAACGCTGAACTTTGAATGATTTGACGGAGACCCCAACCACAAGATCCATGAAACATCTCCTAGCCATCGCCAGCCTTGCGCTGGCCCCGCTTCTGCCCGCCAAGGAAGGCGCGGTCGAGTGCGGCAACCTCATCTACGCCGGCACCAAGACCTCGAAGTGCTTCAGCGACGAATTCCTGTCCACAGTCCAGCAGAAGACTTCCATCGCGACCGAGCGGCGCTTCAAGCCGGTGAAGCTCGCCTCGGATGAACTCTTCAAAATTCCCTTCGTGATCATGACCGGTGAAGGCGACTTCACCCTGGCCACCGAGGAGCGCGAGCACTTGAAGAAGTACCTGGAGAACGGCGGCTTCCTGCTGGCCTCCGCCTCCTGCTCGAACGAGGCTTGGGACGGGGCCTTCCAGCGCGAGTTGAAGCGGCTCTTCGGCAACGACTGCCTGAAGGACATCCCGATGGACCATGAGATCTTCAAGACGATCTTCCCGGTGAAGGATCTCAAGCTCGCGAAATCCAGCGGCGAATCGCGCCTGCGCGGCGTCTTCCGCGATGGCAAGATCGTGGTGGTCTATTCCAACGACGGCCTGAACGACACCTCGCACACGGAGGGCTGCTGCTGCTGCGGAGGCAACGAGATTCAGAATTCGATGGAGATCAACGCCAACATCCTCGCCTACGCCTTGCTGCACTGAGCGATCCCGCTTTTCCCCCGCCGCGTGAAACGGAGCCTGCTCGCCATCCTGCTGCTCGTCCTACCCCTCAAGGGGCAGGAGGGCGATGCCGTGCAAGCGGTTCTCAAGGAGTTGAAGGCGGGCAAGCCGGATGCTTCCCTGTTAGAGAAAAGCGTACCGCTGCTGGCCGATCCGGCGGGGCGCAACATGGTCCGCAACGCGATCCTGGCGATCGATCCTTTTCCCTCCGGATCGATGGTGGAGCTGCTCTCGAACCCGGCGCTGGCGGTGCGTTTGGGCGCGCTCGAGTTGCTGGAGGAGAAGGCGGGCGGCGATTTCGCTTACAACCCCTGGCTCGCGCCGGGCGATCCGGAGAACGAAGGTGCCTCGGCGCGTTGGAAGCAGTGGGCCGGCGAGAAGCCTTCCACCGCGGCGAGGAAGGATCTGCTGGGCGAGGAGCAGCGCCGCGGCTACCTGCGCGACCTGCTGGGCACCGACGCCGACAAGGCGACGCGAGCACGGCGGATGCTCGAGGCGGACGGGCTCGGGGCGGTCGGCTTCCTGGAAACTTTCCTGGCAGGTTCCCCCGCCCTACCGGCGGGTAGCCGCTCCAAAGTACGGGAAGCGCAGTATCAGATCGTGCTGTCGCGGTCCCTTGGGCCGCAGGCGGCGGCGATGGCCCGGCAGCTTGCCTTCGGCAGCCGCGACCAGACACTGTCGGCGCTCGGCACGCTGCGCGGCGCGGGCCTGGCGGCGCTGCCGATCCTGCGGGATTTCATCCAGCACCCGGACCCGCTGGTGCGGGAAACCGCCATCGATGCGATGCTCTCCTCCGGCGGCGCGCAATCGCTCGCGGTGGTGGGACCGGTCCTGGCCAAGGAAGCGGATGTGAATGTGGTCCACGGAGCGCTCCGCCGCTTGAAGGATATCTCTGGCGACGACTCGCTCAAAATTGCCGCTTCTTTCCTGACGCACGACGACGAGGACCTGCTCGTCTCCGCCGTGCAGGCTTGCCTGAAGCTGGCGGGCGGCGAGACCGGCCAATCGCACTTCTCCAGCGGCAACCGCGCGAAGGCCCCGGCAAGCGTGGTGAAGGAAGCGGTCAACGAAGCGGTGCTGAAGCTGCTAACAGATCCGCGCTGGCGGGTGCGCACGGCGGCACTGGAATATGTGACCGCCTGCAAGGTCAGCGAGGCCAAGCAGCGTTGCGTGGAGTTGTTGGAGGATCCGGACGAGTTCGTGCGCTTCAGCGCGATCAAGGCGGCTGCCGCAATCCATGCGGAAGGCGCGGCGGCGAAGCTGAAGGAGATGATGATGAAGGATCCGGCGATGACCGGTCCGGTTTTCGAAGGCTATTCGGCCCTCGCGGGCGCGCCGGACGAGGAGATGCTCGCGAAGCTGGCGGCCTATCCGCCGGACGCGCGCCTGGCGGCGGTGCGCGCCGCGGAGACCAACCCGGAATTGGCCGATGTGGTGATGCGCTTCGCAAACGATCCGGACCTCGACGTGTCGTGCGCGGCGATCCGCTTCCTCGCCGCGGACGAGAACCGGGTTAAGACCGCGAAGGTGGCCAGCGTGCTGGTCGCAGCCCTGCGCTCGGGAAGCCCGGAGAAGCGGTCCGCGGTGCTCGATCGCCTGGACCTCCCGGCTGCCAGTGCCACGGTGGACCCCGAGCTCAGCCGTCTGTTGACGGGTCTTGCCCCGGGCAGCGGGGAGAAGACGACGCTCGATCCGCTTTACGATGCGCTGCTCAAAGCCGCCGGGCAGCAGGAGGCGAATGTCCCGGCCGCGCCGCAGGTGGCCGTGATCCCCGGCGCACAGGGCGAACTGCTCAAGGCGATTGCCGAGGTGGCCAAGGGCGATGCCCCGGAGTCATTCCGCGCCGCTCTCTGCCTTTCGAAAGCGGGCGATCCGGACGGCTTGACGGTTCTAACAGGGAGACTGCCGCAGCTCTCGACCGCGCAGCGCGCCTCGATCGCCGAACAACTTTACAGCCCGAAGCGCAAGGAAGCGCTGGAGTTGCTGAGGCTCCTGCTGCGCGATCCATTGGACGAGATCCGCACGGCAGCAGCGGGCTCGGCGATGTCAGCGGAGGAGACACCGGCCTTCGTCTCGATGGTCTTGGAGGAACTGACCGCTCCTGAGACCAAGCTGAAACCTCACGAGATCTACGGCTACCAATTTGAATCCGCGGCGCGGCAGAGCAATAGCTCGAAGGTCGTGAAGGCCTGGGCCACCAAGATCGCGGCAAATGACAACTCAAGCGGCCCCCTGCGGATCCTCGCCCTGGTGGCCATGCGCCACGGCATGCCCGCCGCCGCGGTGGAGCCGACGCTGCGGTTGGCGAAGTCCTCGAGCGACCGCTGGGTGCGGCGGGCGGCGTGGCACGCGCTGGGGACCTCCGGCACCGCGGCGTTCCGCCAGAATCTCGAAACGCTCGCGGCCGATCCGGCACCGCAGGTGCGGACGGTGCTGGCGGATGTGAACAGCAAGGCTGAGTCTGCCTGGCACCATCGCTTCGATGACACGCGCTCGATCCGCGACACCAATTGGTTTTCCGATCGCAGCTCGCGGCGCTTGTCCACCGAGGCGAAGGAGTGGCTTGTGAAATTGGCGGCCGTCGATCCTGCGCCGGAAGTCCGTTTCGAATCGCTGCTGGCCCTGCTCTCCCAAGGTCAGCAAATCGATGCGAACGCCTTTGCCGCACTGATCGCGCAGCAGCCGGAGGAAAGCCGTGCATCCCACCGGGTGGCGGATTGGATGGGTGACAATGTCTCGAGGCTCGGACCGGGCTTGGCACCGGTCGCGGCGGCACTGGATACCTCGCAGGTCGAGCCGGAGAAGATGCACTCGCTCGCGATGATGCTCGCCCCGAAAACAGACGGCGGCGGATTCGCGAGCTTCGCGGCACTGGTCGCCGGAGCAGCGGCTGCGGAAGCCGCGCCCCAGCAAAAGGCGGTGGAGGAAGAGCCGCAGAAAGTCGATCGGGAGTCTCTGAAGATCGTCTATTTTTACAAGCCGGGCTGTGCGGAGTGCGAGAAGGCGACGCAGTTGTTAGAAACGGTGAAGAGGGACTTTCCGCTGCTGACGGTGGAGCGCCACAATTGGCAGGATGCGAAAGAAATCGCCTACCTCGAAGCCTTGGCCAACCGTTTCCAAGCACCGTCCAGCCCGCGTGTGGCCCCGGCGATCTTCAGCCAGGGCGGCTACCTGATCAAGGACGCGATCGTGCCGCAGGCCCTGGGCAAGCTGCTGGTCAACACGATGGCGATGCCCCAGGACGATTCGTGGATTGCCGTGGCAGAGCCGGAGATCGCGAAGGCCGTCGAGGCGGTAGAAAAGAAATACGACGCTTTGACGATGCCCATCGTACTTGGCGCGGGCTTGGCGGACGGGGTGAATCCCTGCGCCTTCGCCACGATCATCTTTTTCCTCTCCTACCTGCAGGTCGCGCGCCGGACACCGCGGGAGATGCTGGCGGTTGGCTTCGCCTTCATCCTGGCGGTTTTCCTGGCCTATTTCCTCGCGGGGCTGGCCCTGCACAAGATCCTGGAGCAGGTCACGGACAAGGTCGCGGGCTTCAAGAAGTATCTCGATTGGGCCTTCGGCGGGCTGGCATTGCTGGCGGCCCTGCTGTCATTCCGGGATGCCTTCAAGGCGCGGGCGGGCAAGCTCGACGAGATGACCTTGCAGCTGCCGGGCTTCCTGAAGGACCGCATCCGCGGCGTGATTCGTAGCGGGGCGAAGGCGCGGAATTTCGTGATCGCCGCCTTCCTCGCGGGCTTCTTCATCTCATTCCTGGAGCTGGCCTGTACCGGTCAGGTTTACGCGCCGATCATCTACAGCATCCAGCAGGGGAAGAAGGATGCCGTGATGTGGCTGCTGGCCTACAACCTCGCCTTCATCCTGCCGCTGGTGGTGATCTTCCTGCTGACCTTCGCGGGGATGAGCAATAAGGTCCTGATCGGTTTCCAGGCCAAGCACACCTTCGCCGTAAAGATAGCGCTGGGCCTCGTCTTCGTGGCGCTGGCCTGGGTGATCTTGTTCGGATCACGGTTCCTCCACGGTTGAGGACCACCTCACCGGCACTTCGCGAAATCGAGGTCGAATCTCGCGAGATACTTCTTCAGGCGGTCCGCATCGTTCGCCACAGCACGCTTCGCCCGTGATACCGCGAAGAGCTCCCGCCCCGCATCCGACAGGCTCTTGCAACGCCGGCACACCGCGACGACATGCGCGAGCTGCACTCGATCAAAGGGATCGACCTCCTCCGCCGCAGAACCTAACAGCTCTTCAAGATCGCACGACTCCACGGCGGATGCCGCAGCTCCCGGCCGGTGCCAGCTTTCGCGCAGGCGTCCGATCTCTTCGTCCACTTCCTCGACCCGGATCCGCCCGCGGGGCGCGAGCGTCGCCATCCGTGTGACGGCGGCGTTGAGATCGCGAAAGTTCCCGGACCAGGGCGTATCGGGAGCTTCCGCGAAGCGCAGGAAGGCCTGGCGGGCTTCCTTGTTGATCGCCGCTTGCCTGCCCTGACTGCCGCTGAAGCGCTCGAGTTCGAAGTCAAGGTTCGGCGCGATGTCCTCGCGGCGCTTGGCCAACGACGGCAGCGCGAAGGTC
This sequence comes from Luteolibacter sp. Populi, assembly GCF_040801775.1. Taxonomy (GTDB): domain Bacteria; phylum Verrucomicrobiota; class Verrucomicrobiia; order Verrucomicrobiales; family Akkermansiaceae; genus Haloferula. The sequence goes on from NZ_CP161812.1 coordinate 2,596,096, forward strand.
CACAGGTGAATGCGAGCGAGCAGGTCCTCACGGAAGGTCCCCTTCCCCACCGCAGCGCGCAGATCGCGGTTGGTGCCCGCGATCAATTGGAAGTCGCTCTTCACCGGACGGTCGGCACCCACGGGCAGGAAGGTCTTGTCCTCCAGCGCGCGCAGCAGCATCGCCTGCTCGTCGAGGCCAAGCTCGCCGATCTCATCAAGAAAGAGCAGGCCGCCATCCGCCTCCCTCAAAAGCCCCGGCCGATCCTTCTGCGCGCCGGTGAAGGAGCCGCGCACATGGCCGAAGAGCGCCGATGCGGCGGTATCTCCCGTGAGCGTCGCGCAGTTCACCTCGACGAAGGATCCACGCAGCCCCCCACGATGCTTCCGCAGCTCGAAGATCCGGCGCGCGAGGTGCGACTTCCCCGCACCCGTCGGTCCTGTCAGAAGGACCGGAGCCTGGGAGCGCAGGGCGACCTGCTCGATGCGGTCGATCAGCAGATTGAACGCGGGATTGCGGGTGGCGATGCCGCTCTTGAGGAAGTCCGTGGTTTCCCCCTGGTCCTTCGCGAACCGGGTACTGAAGTGCATCGTATTTCGAGAGATCCAGGTCGATCAGGGCGTAGCGGGCCGGGTCCTTGTGCCGCGGCCTGCTCCCGCCCGGCGGCGGAGAGGTCTGGATCAGCTTGCCCGGCAGGAAGCCGGCCTCCACCAGCAGGAAGAGCGAGATCTGGGCGATGTGGGTGCCGGTGGTGATGTGGACGAAGTATTCCTCCCGCTCGGGGTCGAAGGAGTATCCCCGCGCCCAATCGTGCAGCGCCCCGTAGACGCGCTCCAGGTCCCAGGCGTCCATCCCGAAATCAACCACGTGGTGATGCACGGCGGTCTCCGGCGAGACGAGTGAGATGTCCGCGGCGACCTGATCGCGGAGGATCTGGAACTGCGGCTCGGAGAGGAATTCGAAGCGGTCGAAGAGCAGATCCGGATGCTGGAATAGCGAAACCGTCGGCCGCCAGTCGTCCCAGCGGCCCGGTAGGATGCCACTGTCGAGACGGCTTCCCAAAAGACCGATGGCGACTCGCTTCATGGATATTTTCTTATCCCATTGGATAATCGCGAAGGAAGCATCAAATTCCGAAGGATCTCCCCTATTCCGGATCCGAGAGATTTTATCACTTAAAATCAACACATTAGGAAATACATCACACCTTCCCCGATCACTTGGCACGCCCGGTGCCAATAGAATTCTGTCCGACGCACAAACCAACCGGACGCATCAGATGGCAAACAAGAACCTATTCCAAACTCTGCGGGGAGCACTCATCGCGCAAGCCACGGTCCGGAACGATGCCGGCGGGGCCGCCTACGAGCTTTCGCCCCACGCGGCGCTGGCCCGGATGGCGGTGACGGGATGCTTCGGCCGGACCTTCTACGCCACTCCCGAGCTCCAGCTCGAGCGGGTGCTCGAAGCGGCCCGGCAGGTCGATACCGACTTCCTGGCACGCACCGCCCTCTACGCCCGGCGCAAGGGCTTCATGAAGGACATGCCGGCCTTGCTCTGCGCGGTGCTTGCCACCCGCGATCTCGACCGGCTCGCCGAGATCTTCCCTCAGGTCATCGACAACGGGAAGATGCTGCGGAACTTCGTGCAGATCCTCCGCTCCGGCGTCACCGGCCGCAAGTCGCTCGGCTCCGCGCCGAAGCGCTTGGTCCGCCAGTGGCTCGAGCGGGCAAGCGAACGCCAACTCGTCGCGGCCACCGTGGGCAATGCGCCCTCGCTGGCGGACGTGGTGAAGATGGTCCACCCGCGTCCGGCCGATGCCGGCCGGGAAGCCTTCTACGCCTGGCTGCTCGGAAAGCCGTGGGATGCCGCAGCCCTGCCGGAGACGCTCCGCGCCTTCGAGGCGTGGAAGCTCACCCGGGAAGGCGAGGTGCCGGACGTGCCATTCCAGATGCTCACCGCCCTCGATCTCGGGGAGCGGGAGTGGGCCGCGATCGCCGGGGCAGCCTCGTGGCAAACCACGCGGATGAACCTGAACACCTTCGCCCGTCACGGGGTCTTCCACTTCGGTGGAATGGCGGAAAAGCTGGCCGAACGTCTGGCGGATCCCGAGCAAGTCCGGCGTGCGCGGGTCTTCCCGTATCAGCTCCTGGTCGCCTACCTCAATGCGGGGAAGGAAGTCCCGGAGAAGCTGCGGGAAGCGCTTCAGGATGCGATGGAAATCTCACTCTCGAACGTGCCCGCAATCGACGGATCGGTAGTCGTCTGCCCGGACGTGTCCGGCTCGATGCACGGCCCGGTGTCCGGCTACCGCAAGGGGTCGAGCTCGGCAGTGCGCTGCGTGGATGTCGCAGGATTGGTGGCCGCCGCCTTCCTGCGGAAGAACCGGAACGCCCGGGTCATCCCGTTCAAGGAAGACGTCGTGAACCTGACCCTCAACCCGCGGGATACCGTGATGACCAACGCAACCAAGCTCTCGAGCCTGCCTCCGGGCGCGACCGATTGCTCGGCCCCGCTGCGGCTCCTCAACCGTGAGAAGGCAGTGCCGGACCTGGTGCTGTTCGTCTCGGACAAAGAATCCTGGGCCGATCCCAAGGCGAATCGCGGAACCGCGATGCTGACCGAATGGGAGAAGCTCAAGACCCGCAACCCGAAGGCCCGTCTCGTCTGCATCGACCTGGTGCCGAACACTACGGCGCAGGCACCGGACCGCAAGGACATCCTGAACATCGGCGGCTTCAGCGACGCCGTCTTCGACCTCGTGGCCGCCTTCGCGGCAGGGGCCGACGGAAGCGATCACTGGATCCGCGAAATCAACCTACAGCCTCTAACCGAACGCATGAACACTGCATGACCACTTTGCCGGCACGGCGGATGCCCGGCGGGACTACAACCATCATTGAAACTGATCGGCGCAAGCCATACGTCTCACCAAACCTCGCCGTCGTGCCGGCAATTCGGCAGCCGTCACATGCCCATCATTCACAACCATGAACTCCCACTGAACCCTCTCACCATCGCGGCGGATACCCGGCGGGACTACATCGTCTGTTAAACGAACCAACCAGTCTCGTCACTTTCTCGCCGCTGCGGTGGCGACTCACTTTTCCCTCTGCCGAATGCAAGCGGGACTACATCGGAAACCGAAGGCCGCGGGTTCGAATCCCGCCACCGCGCAAGCGGGCGTGGAGCAGCGGCAGCTCGTCGGTTGTAATTGTCTCGCATCCACCTTGTCGGCAGTCCCCTTCGCGAATGCAGGGAAGACTACATTTTAAGCCATTGGTCGCCGGTTCGAATCCGGCTCCGCGCAAGCGGATAGCTCAGCTTGGTAGAGCAGTGGAGCCGGTCTTCCCAACCCTTGTCGCGATCTCCCTTTTCAACCTCAAACCCCGCGAATGCTGGAAAGATTACATGTGTCGTTGGTTCGATCCCAACCCCGCCATCGCGGGTAGCTCAGTGGTAGAGCAATTATTAAGGATCTTTCCCCTCTTGTCGCGGATCTCTTGATTTTGTTCGTGACAGCAAAAGCTGGCGAATGCCGGTGGAACTACATCTTTACGCAAGAACCAGGTCGCCGGTTCGATTCCGGCCCGAGCCACCATCGACGGCCCGGTAGCTCAGTGGATAGAGCAGGAACGTTTCACCAATCCCTTGTCGCCGATCTTTCCTTTCGAATCGTGAATGCCGCGAAGACTACATCACTTAGGGAGTGGGTGGCGAAAGCCGTGCGGGTTCGAGTCCCGCCGGGCCGTCGCCGAAAGGCCGGCCCGTGGCGGAATCGGTAGACGCGCCTAAAAGGAGTCTTCGCAAAACTTGTCACGATTCGACGGGAGCCTTTCCAAGGCCTCGTCTCGACATCCTCCCTTCACCCCTTCTTTCTCCATCCCATGCACACCATCCACAAAACCGACGAGGCCCTGGGCTTCCTAGCCCTGCCCGGCGACAAGGGCAAGCCGATCACCGTGGTCGGAACCGACGCGATCCGCGATTCCTTCGACGCGACCTGCCTCCAGCAGGCGATCAACTCGCGGATGGCCCCGGGAGTGACCGATCTGGTCCTGAATCCCGATGCCCACGCCGGCTACGGCGCGCCGGTCGGCTGCGTGATGATCTCGCCGACGCATATCTATCCGGGCCCGGTGGGCGTGGACATCAAGTGCTCGATGAGCCTGCTCCAGCTCGATATCCCCGAGGATGCGATCAAGGACAAGCAGACCCGGCGCGCCTTGATCGATGCCATCATCCAGCGCACGCCGACCGGTGCCGGCAAGGGCCAGCGCTCGGTAAAGAAGGCACGGCATGTCGACGAACTCATCGGCGTGCCTGCCGTCACCGAGGGCGCGACCCGCCGGGTCTGCGAGGCACTCGGGATTCCGCCCGAGTGGGCCTTCCGCTGCGAGGACTCCACGCATGTCGGACACGATGGGACCTACGATGCCCTTCGTAGCCGCTTGGACTGGATCCTGGCGCAGGGCCGCATCCGCAACTTCGTGGACAAGCTCGGGCAACTCGGGTCCTACGGCGGCGGCAACCACTTCGGCGAGTGCGAGATCACCCGCGTGACCGACCGTCCCTGGGCCCGGGAGACCGCGAAATCCTTCGGGCTGAGGGATGGCAAGGTCTCCTTCCTCAGCCACTGCGGATCGCGCGGCTTTGGGAACTTGCTCGCGCAGGGCCAGTTCCAGGACTTGGAAAATAAGTTCCGCACCTGGGGAACCCCCTTCCCGGCCGATGACAAGCAGCTCGTCTACGCACCGCTCGGAACTCCCGAGGCGAATGCCTACATCGACGACATGTCGCTCGGCGCGAACTTCGCGACCGTGAATCACCTCCTGATCAATGCACTGGTGTTAGAGGCCTTCCAGGAAGTCCTGCCGGGTGCCAAGGGCCAGCTCGTCTACTTCATCTCGCACAATATCGCGCGGGAAGAGATCGTCGACAACCGGAAGTCGTGGGTCCACCGCAAGGGCGCGACCCGGGCGATCCCGGGCGGCCACTTCTCGCTGGCGGGAACGCCCTTCGAGAAGACCGGCCACCCGATCCTTCTGCCGGGAAATCCGCGCGACGGCTCGGTGGTCATGGTCGCCCGTGCCGGGGCCGAGCGCACCGCCTACTCCGTGAATCACGGCGCAGGCCGTTGCATGGGTCGCAAGCACGCGGCTCGCACGCTCAACCAGGTGGCCGTGGATGCCGACTTCGACCACGACGACATCCTCAGCAACTGCCGCAAGTACCCGATCGACGAAGCCCCGGACGCTTACAAAAGCTTCCCCGAGGTTCTGCGAAGCGTGGAAAGCGCCGGCCTGGCCGAAACCGTGGCGAGCCTGAAGGCACGCTTCGTGATCAAGGACGAAACGGCAGCCGATGACTAACAAGGAGGGGGCGCGTCTCGCGCCCCTTCCTCAATCCCTCTAGAAATCCGGGGCGCGAGACGCACCCTCTCCTTGGCATGAAACCCATCCAACTCGACGGCAGCAGCGGCGGCGGCCAGATGCTGCGCACGGCACTGTCCCTGGCCATGGTCACGGGCCAGCCCTTCCGCATGACGAATATCCGCGGCAAACGCCCGCGGCCGGGCTTGATGCGCCAGCACCTGACCTGTGTCCGCGCCGCTTGCGAAATCTCCGGCGGCACCGCCGATGGCGCGGAAATCGGCTCGACCGAACTGGTCTTCCGCGCCGGGAAAGTACGAGGTGGATCGTACCACTTCGCCATCGGCACGGCGGGCAGCACCACGCTCCTTTTCCAAACCCTCCTGCCCGCCCTCTGGCAGGCAGCGGAAGCCAGCACCCTGACGCTCGAAGGCGGCACGCACAACCCGATGGCACCGCCCTTCGAGTTCATCGACCGCGTCTTCCTGCCCGCGATGGCACGCATGGGCGGGATTGCTTCCGTGACCCTGGCGAGTGCCGGCTTCGCACCGGCCGGTGGCGGCGCGCTGCAAGCCAGCATTCATTCATCCCCGAAGCTCCAGCGGATCGAACTCATGGCCCGCGGCGAACCCGGCGAGGCCCGCATCCGCGTGCTCAGCCGGCATCTCCCGCTCTCCATCGGCGGGCGGATGCTCGATGCCGCGCTCGAATTGATTCCCAGCAAGGACGCCGCGGTGGAAAGCTGCGAGCCCGGCCCCGGCGCGGGCATCTGCTGCCTCGTCGAAGCGGAATTCGGCGAACTTCGCGAACTTACCAGCAGCTTCGGCGAGCAAGGTGTCTCCGCCGAGAAGGTCGGCCACCACGCCGCGAAGGCGATGAAAGACTTCATCGGCTGCGGCGCCCCCGTAGGCCGCTGCCTCGCGGACCAATTGCTGCTTCCCATGGCCATCGCCGGCGGCGGGCGCTTCGCGACGATGGCCCCGGACGCACACGTTCCCACGAATATCGCAGTCATCGAGAAGTTCCTCCCGCTCCGCTTCAGAATCCAAAAGGGAGAGCGGGGAGTTCACGTGATCGAGGCCGGGTAACCTCCCCTTCTCCCGGCACACTTCATTCGTCATTCGGGAATTCCGCATTCGTCATTCCTCCCCCCATCCCCTTTCATCCGCCCGCGATGCACCCCGGCCTCATCTTCGACCTCGACGGAACCCTGATCGACTCCCTCCCGGGAATCGCCGGTTCACTCAACCGTGCCTTGGAAAGCCAAGGCTTCGATTCCCACGGCCACCCCGACGTCCGCCGTTTCATCGGCAATGGCTCCTACGAACTGGTCCGCAAGGCCCTCCCCGAAGGCAGCCCGGACGCTACCATCCTCAGCGTCGAGGAAGCCTTCAAACAGGACTACGCCCTCACTTGGCCGGAAGGCACCGCCCCCTACCCCGGCATCCCGGAACTGTTGGAAACGCTCTCGGGCCGGCGGCTGGCAGTGCTTTCCAACAAGCCCCACCCCTTCACCGTCGAGATCGTCGCCCGGCTTTTCCCGAGCGTCCCCTTCGATCCCGTGATGGGCCAGCGCGAGGATCTGCGCCGCAAACCTTTCCCCGATGCCGCCCTGTGGATCGCCGGAAAGTGGGCTTCGCCGCCAGCAGAGTGCCTCTTCATCGGGGATTCCACCGTGGACCTGGAAACCGCCCGGGCCGCTGGCATGCAACCGGTCGCGACCGGATGGGGCTACCATGATGCCGATGATCTAAGGGCGGCGGGGGCAGCATCCGTCCTAGCAGAAGTGAGCGATCTGGCCGCTTTTCTGGCCGTGGCATGAGCGGGGCGAAAGCCCGTAGCTACAATGGAAATACTTGATCGGGCGGCATCCTTGCTGTGTCAAGGGATGGCACGTTTTTCTAAGATCTAGGTGGCCTTTTGGGGGATTCCAGTCCATCCTGCATGGTGGATATGGCGGATAGAACCGCCGTCCGATTCACCCCAATTCAAAACAGGAGAATAGACATGCAAACCGCAAATGTGAACCTGCCCATCACGGTGACTGTAAGACACGAGTCCGTGACCGAATCGCTGCGCGACTACGCTTCAAAAAAAATCGAGGGTCTCCATCTCGACTACCCGCGCATCATCGAAGCGAAAATCATTCTCGACGTTCAGAAGAACCGGCACATCGCCGAAATCATTCTTTTCTGCGCCAACCACATCACCATCGAGGCGCACACCGAAGGGTTGGATATGTATGCCGCCATCGACGAGACGATCGACAAGATCGCCCGCCGCATGCGCAAGCACAAGACGCGCCTGATGAAGAAGAAGCGGCCGCACCGCAACGACTCCATCCGCCACATCGACGAGCGCTTCTTCAAGGAGGAGATCATCGACCACCCCGAGGAATCGGAGAGTGATCCGGAGCCCTTCATCGTCCACGCGGACAACTACCGCCTGCGGACCATGTACAAGGAGGACGCGGTCATGGAACTCGAGCTCTCCGACCGGCCGTTTGTTCTCTACAAGAGCGCACGCCGCGGTTGCCTGACGATCATCTACCGTCGCAAGGACGGGGACTACTCGGCCATGGATATCAAGGCCTGAGGGAAAATCTGAAGAAGGCCCGCCGCGGATCCCGCGGCGGGCCTTTTGCTTGAAAGGTGGTCCGCACAACCGGAGGCGCAGCCGGAGATAGCCCCGCACTTTATTTTTCAGACACGGGGCAATCCTCTGTGCGGTCGAATGGTCCCTCAATGCACTCCGTTCTCCCGCACTCAAGCCGCCCTGCCAACCGCAATCCTCTCCCGCCAGCCAAGCCGCCGGGAACCACTCGGCCGCACAGGGGACTGTGCGGACCACCTTCAAACCTCCAAACAAACCCGCAGCTTCGTCGAAACCAGCCGGCAAACCACCGGCACCCCCAGAGTCCGAACCAGCACCTCCCGATACGCCTCCATCTGCCCCCTGTAGCGCCCTAACAACTGCTCCGCACTCCCCACGGCATCCGTCTTGAAATCCACCAGTTCGGCAGAGACCGGCCTCCCGGCAGCATCGCGAAAAACATGCAAGCGGTCGATCACCCCGCTCAACCACTGCTCGCCAACGATCGCCTCCACCGGTTGCTCCCGATGCAAATCCGCCCTGCGGCCCGCGCGTTCAAAAACCGGACGAAGCTCCGGCAACTCCAGTAGTTCCCGCACCAGCTTGCCCGCTCCGCCCGCCGGCAAGACCGGCGCCTCGTCATCGATCCAGCTCACTCCTTCGAAGGCCGCATGCACCTCGTTGCCGAACGCCATGCCCGCAGGCGAGGCGGCGAACTGGAAGGAATTCTTCTTCTCGCCGGACGGGCTGGTCCGCGCACGCCGCGGCACGCTGGCACCGAGCGCGGGCAAATCCGCCTCCGCCATCGGGGCATCCTTCTCCTCCTCCACCCGGGTGAACCACGCCGGGTCCCCCGTTTGATGCAAGGTCATCCGCTCGCGGCCGTTCCATTCCACCGTGCTTGGGGCCGCGCTGCCGAGCGCCTCGCGGATCCAGAGATCATAGCGCCGCAGCGAACTCGGGTTTCCGGGTGCCTTCGGCAGCAGCACGTAGGCCCCGTGCTTGGCCCGCGTCAGGCCCACGTAGAGATTGCAGAAGCGCTCGTAGCACTGGTCCGCCGACCATGCCTCGAAGCGCGCTTTCAACGCCGGATCCGCTTCTAACAGCTTCCTCCCCGGCGAGAGCAGCAGCCCCTCGGTCCGCCCGCTGTCATCCTTGAATTCGAGAATGCCGGCCTTCGACGGATCATCGAAAACGCTGCCCGCCAGATCAGGCAGGATCACCATGTCGAATTCCAGGCCCTTCGCCTTGTGGATCGTCATCACCTGTAGCGCGCCTTCCGCCGAGTACTCGCGCTGCTTCAGCGTTTCGAGCACCTTCACCCACTCGTCGAAGTCGCGGCGACCGCCCTCGTCGTATTCCAGCGCGGCCCGCAGCATCCCCGCGAGGCGACCTTCCAGGAAGCCGTTCAGCGCAACACGGGCACGCAGCCCTGCCACCAGATCGTGCAGGAGCCCGGCCATGCCGCGGACCAGCACCCGCTTGCGGCATTCGTTCCAAGCACGGATGTCGCCTTCCGCCCACTCGCGCAACACGCCGCCGAGCGGGCTAGCCATCACGTGGCCGCGGGCCAGGCGGTCGGCAGGGTGCGCCAGCCAACGGAAAAGATCGATGACCGCCACGCCCAGCGGATTGTCCTGTGCCAGCTCGACCTCCGCATCCATCTCCACCGGCATGCCGGGGAATTCCTTGCGCAGGTAGTCCACCAGCTTGCGGGCCTTGCTATTCGCCCGCACCAGCACGGCACAGCTCAGGCCGCGCCCGATCGGATCGACATCCTTAAGCAAGTCGCGCATGGCACCTTCCACACCGCCGATCTCCTCATCGTCGTCGTCCTGCTCGTGTTCCGCCGTGTCCACCACCACCGCGTAACCCGGCAGGGCCGGATCGCGGGGCGCGCTACGATGCTCCACGTAGTTCCACCGCGCCACCGCCGCGGCGGGGAAAAGTCCGCGCAGCACCGCCGGGTCGCAGACGGTATTGGCAAGCTCCAGCACCTCCGCCGCCGAGCGCCAGGAAGTCTCCATCCCCCACTCCTTCATCCGCTCATCCCAACCGGGGCGCTGCAACAGGTCGGCGAAGAGCCGTGGCTCGCCACCGCGCCAGCCGTAGATTCCCTGCTTGGTATCACCCACCACGAAGAGCGAGCGCTCGCCCTCCGGATCGAGGATCGCTTCATCCACCAGTCCCTCCAGCACCTGCCACTGGCCGCGGCTGGTGTCCTGGAATTCATCGAGCAGCCAATGCTTGTAACGAGCATCCAGCCGCGACTCGATCCGCGAGCGTCCTTGTTCCGTCAGCCCGCCATCCGCCAGCAGCCGCGTGATGTCCGCGAAGCCCAGCCCGCCGCGCCGCCGGACCTCCGCGGAGTAGATGCTCTCATACGCCCACAGCAGCGACCACACCCCGGTGGTGCGGGTCGCACGGGCCTCGATCTCCGCCCGCAGATAGCCACCGATCAGCCGCGTCATCGCCGCCGCCAGCCGCCCGGAAATGCGGTGCTCCATCCCCGAAAAGAAATCGACCGAATGGCCCCGCGACAGCTCATCTAACAGGACCAGCGTCCGGTCGATCGCGGTCTCGGTCTTGCGACCGTCGCCGGGCGCATAGATCGCGAACCAATCCGCGGCCTTCTGCCAACCCTTAAGCCATGTCGCGTGCGGCTTCTTGTCCACGTCCACGGTCGGCAGCAACGCCATCACCTGCTGCCCTGCGGCCTTGAAATCCTCCACCGCTTCCCAGGGACAGCCCTGCGGCCAAATCAGGTCGAGATTCCCCCAATGCCCGCGGGCGGGCGAGGAAAGGTAGCGCTGGTGATGCTTGTCCAGGAACTCATCGAGCAAGCGGCACAGGCGGTTGTGCTCCTTGCCATGGGTGGCCAAGCGGAAGGCACCGAGGAAGGCCTCGCGCTGGCGCTCCGGCACCTCGCGGAAGATTCGCGAAAGCACCTGCGCCTTCTCCGCCTGCATCGCGTCCTCTTCTAACAAGCGGAACTCCGCCAGCCCCAGCTCGTAGGGAAAGCGCTTCACGATCCGCACGAAGAAGCTGTCCAGCGTCGCCAGCGAAACCCGGTGCAGTCCGGCCACCAGTCCCTCCAGCAACTCGCGGAAGCGGGCCAAATCCAGCTTCAACTCGCCTGCCGCGGGATGCAGCGCCGGCATGCCGGTCGCGGCATTCCCCCCCAGAGTATCGGCGAGTTCGGAGGCAAGCTTCGCCGCTTCCTTCTCGTTCAGGGAACCTTTCGCCAGCCGCGACAGGATGCGGTCCGAGAACTCGCCCGCAGCCTTGCGCGTGAAGGTCAGCGCGATCATGCCGGAGGGGTCCACCTCCGCCGCCAGCAGCGCCAGGAAGCGGTTCGAAAGCTGGAAGGTTTTCCCCGAACCGGCGGAAGCACGGATCATCAGGCTTTGCATGCTCATACCGTCCCTCCTTTCGTGTCCCAGTCACCGGCGATGCCCTGCATTTCCTCCACCAGAGCCCCCGTCACCGCCTTGTCCAGGCCATCCGGCGCGAGCATGGCGAAGTCATCGTAGCCTGCCTCCGCGCCGCTCAGCTCCACCGGCGGCCAGTGCAGGCCGCCGCGTATCGCACGGATGATCTCGCGCGACCACTCCATCGCGTTCGCCAGCTTGTCCGCATCGAAGTCCTCCCACATCTCGAAACTCACGTCATTCAGCGTGGAAGGCAGGTTCACGTAGCCGATCTTCGGCACTTCATCGAGCGCCTTCCACTCCTGCAGGAAGGCCGCGTAGAGCGGCACCTGCACGTTCTTCCAGACCTGTGGCGCGCCCCTGGCCGCCGCCAGCACCGGACCGAATTCGCGGCGCTTCTCCGATGAACGCCGTAGATGCGCGTTGCGCGGCACCTCGGCCCGCGCGGAAGTCTTGTAGTCCAGCACCCGCCAGCCCAGTTCCGGGTGCCAGTCGATGCGGTCCACCTGCATCGAGATCGGCTGCCCTTCGATCTCCCAGGGAACATCCTTCCCCACGTTCCACTCGACGTAATGCGTGCGCCAGCCATCACGGCGCTGGCCGACCTCAAGCTCTGCGAAGCGCTCCAGCCGCGAACGCGCCGCCTCGCGCTGGACCAGCAGCGGCAGCGAGAGCCCCGGGCCGTAGCGCGCCAGTCGATGATCCATCGTTTCCCACAGGTAGTCCCGCAGTTCCACCGCATCCTCGGTCGCGACCATCCCCGGATCCCGCCCCATGCGCTCGAGCGCGTCGTGGCACAGGTTGCCGAAGTCGAGTTCATCCATCTCCAGCTTGCCGGAATCGTGCGGCTGCCATTTCAGGACCCGCTTCAGGTAGAAGCGGAAAGGGCAGTAGAGGTAATCGCGGATCGCGGAGGGGCTCAGCTTCCGCGCACCATCGAGATAGGGCGAAACCTTGCCCGCCAGATCGAGCTTCCAAGCACCGCGTTCCCACGGCAGCAGCCGCGCCGCCGAAGAGGGCGGCGTGGCGGCCAGAGCGATCACCCGCTCCGCCAGCTCCAGCCCCTGTGCCGCCAGCAGCAAGCGCGAGGGCCGCCGCGGCTCGCCCACCGCATCCACCTTCGCCACGATCACGTCCGTCTCGTGCGAAGCAACGAGCGCGTGGAAGAGATACGCATCCCGCACATGCCGCGTCGTCGCATCGCGCAGTTCCAGAACCTTGCGCACCGCCTCGGGCAGGAAGGAATCGTCGAGATTGCCGTCCGGCACGCTGCCTTCATGCAAGCCCGCCAGCACCAGCCGCGTGCCCGGCGCGTAAGCTAGCTCCAGCCAGCCCGAAAGATCGATTACGGCTTCCTCCCGTCCGCTCGCGGAGCGGAAGGCATCCAGCGATGCCAGCACCAGTTCCAAAGCCTCGCCGGGACTATCTAACAAGCCTCGCTCTTCCAGCCGCTGGATGTTGGGCACCGCTTCCGCCAGCGCATCCAGAAGCTGGCCTTCCACGCCGTCGTCGATGCGCCGGGCCCGCATCGCGCCGAGCCACGCGCTGATCGCTTCCGCGGAGCGTCCCTTAGTGAAGCGGTCGCGCCATTCGGCACACCAGGCCAGCATCTTCGCGAGCTTCTCCACGCCGTCATCGGTCTCGCTGCGGCGCTCCTCGCAGAGTTCGATCACCCGCCCGAGACTTCCCGGCAGATGACCCTTCTCGATCTCGTCGAGTGTCTTGAGCGCGGCGTGGAGATTCTTGCGCCCGGTGATTTCCCCGATCAGCGGACTACGCAGCATCGCGGCCACCGGGTCCCAGGTATCGCCGCGCTGGGCCAGCGAGGAGAAGCCGCGGAGCATCAGGATCATCGGGCTGCCCGCCGTACGCCCCTCCGGGTTCCACGCCGGCCACCCGGCCTCCGTGAAGGCCGACTCCAGGGCCGGGCCGAAAGCCGCATCGCAAAGCCCGAGCGTCGCCGCATTGCTCGGCATCCCGCCGAAACAGCGCAGCGCCTGCGCCGCCAATTCCGCAGGACCGGGCACGAGATGGATGCGCTCCGGCGGCACCGGCACGCCGCGCTTGATCCAGCCACCCTCCTCCAAGGGACGGCCCCATGGGTCAAAGGCCTCAGCCTCCGCCTCAGACGCATGAATCGCGACATGCACCGGCACGCCCGACACTCCCATCCCCTGCCACACTCCCAGCGCCAGCGGCACCGGATCCGGCACCCCCGCCACCAGCACCGACCGGCAATCCGGCGGCAGGGTGAAGGATGCGGCAGCCTCCAGCTTCGCCGCCAGCGGATCCTGGAGTTTCCAGCGGGCGAAGCGCGAGAGCACCCGCCGCTCGATCTCCATCAGATCCGTCCAGCGCTCCTTCTCGGGACTCGCCGCACGGGCATCGGCGAAGGTCTTGCCTCCTTCCGCCAAAACATTCCGCACCTTCTCGATCTCCGCCGCCACCCCTGAGGCCCACGCAAACGAGCGCTCGACCGGCTCGATCGGAAACAGCGCCGGCGCCGAACCCTCCGGCATCCCGCGCAGCACATCGATCCACGCGAAGCGCGCCTCAAGCCGCGACGCGATGCCATACAGCGCAGCGGGTCGGAAAAAATGCTCCGGCGTGACCACCCGTGGAGCAATCAGCGCCCCCGCGGCCTCTGCCAGAGACTCACGCAGCAAGCGCCCCGCCTGCGCGGTCGGCACCACCACCAGCATTCCCGCCAGCTCTTCGCGCCGCTCCAGCAGCCACGCGCTCAAGAGCGGGAGCAGCGGTCGCTCCCACCCCAAAAACACGCGTTCCGGCATGGCCCGATTCCACGGGATGCGGGGGTGAAGCGGAAGGAAAAAGACCGCCCTACGGACTTCCGGTGCCGATCAGTAGATCAAATCCCGCAGCCAGGTCAGCTTGAAAGCATTGTTCTTCGCCGGGACAAAGACGTAGCCATCGTCATTGAGGACGATCATCGGCTTCGGGCCGGCATCATCGACCTTCACGAGCAGGGTCTTCTTCGGCTTCAGCCGTGCGACGTAGGCCTTGATCTTGCCGCCTTGGACCACGGAGATCTTCTGCGGAACCTTGGTGTCGTTCTTGATCGCGATCTTCGCGGCATTGGCGGAAATCGCAGTGGCGAAGAGCGTGGTGGCGATGAGGAGTGCTTTTTTCATACGGTCGTTTGACTCCGCGAAGGACGGCTTATTCAGAAAATTATCAAGGGGAAATGCGCGGCTTACGGAAAAGTGCGCAGCCATGTCTCCAAGTCCTTGATCCGCGGCAGGCAGACTTGGCCTTCGCAAACGATCACGTCGCCATCCCCAGCAGAGCAGGTCCACACGCTCCGGGGGATCCAAGCCCGCCGGAGGGCTTCGCCGAGATCGGGCGAAGGCTCGCCGCGCACCTCGATCTTCACAACCCCGCGCCGGAGCAAATCGAGCGCCCCGAGCAAGACCGGCACCGCGAAGGGCTGGGCCTCGGCCGCGCGGGCTCCGGCGCGCAGGATCGCCTCGGCGCGCTTGCCGTAGGCGGGCTCGTCGAGCAGGAGGGCAAGTTTGAGAAGGTTCTCTGCGGCCACATGATTCGCGGCGGGCTCGGCCCCATCGTAGTCCTCCCGAATGCTGAGCAAGGTCTCGCCGCCGAGTGCCGTCCGCATCATGTAGCCGGCGCGGCTGTCGTCCCAATGCTCGCGGTCGAGCGCCGCCTGAATCTCGCCCGCCCACTCCAGCCAGGCCGGTTCGCCGTCCGCGCCATGCATTTCAATGAGACCGGCGATCAGGAAGGCATGGTCGGCGGCGAAGCCTGGAGCATCCCCGCGTTTGCCACGGAAGCTGCGCCAGAGCTTCTCCCCGTCCCAAAGTTCGCTACGGATGAACTCGAGCGCATCTCGCGCGGCAGCGAGCAAATCGGCACGCCCCAAGACCCGCGCCCCGCGGGCGAGGGCGGCAATCATCAGGCCGTTCCAAGCGGTGATCAGCTTGTCATCGCGGTGCGGCGGCGGGCGGAGCTTGCGCGCCTCGAGCAGGATCAGCCCGGCCTCGCGCAGGATGCTGCGGATCTCCGCTTCCGGCAGGTCGAACTGCTCCGCGAGCGAGTCGTAGCCCAGCGCCTGATAGAGCGTGTTGCGCCCCACCAACTCCTCGTGAGGATCGCTCTCCGGGCGGGCGTTTCCACCTTCCTCCACTCCATAGGCAGCACAAAAAATGGCGGCGCTGCGGGGATCGAGCAACCGGTAGATCTCGGCGCTCTCCCAAGTCCAGTAGGCACCCTCCAGCTTCTCCTGGGCGTCCGCCGTGGCGAGGCTATCCGCGTCCTCGGCGGCGTGGAAAGCCCCGCTCGGATCACGAAGTTCATCCAGTACGTAGCGGAAGATGTCCTCCGCGGTCTCGCGGTCACGGTCATCGCCGCCGGCTTGCCAGGATTCCAGGTAGAGCAGGGCAAGCTGCGCCTGATCGTAGAGCATCTTCTCGTAGTGCGGCACGTGCCAGTAGCGGTCCACCGAGTAGCGGTGGAAGCCGCCGCCGAGTTGATCGTGCATGCCGCCGGCAGCCATCGCGCGCAGCGTGCGGCTGGTCATCTGAAGCGCGGCCTCCGCTTCATCGCTACCGCGGAAACGGTCGGCCAGTTGCAGCAGCAGGCGCGGCACCACCGGCCGCGGGAACTTCGGAGCGCCGCCCCACCCGCCAAGCGAAGGATCGAACATCGCCTCGCAGCGATCGAGGAAGTCACCGAACACCTTCTCCCCCGGCAAGCCCGTGACGACCGCATCCGATTCGGACTCCTGCCGGAGATGCGCCATGATCTTCGCCGCGCTATCCAGCATCCGCGGGCGGTCCACCTTCCAGAGCCGACCAATTTCCCCGCAAAGCTTCGGAAATCCAGCACGCCCATAGCGGTCCTCCGGCGGGAAATAAGTCCCGCCGACCACCGGCTTGCCCTCCGGCGTCAGCCACACACTCATCGGCCAGCCGCCCTGCCCGGTCGTCGCCTGGACGAAGGCCATGTAGGTGGCATCGATGTCCGGGCGTTCCTCACGGTCCACCTTCACGCAGATGAAGTTCGCATTCATCACCGCGGCGATCGCCTCGTTCTCGAAGCTCTCCCGCTCCATCACGTGGCACCAGTGACAGGTCGAGTAGCCGATCGAGAGGAAGACCAGCTTGTCTTCCTTCTCAGCCTGCTCGAAGGCACCTTCGCTCCACGGCTGCCAATCCACGGGATTGTGCGCATGCTGGAGAAGGTAGGGGGAAGTTTCCTGCGCGAGGGCGTTTGGCATGGCGGGAAGAAAGCATGAAAACCACGGAATACACGGAATACACGGAAATGAACAGAGGCCGGTGAAATTCGCCGGGGCAGTCGCTCACGGCGAGTAGACTACCACCGGCCCGGTGCTGCCGCCTTGGACCCGCCGCAGCTTCTCGACCGCTTTCGCGACGGCAGTTGCGGCGGCGAGGGCTTCGTCCATGGTGTTGAGGCAGGAGAAGCCGAAGCGCAGGCTGCTCTTCGCTTTCGCGTCGGTGAAGCCCATCGCCTTCTGGACGTGGGAGGGCTTCTGCTTTCCGGTCATGCAGGCGGACCCGGCGGAGCAGGCGATGCCGAGATCGTCTAACAAGATCAGCAAGCCCGCCGCCTCGCAGCCGGTGAAGGAAAGGTGGCTGGTGCCCGGAAGGCGGTGCAGCAGGTCGCCATTCACCGTCACCCCTTGCACCGTCTCGACAATCTTCGCCTCGAAGGCACCGCGCAGGGCCCGCGGGTTCTCCCCTGCGGCGAGGCGGGTAGCGGCGAGTTCCGCGGCCTTGCCTAGACCTACGATGCCTGCCGTATTTTCAGTACCGCTGCGGCGGTCCTTCTCCTGACCGCCCCCGCGCAGCAGCGGCTCGAAGCGGCAGCCGCTGCGGATGTAGAGCGCGCCGACCCCTTTCGGACCGTGAAATTTGTGGGCGGAAAGCGAGAGAAAATCCACCGGTACCTCGCGGACATCCACGGCAATTTTCCCGACCGCCTGGATCGCATCCGTATGGAAAGCGAGACCGTTCTCCTTCGCGATCGCGCAGGCTTCCTCTATCGGCTGGATCACGCCGGTTTCGTTGTTCACCCACATCAGCGAGGCGAATCCCCCGCCCTCTTTCGCCGCTTCGCACCCGGCTTCGAATTCATCCAGCTTGAGGCGACCGCCCGCATCGACACCGGCGCGGGTCACCGCGTAGCCGACCTCCTCGAAAGTATCCACCGGCTTGAGCACCGCACTGTGCTCGATGGCGCTGGTGATCACCTTGCCGGATTTCCGCCCGACCAGGCGTGCCAGCCATTTCAAGGCCGCATTCGTGCTCTCGGTGCCGCCGCCGGTGAAGACGATCTCGTCCGGCTCCGCACCGATCAGCGCGGCGACCTGCCCGCGCGCTTCCTCGATCGCCAGCCGCGCCGCCTTCGCACCGCGATAGCTCGCATTCGGATTGTGGAAGCCCTCGCGCAGCCAAGGCAGCATGACATCGAGCACCTCCGGCAAAAGCGGCGTGGTGGCGTTGGCATCGAGGTAGATCACGGGGAGAACCTAGACGCGGCGGACACCCTCTTCAAGCCAGCCGATACGCTCGCCCGCCGATTGCAACAGCGACGTCACGGAGGGCGGATCCCGCGGCCCCGTCCTGCGACGCAATTGCCACGTGAAGACTTCGGCACACCGAAAGCGATGCGCATTTCAAACGCATCTGGCCCCATCTCACCGGCAATCGGGAAATGTCCGTTTCCCCCGCCTCCCCCAATCCAAAATGCAACGTCCCACCGATATGAAACACCAATCCATGCGCAAACAACTCGCGATCACGGCCCTCCTCGCCGGCTCGCACTTCGCCCTGGCAGGCACCGATATCTGGTTCACACCCTTGACCGGATCCGCCCCGGTGGTGCCCGCAGCCACCCTTGGCGAACACGCTTCCCCTTGGGTCGCTCCGGAGGGGATCCACCAGAAAAACATCGTGAGCCTGCGTGAAGTCGAAGACCAGGTCCTGAGCCCGGATCAGTCCATCATCCGCGTCCCCGGCCAAGGCACCAGCGCCTCGATGTTCGACATGCTTTCCTTCGATCCCACCGGCAGCTACCTCTTCATCCCGCATGAGACTCCGATCGGCGCAGGCTGTACCCGGGTGAGCCTCTACGACAATTCGTCCGAGGTGATCCTCGCCGGCGACCAGCAGGGAGCCGTCGGGAATTGGGCAAATGACTACGGCGCTTTCGACCCCAGCCGCTGGACCCCGAACAACACCCTCTTCCTCGCGGAGGAGTGGGCCGGCTACGGCCGCGTGGTGGAAATCCTCAACCCGCTCGCCGATGCCACCCAGATTCAGCACCGCGTGTTGGAAAGCATCCCGAACGTCGCCCACGAAGGCATCAACTTCAGCGAGAAGTTCAAGGACACCATTTACTTCATCGACGAGTTCAACTCCGGCTCGATCTACAAATTCGTGATGAAGACCCCGGGCGACTACACCGCCGGGCAAACCTTCGTACTTTCCGTCGACAGCTTCCTGCCCTGCGGCGGCAATCCCGCCCAGGACTGGAATCAGCAACCCGCCGGTACCGCTCGCACGGGCCCCGCCACCTGGGTTCCCTTGACCGACAAGAACGGCGTGCCGCTCCCGGGCATTTCCGATCCCTTCGCCGACGTCGGCCTCGGCGGTCGACGCGCCGCGGATGATGCGGGTGGCACCCCCTACGGCCGCCCGGAAGACATGTCCGTGAGCCGCTCTAACAACGGCAACGAAATGGTCTTCGTCGCCGTCACTTCGGAGAACGCGGTGATCTCGATCGAGATCCTCGACGAGCGCCCGCGCAACAAGCCCTCCGTCGCCACGGGCAAGGCCATCGTGCGCACGATGGTCAGCGCCTCATCCCCCAAGAACGTCGGCTTCTCCCCCACCACCGGCACCTTCAATTCGCCGGACAACATCGCCTTGGACGCGCTGGGAAATGTCTATGTCGTCGAAGATGCCCCGAACGGCTCCGCCACCGGGGGGGATATTTGGTTCATCCGTGACAAGAACAGCGACGGGGTGGCCGAATCGCTCGACCACTTCATGAGCATCCGCGTGAACGGCTCCGAAGCGACGGGCATGATCTTCAACCCCGCCAACCCGCTCGAGTATGCCGTCAGCGTCCAGCACCCGACCAGCACCGACCTCGCGGTCGTGCCGAACGGCTTGGGCGACTCGGTCTGGATGTTCAACCTGACCCACATCCCGAACCAAGGCTTCCTGAAGTCGCTTCAGAAGGGCACTCGCAACACCAACCAATAACTTCCGGGAACTGCCGTAGCTCATGTCACCAAGGGCGGACTCTCCCGGGTCCGCCCTTGGTTGCTATTTGCCAACCCACCGTCCGAATGAAAAAGTCCCTCCGCATCCTCCTCGCCGGCAGCCTCGCCGGATTCACTCCCGCCATGGCGGAAGAGTTGCCGCTCCACGAGCAGATCCTGGGAATCCTGCGCACCAGCGACGCGGTGCTCCCGCCGCTGCCGGAGGTCGCGCCGGTCCACACGCTCTCGAATGCCGAAGCGGTCGTCCCGCCGCAGTGTTATACCCGCAACGAGGGCCTCAACAACTCGTGCTACGTCTGCCACCAGGACACCATCGAAGGCCGCGAGAACGTGATGAACGACGCCGACCTGCAGGAGGCCTACAGCTTTAGCGAGGTCGGCATGACCAACCACTGGAAGAACCTCTTCGAGGACCGCAGCGCGCGGATCGCGAAGATCGGTAACAAGGAGATCATCGACTGGATCCGCGGCGACAACTACTCCGAGCTCCCGTCCCGCCTCCGCCAGGCCGGCTTCAAGGGCTGGATCCCCGATCTGAAGGATCTCCATCTGGGCCCGGACGCCTTCGACGAGCACGGCTTCGCCAAGGACGGCAGCCAGTGGGTAGCCTTCAACTACAAGCCTTTCCCCAGCACCTTCTGGCCGACCAACGGCTCGACCGATGACGTGATGATCCGCCTGCCCTCCGCCTACCGAACCGACAAGCAGGGCAAGCCCTCGATCGAGATCTACAAGGCCAACCTCGCGATCCTGGAAGCGAACATCAAGGGCCTCGACCGCATCAGCTGCCTGCCGGTCGATGAAGCCGTCGTCGGCAAGGATCTGGATGGCGACGGTTCGACCGGAATCGCGCGAGCCATCGCCAAGGCCGGCAGTTGGGCAGGAGCGGCTGAAAGCTTGCAAGTGGAGCGACACCTCTATCCCGAAGGCACGGAATTCCTCCACACCGTCCGCTACGTGGGCGTGGCGGACGATGGCGGCATCGGCCCCTCGACCCGCATGAAGGAAGTGCGATATTCGAAAAAGGCGAAGGCCTATTCGAAGCCGATGTATGCCCGCAAATACGCCCTGGAGGCGATCGAAAAGGAAGCGGGCAACCTGCCGTCTTACTACGATCTGGGACATTACGGGCTCGACAACGGCAACGGCTGGGCCTTGCACGGCTTCATCGAAGACCGCAAGGGCCGCCTTCGCACGATGACCTACGAGGAGAATTTCTCCTGCATGGGTTGTCACAATTCGGTGGGCTCCACCATCGACAAGACCTTCAGTTTCCCCCGCAAGATGGACGGGGCGGCAGGCTGGGGCTACCTGGACCTGAAGGGCATGGCCGATGCGCCTAACAAGGGCGAAACCGTGGGCGAGATCGCCACCTATCTGGCCCGCGCCGGCGGCGGAAGCGAGTTCCGCAACAACGAGGAGATGTCCAAGAAATGGTACCGCCCGAACGGCACCCTCGATCATGAGAAGCTCAAGGACGCGAAGGACGTGTACGACCTGATCACCCCTTGCCCGGAACGCGCCCTCGCCCTGAACAAGGCCTACAAGACCATCGTCGAAGACCAGGACTTCATCCACGGCAAGGACGCGGTGCTCACCCCGCCGAAAAACGTCTACGACAAGATCGACAACGAATTCTCCCCCACGCTGCCGCACGAGCGCATCTACCGCTGGAATATCCTGCTCGACTGGCCGGCCGGTCCCGCCGGGAAGCCGTAGCGATGAGAACTTGAGTTCCGCCCTCCGGGACATCCACACTTCGGCCATGAGCTACATCATGGTCGACATCGAAGCCGATGGCCCGATCCCGGGCGACTACTCGATGATCAGCTTCGGCGCGGTCGTCGTGGAGCCCGGGCTCTCGCGGACCTTTTACGGACAGCTCCGGCCGATCTCGGAAAACTGGATCCCGCAGGCCCTCGCCGTGAGCGGATTCACGCGCGAGCAGACGCTGGAATTCCCCGAGCCGGAAGCGGTGATGCGGGACTTCGCCGTCTGGCTGCGCGGCATCTCCAGCGACCGGCTGATGTTCATCTCGGACAACAACGGCTTCGACTGGCAGTTCATCAACTGGTACTTCCACCACTTCACCGGCGCGAATCCCTTCGGCTTTTCCTCGACCAACCTGGGATCCCTCTACAAGGGCCTGGCCAAGGACACCTTCGTGACCTTCAAGCACCTGCGGAAGACCAAGCACACGCACCATCCGGTGGATGACGCGAAGGGAAATGCCGAGGCCCTGCTGACGATGAAGGAAGAACTCGGATTGAAGATCCGGCTGTGAAGCCTATCCCACCCGTTGACGCTTTATCCCCAGCCTCCGGGCTTGGCCATGCGGATTCCCGCGCCTAACATCCCCCGATGCCCGATCTCCACTCCATCCCCTACCTCGTCGGCGCGGGGATCGTGCTGCTCCATGTCATCGGCATCCTGCACGTGATCCATGCGATCATGACGGTGCGGACCTCGCAGGGGACGATCGCGTGGATGGTCTCGCTGATCGCCGCGCCGTGGATCGCGGTGCCGATCTACTGGGTCGCAGGCAGGAGCCGCTTCTCCGGCTACGTGCGGGCCCGCCGCAGCGATGATGCGGAGCTGCTCAAGCTGTCCGACGACATGCACCGGCGGCTGCGGGAATACGAGATCAAGCCGGATGACGCCTTCGGAAGGGCCGCGCAATTCCTGGGAGGACTGCCTTTCACGCGGGGCAATGAATTGACCCTGCTGATCGATGGCGAAGAGACCTTCGAGTCCATTTTCAAGGCGATCCACGCGGCGGAGAAATACCTGCTGGTGAATTTCTTCATCGTGAAGAACGACCGCATCGGCACGCGCTTCAAGGACGCGCTGATCGCGCGGGCGAAAGCAGGAGTGCAGGTGTATTTTCTTTTTGATGAGATCGGCTCGCACCGCCTGAGCCGGAGCTACCTGAACGAGATGAAGGAGGCGGGCATCCACTGCAGCCACTTCGGCGCGAACCGCCACTGGTGGTCGCGGCTGCAGATCAACTTCCGCAACCACCGCAAGATCGTGGTGGCGGATGGCAAGGAGGGATTCATCGGCGGCCTCAACGTGGGCGACGAGTATCTGGGCCGCGACCAGCGCTTCGGGGCGTGGCGGGACACCCACCTCAAGCTGAAGGGACCCTCCGTCCAGGCGATCCAGCTCGTCTTCATCGAGGACTGGAACTGGGCCACCGATGAAGTGCCGGATCTCGAATGGACCGGCCAGGAACATACCGCGGATCAGGTGGCGGCGATCATTCCCACCGGCCCTGCCGACCCTGCGGATTCGTGGCAACTGGTGGTGGCGGAGGCGGCGAATTCCGCCCAGGAGCGGCTTTGGATCGCCTCGCCCTACTTCGTGCCGGATGGCGGCGTTCTTACCGCCCTGCAAGCCGCGGCGATCCGGGGAGCAGACGTGCGGATCCTGATTCCCGAGAAGGCGGATCACCTGCTGGTGTGGCTCTCCGCCTTTACCTACTATGAGCAGACCATTCCCTTCGGCGTGAAGCTCTACCGCTTCAAGAAGGGCTTCCTCCATCAGAAGGTGATACTGGTCGACAACAAGCTGGCCTGCGTGAGCACCGCGAATCTGGACAACCGCTCCTTCCGCCTGAACTTCGAAATCTCCGGCCTGACTCCCGATCCCGTCTTTGTCGGAGAAGTGGCGGAGATGCTGGAGAACGACTTCGGGAACTCGGAGCCGGTCAAGGTGTCCGACTTCACCGCACGCGCCTTCTGGTTCCGCCTGGCCTGCCGGGTCGCGCGCCTGATGGCACCGGTGCAGTAAGGCAGGCACCGTCCGATCCGTCCGACCGCCCTAGGGGAATGAGACGGATCGGACAGGCCGGGAGAGAAGGAAACGATTCTTACCCTCCCACCCTACCCGACCCTCCAAGAAGCTGTGGCGGGAAGAACCGGCGCTAGCTCTGTCCGATCCGTCCGAAACCCCTAAGGGTGTAGGACGGATCGGACACTTCTATTTCCGATACCGGAAGCAGTCCACGGTGTGATCGTTCACCATCCCGACGGCTTGCATGAAGGCGTGCATGGTGGTGGAGCCGACGAAGTTGAAGCCGGCCTTGCGGAGGGCCTTGCTGAGGGCGTCGGACTCGGCGGTCTTTGTTTGGATCTCGCCCACTCCCTTCGGCGAGTTGATCCGAGGTTTGCCGCCGATGAAGCTCCACAGCCACTCGACCGGGTCACCCTCTTTCTGCAAGGCGAGCCAAGCCTGGGCATTGGCGCGGACCGCTTCGATCTTGCCGCGATGGCGGATGATGCCGGGATCGAGGACGAGCTTCTCCAATTCGCTGTCCTTCATCTTGGCGACCTTCTCGGGCACGAAGTTGTGGAAGACCTTGCGGTAATGCTCGCGCTTCTGGAGGACCGTCCACCACGAGAGCCCGGCCTGGGCACCCTCCAGGTTGATCATCTCGAAGAGGTAGCGTCCGTCGCGGGAGGGCACGCCCCATTCGGTGTCGTGGTATTCGACGTAAAGTTCGCGGTCGGCGGGGAGCCAGGGGCAGCGGGTCATGGTATTTGAAATTTGAGATCTCAGATTTGAGATTGGGGGCTAGAGGGGCTCGGTGATGCGGTAGCCGATGCCGGGTTCGTTGCGGATCAGGAGGAGGTCGCCGAGCTTCTTGCGGAGCAGGTTGGCGTAGACGCGCAGGTAGTGCGTCTGCTCCTCGGCTTGCGGACCCCAGACTTCGCGAAGGAGCTGGCGCTGGGTGACGATCCTGCCGGGATGGCGGACAAGCGTGCGGAGGAAGGCGAACTCGGTGGGAGTGAGTTTGAGTTCCTCGCCCTTGAGGATCGCTTCGTGGCGGTCGAGGCGGACGAGGAGGGGGCCGAAGACGATCTCCGGCGTTTCATTGCCGTGATGCCGGCGCTGGATGGCGGCAAGGCGGGCGAGCAATTCGCCGGTGGCGAAGGGCTTGGTGACGTAGTCGTCGGCACCGCTTTCGAGCGCGGCGATCTTGCCCTTCTCCTCGTCCCTAACAGAGAGGATCAGCACCGGCACGCTGCTCCACTCGCGCAGGCGGCGCAGGACATCGAGGCCATCCATGTCGGGCAGGCCGAGATCGAGCAGGACGACATCCGGGCGGTGAAGCGCGCAGCCTTGCAGGCCGAGCTGGCCGTTCTCCGCATCATGGACCTCGTAGCCGCGAGACTCCAGCGCCAGCCGGAGCAGGCGGCGGATCTGGATCTCGTCGTCGATGATGAGGGCAATCACGGTCCGGAGGCGATGGCGGCGGCGCTGGGTTCCATGGTTTCGGCGGGCAGGCGGATGGTAAACTCCGCGCCGCCCGCGGGATGATTGCGCGCCGCGACCTCCCCGCCAAGCGCGCGCAGGAAGCCCTTCACGATCGACAAGCCCAAGCCGGTGCCACCCGCGGGTGCACCGGGGGAGCGGTAGAACTTCCCGAAGATCCGGCGCTCCTCCCCTTCCCCAAGGCCCTTGCCATGATCGCGCAGCGTGAACCCGATGCCCTGCGGAAGACGCGCGGCACTGAACTCGATCCGCGTGCCCTCCGGAGTGTGGACCGCGGCATTGTGGAGCAGATTGATCAGGCATTGCTCCAGCAGGTTGTGATCCGTCTTCACCAGCGGCAGGTCGGCGGGCAGGTCGAGCTTGAGCGGATGGCGCTTGAGGGCATCGCCTGTTGCTTCGATCGCGTCCGAAACGATGTCATTCACATCGCACCATTCCGGTCTCGGTTCGATGACGGAGGCCTCCAGACGGGTCATCTGCAAGAGGCCATCCACGATCCGCTGGAGGCGGCGGGACGCGGTATCGATCTCGACGAGACGGGGATCCTCGCGACCGCCCGCCTCTACGGCCGCGCGGATCACGGCGATGGGTGTCTTCAGCTCGTGGGAGACGCTATCGAAAAGCGCGCGGCGCAGCTTCTCGCCTTCCTCAAGGCGCTCGGCATGCTGGACCGCCTCGATGAAATGCTCTTTCTCCAAGACGAGTGCGAGCTGCAGCGCGAAGGCTTCCATCGCCTGCCGCTCGGTGAAGTCCAGGTTCTCCACCTGCCGCTTCAGCCCGAGCACGCCCATCGTCGAGGTCGCCGTCTGCAGCGGGAACCAGGTGGCTTCCGCGGAGGGCAGGGTATCGGTGAAGCGCCCGGCGATCTGGTGATTGGCGAAGGCCCATGCCGCCACCGCGAACTCGGTGTCGCCGGGCTGGAAGGCGCTCGCGGCATGAGCACCGGAACCGAGCGAATGGTCGTCCTGACGGGTGAGCAATGCCACTTGGCCGCCGAGAATGGACTCGATCACCCGCAAGGCCGCCTCCAGGCCGCGCGCGCCCTCCGGATTCAGGGCCGCTTGCTGGGTCACCCGCAGCAGCGCATCCGTGTGCCGCTGGCGCTGCCGCTCCGCGGTCTCCCGCAGCCGCAGCCGCGTGGTGAGATGGCCCATCGCGAGGGCAATGACGAAGAAGCTGGCGAGCATCGCCATGTCCTCCGGCTTATCCACGTGGAAGGTGAAGCGGGGAGGAATGAAGAGGTAGTTCCAAGCGAATCCCGACACGGCCGCCATCAGCAGGGTCGCTCCGCGCTCCCAGCGCAGCGAGCCCAGCACGATGGCGAAAAGGTAGCCGAAGGCCGGGACCATGTAGCCGGTGAGCGGGGCGGCAAGCCAAGCGGCCACCGTCACCAGGGCGGTCAGGCCGGCAGCGCTGGCATAGTCCTTCCAGCGCGACGCCGCCGGTGGCACGACCTCCGAGCCGCGCTTGGGCTTCTTCCCGGCGAAGGGCCGCACCACGCAGACATCGATATCGCCACTACCGGCGATCACCCGGTCTGTTAGGGTGGATTTCCAGAAACGCTTGCCATCGGATTTCCCAACCACGATCTGGCCGACGTTGCGGTCGCGCGCGACCTCTAACAGCGCGGAAGCCACGTCATTGCCGGTGACGTGCACCACCTCGCCGCCGAGCTTCCGCACCAGCGCCAGGCCGCGGGCGAGCAATTCCTCCTCGCCCGGCCGCAGCGGCTTCACGCCTTCCACCCACACGCCGATCCACGGGCAGCCGATGCGTGCCGCCGCCCGCCGGGTCCAGCGCACCAAGCTCTCCGAATACGGAGTGGGAGCGACGCCGACCAGCAGCCGCGCATTCGTCTTCCAAGGGCTGGAGTCCCGGCGCGCGCGCCGGAAGTCCTCGAGGTCCCGGTCCACACGCTCCGCCGTGAAACGCAGCGCCATCTCGCGCAGTGCCGTCAGGTTGCCTTCGCGGAAGAAGCCGTCGAAGGCGGCGTGGGCGCGTTCGCTCTGATAGACCTTCCCCTCCGCCATCCGCTGGAGCAGCTTCTCCACGCTGAGATCGATCAACTGGATCTCCTGCGCGCGGTCCAGGATCGAGTCGGGGACGGTCTCCTGCACCGTCACGCCGGTGATCTGCCGGACGGTGTCCACCTGGCTCTCGATGTGCTGGACGTTGAGCGTGGTGTAGACGTCGATCCCGCTATCCAGTAGCTCCAGCACGTCTTGGTAGCGCTTGCTGTGGCGGCTGCCGGTGGCGTTGGTGTGGGCGAGCTCGTCGACCAGCAGCAGCTCCGGCCTGAGCGACAAGGCGGCGTCCAGGTCGAACTCTTCCAACAAATGGCCGCCGTGTTCGATCTTCCGCTGCGGCAGCAGTTCGAGCCCTTCTAACAGGACAGCCGTTTCCGCCCGCCCGTGCGTCTCGACCACGCCGGCCAGGACCTTGACGCCCTCGGCCCGCCGCTGCCGCGCCGCCTGCAACATGGCATAGGTCTTCCCCACTCCCGGGCACATCCCCAGGAAGATGAAGAGCCGTCCGGCGCGACGCTCCCGTTCCTCGCGCTGGACCTGGGCGAGAAGGCGGTCGGGATCGGGACGGTAGTCGGAGGTCATAATTCTAGAGCGCGGGCACCGACAATCCCGCTGCCTTAGCAAGAGCGGCCTGACGCTTGTCAAAGGTGAGGAATTCCGGAATTCCCAGAACCAAGGCGTGGGCGACATGCAGGATATCGAGCGAGCGCGTGCCGAGGCTTGGACTGAAGACCGCGCTAAGCCGCTCCGCCTCCCTCGCACAATCGACCGGGGATGGAAGAGCCGGAATATATACCCCCGCACTGACGTCCGCCGCCTGCCCATTCAACACCTTCAGGATCTCCTTGGGATCTAGTTCCTTGCGGAACGCCTTCAGCCGGATCGCGTTCTTGAACTCAAGCTCATGAAGCCAGGTCCAAGCAAGAGGCAGAGCTTGCCTCTTCATCCTCTTCACGGCAGATGCGCTGTTTGCATCGGGGAAATGGACGGAGACGAGGAACCCCGTGTCGGCGTAAGCTTTCATCGTTCGCCGCGGTCGTAGTCCATGATGTCTTGGCCGGTGCTCGGCAGGATCCGGTCGCCGAAGATCTCCTTCAGTCGCGCTTCGAAATCCGGCCGCTTGATCTTCGTCCGCTTTTCTTCCAGTGGGGGCGAAAGAATCGCCACCACCTTGTTGTGGCGGGTGATCTGCACGGTCTCGCCCCTTTCCACCCATTCGAGAACGGTGGAAGTCGCGTGTTTGAGCTCGCGGATATTCGTCGTCTTCATTGTGACACAATCGTGTGACACATTCCGGCTCCCGTCAAGGCAGCTCGTCCAGCGCCACGTTCAGCTTCGCCAGATTGATCCTCCGGCCGCCGACCACGCGGGACGGATGCGGCTCGGAAGTTTCTTCCACGAGTTTCATCACCTTGTCTTTCTCTGAGTCGCCCCACTTCCGCTCGCCCAAGATTCTCGGCAACTGTTCGTTCGCCTTCGTGGAATCGAGCCATAAGACCCCTTGTTCGTCCAATTTCGTGTCTGGCTCCGGTTGGAAATAGCGAGGTCCCACCTGCGATTCCACGAGCCGCTCCATCGCCACCTACCTCTCGTCCGGCAGCGGCATGGCGTTCCGATCGCGCGTGAACCACCAGGCCATGACCACCGCATCGAGGATCAAGAAGGCGATCAGGAAGGGAGCAATCCGTTTCATGGGGCGATCGCGTCGAGCGCGAGGTTGAGTTTGAGGACATTGACCCCGGCGTCGCCGAAGATGCCGAGGTCGGGTTTCTCGGTATTACTCTCGATCAGCTCCTTCACTTTTTCCACCGGGAGATTGCGGGCCCTCGCCACGCGCGATGCCTGCAAGGCGGCGTTCGTGGGGCTGATGTGCGGGTCAAGGCCGCTGCCCGAGGCGGTGACGGCATCGGCGGGAACTTCCTGGTTCTCGGCGAGGCCATTGGTGGTCCGGTAGGCCGCCACCCGTTCCTTGATCAGGTCGGCGAGCTTCTGCGAGGTCGGGCCGAGATTGCTGCCGCTGGAGCTGGCCGCGTCGTAGCCATTCGCACCCGCGGCGGAGGGCCGGGAGTGGAAGTAGGTTTCGCCGGTGAAGACCTGACCGAGCAAGGCCGAGCCGCGGATCTTGCCATCGGCATCCTTGATCAAGCTGCCGTCGGCCTTGTCATGGAAGGCGGTGCGGGTGATACCGGTGACAACCAGCGGATAGACGCCGCAGCAGGCGACGGCGAGGACGGCGGTCGAGCCGACCGCGCTGCGGATTTCAGTGAAGAACGAGTTCATGATTCAGACGAGGTGAAGGTTCGAAACAACGAGGTCGATGGCCTTGATGCCGGCGAAGGGCAGAAGCAGGCCGCCAAGCCCGTAGACGAGCAGGTTGCGCCGCAGCACGACCATCGCGCCCAGCGGCTTGTAGGCCACGCCCTTGAGAGCCAGCGGGATCAGGGCGATGATGATGAGGGCATTGAAAATCACCGCGCTGAGGATGGCGCTCTGCGGTGAGGCGAGCTTCATCACGTTCAGCGGCGAGATCGCCGGGAAGGTGACCATGAGCATCGCGGGAATGATGGCGAAGTACTTGGCCACGTCGTTGGCGATCGAGAAGGTGGTCAGGGATCCGCGGGTCATCAGGAGCTGCTTTCCGATCTCCACGATCTCGATGAGCTTGGTCGGGTTGCTGTCGAGGTCGACCATGTTGCCGGCTTCCCGGGCGGCCTGGGTGCCGGTATTCATCGCCACGCCGACATCGGCTTGGGCAAGGGCGGGTGCGTCGTTGGTGCCGTCGCCGGTCATCGCGACCAGGTGGCCCGCTGCCTGTTCGGCGCGGATGCGCTTGAGCTTATCCTCCGGCGTGGCTTGGGCCATGAAGTCGTCCACACCGGCTTCCGCGGCGATGGCGGCGGCGGTCATCGGGTTGTCGCCGGTGATCATCACGGTGCGGATGCCCATCTTGCGGAGTTGGGCGAAGCGCTCCTTGATGCCGCCTTTCACCACGTCCTTCAGCTCGACGACGCCGAGCACCTGCGTCCCTTCGGCCACCACCAGCGGCGTGCGGCCGGCGCGGGCTGCGGCTTCCACGGCATGGGTGACATCCGCCGGGAAGCGGCCACCCTGGCCTTCCACCCAGCGCTGCACGGACTCTGCCGCGCCCTTGCGGATGCTGCGGCCATCCATGTCCACGCCGCTCATGCGGGTCTGCGCGGTGAAGGGCACGAAGGTCGCGTGCGGCTGCTGGAGTTCGCGGGCGCGGATGTTGAACAGCTCCTTCGCCAGCACCACGATGCTGCGGCCTTCGGGCGTTTCATCGGCGAGCGAGGCGAGCTGCGCGGCATCGGCGAGCTGCTGTTCGGTCACGCCCGGAGCGGGCAGGAAAGCGGAGGCCATGCGGTTGCCGATGGTGATCGTGCCGGTCTTGTCTAACAAGAGCACGTCGATATCGCCCGCCGCTTCCACCGCACGACCGCTGGTGGCGATCACATTGCGGCGGATCAAACGGTCGATGCCCGAGATGCCGATGGCGCTCAGCAAGCCGCCGATCGTCGTCGGGATGAGGCAGACCAGCAGCGCGACCAGCACCGGTGTGGTGAATTCCATCCCGGCGTAGATGCCGAAGGGCTTCAGGGTGATGCAGACCAGCAGGAAGATCAGGGTCATCGCCGAGAGCAGGATCGTCAGCGCGATCTCGTTCGGAGTCTTCTGACGCGTCGCGCCTTCCACCATCGCGATCATCCGGTCGAGGAAGGTATTGCCCTTCTCCGAGGTGATCTTGATCACGATGCGGTCGCTGATCACGCGGGTGCCGCCGGTCACGGCGCTGCGGTCGCCGCCGCTCTCGCGGATCACCGGGGCGGACTCGCCGGTGATGGCCGCTTCATCGACGCTGGCGATGCCTTCGATCACCTCGCCGTCGGCAGGGATCACGTCGCCGGTCTCGCAGACGACCGTGTCGTTCTTCTCGAGGGCGTTGGCGGGCACCGGTTCTTCCTTTCCATTCTTCCCGAGGCGGCGGGCGATGGTGTCCTTGCGGGCCTTGCGCAGGCTGTCCGCCTGGGCCTTGCCGCGGCCCTCCGCGACGGCCTCGGCGAAGTTCGCGAACAGCACCGTGAACCAGAGCCACACGGCGAGCTGGATGATGAATCCGTGGCTGTCCTTGCTGGTGAAGATCGAGACGGTGGTGAGCACCGCCCCCACCTCGGTGACGAACATCACCGGGTTCTTCACCATCAGGCGTGGATCGAGTTTCTTGAACGACTCCGCGAGCGCAGGCAGCACGATGGCCTGGTCGAAGAGGGATGGAGCTTGAGTGGACATGGGATGGAAATTTGAGATTTGAGATTTGAGATTTGAGATTTGAGATTTGAGATGAGGTGTTAGAACAGGTTGCCGCCCTGCATCAGGAAGTGTTCGACGATCGGGCCGAGGGCGAGGGCGGGCAGGAAGTTGAGCGCGCCGATCAGCAACACGGTGCCGATCAGAAGCACCGTGAAGGTTCCGCCGGAGACCGGGAAGGTGCCGGGGCTGGGCGGTGAGATCTTCTTCTTCACCAAAGAGCCGGCCAGGGCCATGACCGGCACGATCATCAGGAAGCGGCCGATCAGCATCGCGATGCCCAGCGTGACATTGTAGTGCGGATCGCCGTTGGCAGGGTTCGCCGTGAGGCCGGCGAAGGCGCTGCCGTTGTTGGCCGTGACCGAACTGTAGGCATACAGGATCTCGCTGAAGCCGTGCGGGCCGGAGTTGTTCAGCCCGGCGAGTCCCCAATCCGCCACGGTGGCCCAGGCGGTGAAGCCCAGGATCAACATCGTCAGCACCAGCAGCGCGAGCATCGCCATCTTGACCTCGAAGGCATTGATCTTCTTGCCGAGATACTCCGGCGTGCGGCCGACCATCAGGCCGGCGATGAAGACCGCGAGAATCACGAAGACGATCATGCCGTAGAGCCCTGCGCCCACGCCGCCGATGACCACCTCGCCCAGCTCCATCATGAAGAGCGGGATCAAGCCGCCGAGGGCCGTGAAGGAATCGTGCATCGCATTCACCGCACCGCAGGAGGCCGCGGTCGTGATCACCGCGAAGAGCGAGGAATTGAAGATGCCGAAGCGCACCTCCTTGCCCTCGAGATTGCCATCCGCCACCGCCACGCCGAGCGCCTGGTGGATCGGATTGCCCTGCGCCTCCGCCCACCAGCAGGTCAGGGTGCCAGCGACGAAGAGGATCATCATGGCCGCCCACACGGACCAGCCGTGCTTCTGATTGCCCGTCGATTTGCCGAGATACCAAGTGAGGCCGCTGCCGATCGCGAAGATCGAAAGCATCTGCACGAAGTTCGAGAGCGGCGTGGGATTCTCAAAAGGATGGGCCGCATTCGCGTTCACGTAGCCGCCGCCATTGGTGCCGAGCATCTTGATCGCCACCTGTGAAGCCATCGGGCCCTGGACGATCTTCTGCTGGTCCACGATGGTCGGGGTGGTCACCGTTTCACCGGCGTCATTGGTGCTTTCCACCTGCACCGTCCGGGCCTCCACCACCTGCGCGGTATCGTAGCCCTTGAAGTTCTGGACCATGCCCTGCGAGGCCAGGAAGACCGCGATGGCCACGCAGACCGGGAGCAGCAGGTAGTAAGTGGTGCGCACCAGATCGACCCAGAAATTCCCAAGGGTGGATGCGGAGTGCCGCGCGATCCCCCGCACCAGTGCCGCCGCGATCCCGATACCGGTCGCCGCCGAGACGAAGTTGTGGAAGGTCAGTCCGACCATCTGGGAGAAGTACGACATCGTGGACTCACCCCCGTAGCTCTGCCAGTTCGTGTTGGTGGTGAAGCTGACCGCGGTATTGAAGGCCAGCGCCGGGCTCAAGGCCGGCAGCCCCTCGGGATTCAGCGGCAGCAGATGCTGGAGCCGCAGGATCGCGTAGGTGAAGAAGAGGCCCACGAGGCTGAAGAGCAGGAGGGCGAAGGTGTAGCCCTTCCAATCCTGCTCCTTGTCCTTGTCGACGCCCATCACCTTGTAAGTGAGCCGTTCGACCGGGCGTAGTACCGGATCGAGCCAGGTCTTGCCATGCGGGTCGAGGACCCGCGTGAGATAGATCCCGACCGGTTTGGTAATCGCGGCCAGGATGCCCAGGAAGAGGGCGAGTTGAAGCCAATCGTTCGCGTGCATGGGGAGCGGGTGTTAGAATTTCTCCGGCCGGATCATGGCCGTGAACAGATAGGCGAGGAGGGCGAGGGCGATCAGCCCGGTGACAATGGTTTCCATGGCTTTCAGAGGTTGCCGCAGAAGCGGGCGTAACAGACGGCGAGGCCGAAGAAGCCTGCCGTGACGGCGAGGTAGACGAGGTTGTTCATTCGCCACCATCGTCCCACGGGATTCCCGGAGCAGGAGTCAAAGCCCTGCCGGAAGGCGTCAAAAAAGTATCAAGGTCGCTGCCGGAGATCTCGCACCGGGTGCGCCTTGAGAGCCCTCTAACCACCTCTGCGTCCTCCCGGCAATCCCGACATCGCCACAAACGGACGGCTCCACTGGGAGCGCCGCGGCACCGCCCGGCAGAATGGTCCCCGACTGATCTCCCATCATTTTAGTCCGCAGGAACATGACGGCGCTTTCCATTCGCGCCGCGTGATACGTCCCCCGCCCGAGGGTGGGTTCTGCCCGGCGGTGCCACGGCGCTCCCAGTGGGGCCGCCCGTAGGCGGGAGCGTGGGGATCGGGAGTAGAACGCAAGATGTGGGCACTTGGCAGCCCCGCAATGCTCCAAGCGATACCGAACCGCCAGCCGCGAGCTGAAAATCGATAGCCAGGAGTCATCCCATTCTAACCGACCCTCACGGCAGCTTCACCCGGAACGCCCGGTAAGGATAGCTCACTTTGTCCTCGCCGCCATTGTAGCCCGGCCGGCGGTGGATCTGCGCGCATGTTAGATACAGGTATCCGTCCGACCCCACCCC
Source organism: Luteolibacter sp. Populi (assembly GCF_040801775.1). GTDB lineage: Bacteria > Verrucomicrobiota > Verrucomicrobiia > Verrucomicrobiales > Akkermansiaceae > Haloferula. The sequence goes on from NZ_CP161812.1 coordinate 2,630,003, forward strand.
CAGAGAGTCCGGCCAGATCAGACGATCATCCGTTACCAAGGTCTCCACCTTGCCCTGCGGCGTCACATACTTGATCGCCTTGCTCGCGGAGTCGGTGAGGAAGACGTTGCCCTTCGCATCCGCGACCATGCCATGGCACACGCCGGTTTCAGCAACGGCCTCGACCTTCTTGCCCAGCTCCTCCGCGGGCAATCCGGCATCCGCCAGATACTTCGTCTCGATCCGGTAGAGCTTCGTCTGATTGATCGCGCGGTAGTAGAAATACTTCTCGTCCTTCGTCAGTGCGATCCCGTTTACATTGGAGGAGAACGCCTTCCCCTCCCCGTCCACGACATCCTTACCATCGAGGTGGAGTTTGAAGCCGGGTGTCGCAAGGGTCGAAGGATGTTCCTGTAGGGCGATCCGTGTCTTGCCGCTTTCCAAATCAAGCACGACGATCGCCTTCAGCCCCGGATCGGAGAGATAGGCCAAGCCATGTCCGAGATCCACGCACACATCATTCAGCGCGCTCTTGTCCTTCGGCAGATCGGGGAAATCGTAGACCTTCGCCACCGCGCTCTTCGCGAGGTCGATCCGGACCAGCTTGAAGTAGCCGCCCTTCGCCCCGCTCTCCTTGCCGAAGATCGAGGCCGCCGCACCCGGCGCGGAATCGAGCACCCAAAGGTCATCTGACTTATCCACGAAGAGATCCTGCACGTTCACGAAATGCCTCTCCGGTTTGGTGGTGTCGTAGCGGTTCCACTCCTCGTCCGGGAAGGGCTTGCGCCGGTCGCCCACGATCTCGGTCAGGGCGTGGAGGAAGGGCTCCCTGTGGGGAAAGGAGACGAAGACCCGATTTGGGAGTGAAGCCACCGCCATACCGATCGGCTGGTTTTTGCCGAAGGAGGCGACCTCTTCCAAATCAGCCGCTTGGGAGGCGGTGGCGAGGAGAAGGGCGAGGAATGCGCGGAAGGCTGGCATCCAAGAGCTTTAGCGTGGTTCGCGAAGCATGCAAACCGGCTTGCCGGGACCATTCCGCCGCACGAAGGGCAGTGCAGACCCCCTTTCAAGGCCATAATCCCGCCTTGCCGCCCGCCGCCCGGCCTGATTCCATCCGCGCCCCGACCCGCTCGACCCTATGGCCAACAAGGACTTCACCGACCCCGCCCGCATGGAGAAAATCGTCTCCCTGTGCAAACGCCGCGGCTTCATCTTCCAAGCCGGTGAACTCTACGGCGGTCTCAACGGGTGCTGGGACTACGGCCCGCTGGGTGCCGAACTGAAGCGCAATCTCAAGGAATATTGGTGGCGCAAGACCGTCCAGGAGCGCGATGACGTGCTCGGCCTGGACGGCGCGATCCTGACCATGGAGCAGGTGCTGGTTTCCTCCGGCCACGTCGGTGGATTCAGCGATCCGATGTGCGATTGCCTGCTCTCGAAGGCCCGCCTGCGCGCCGACCAGATCCCGGCACAGGACGGCACAGCGGTCTATTTCAAGGGCGCCAAGCACGAGGCCACGAACTGGAGCGTCGAGCGCGTCTTCGCCGTGTTGGTCGCGCCGGGGAAGGACCCGATCGAGTCCCACAAGACCGCCCGCAAGTTCTACGGCGAGCTGATGCCGGACAAGAAGATCTCCCCGAAGGAACTCGAGCTGATCGAGGACCGCCGCGAGGAAGTCACCGGCACCACTTCCTTCAATCCGGAGAACGGCGGCCTGCTCACCGAGCCCCGCCAGTTCAACCTTATGCTGCAGACGAACTTCGGCGCGACCGGTGATCAGATCGCCTACCTCCGCCCGGAGACCGCGCAGTCGATCTTCGTCCAATACAAGAACGTCCTCGACTCGAACCGGATCAAGCTGCCCTTCGGCATCGCCCAGGTCGGCAAGTCCTTCCGCAACGAGATCAACCCGCGGAACTTCACCTTCCGCAGCCGCGAGTTCGAGCAGATGGAGATCGAGTATTTCTGCCGCCCGGAAGATGGCTTGCGCCTGACCGATGAGTGGCTGGAGACCCGCCTGACCTTCTACGGGGAAATCGGTATCCCGCGCGAGAAGCTCCATGTCCTGGACATCCCGGATGGCGAGCGCGCCTTCTACTCGCAGAAGACCTACGACATCGAATACGAATTCCCCTTCGGCATCCAGGAGCTGGAAGGCGTGGCGTACCGCACCGACTACGACCTCGGCGTCCACCAGAAGGGCTCCGGCAAGCCGCTGCTCTACTTCGATGAGGAGACCAAGGAGAAGTTTCTGCCCCACGTCGTGGAACCTTCCGCCGGTTGCGACCGCACCGTGCTCGCGCTAATCTGCGAAGCCTTCGATGAGGAAACCCTCACCGATGACAAGGGCAAGGAAGACCTCCGCACCGTGCTGCGCTTCGTCCCTCGCATGGCCCCGGTCAAGGTCGGCATCTTCCCGCTGCTGAAGAACAATCCCGAGTTGGTCCGCATCGCCAAGGAGATCCAGAAGAAGCTCCAGCCCTGGATGAACGTCTTCTACGATGAAGGCGCGGCCGTCGGCAAACGCTACCGCCGCCAGGACGAGATCGGCACACCCTTCTGCGTCACGGTGGACTTCGATACCCTCGGCGAAAACGACCCGGCCAACACCGGCACCGTCACCATCCGCCACCGCGACTCGATGGAACAGGAACGCATGCCCGTGGATGCGCTGCTGCCGTGGTTGCTGGAGCGGGTGCGGTAAGGGGATTCACCGCTTCACGGACGGCTCTTCCGCTGGGAGCGCGGAGCCACCGGCCCGCAGAAGCAACCCTTGTCGCCCGGCAATTCGCGCGATGCGGGTGGATAGCGCCGTCGCCTTTCTGCATGTCTTTCCTATACCCGGAGCGGTCCGGACCATTCTGCGGGCCGGTGGCTCCGCGCTCCCAGCGTTAGAGCCGTCCTTCTTACACGACGAGAAGGTGGAGTAGCGCAGAGCCCGATCGCCCCCCCTACTTCCCCTTATCCCCCCACATCGACTTGAGCTCGTGCACGCTCATCGAGTGAATCTTTACCTCGCCACCCTCCGCCTTCACCGAGAGACCCTCCTGCTTCGGCAGGAAATACCGCGTGGACGAGATCTCCCCCTGGTTCACGAAGGTCTCCACCGAGGCCCGGTCCACGAGGATTTCCACACTCTTCACCTCCCCCTGCGCCGCGTGCGGCCCGGTTCCCGACTCCACGGTCTTCGATGTCAGGATCACCGGATAGCCCCGCAGATTGAAGGTCAGCTTGGCCCCTTCCGGGATGCTCAGCTCCGCCTTGATCCGGAATAGCTCTCCGGACTTCGCCAGTGGAAGTTCCTCGCCGGACTTCAGCTCGCGGTTGCTCCACTTCTCTTCCCCTTGCTCTAGCATCTCCAGCTCCCGGATCGGCTCGCGGAAAATCCGCAGGCCATCCGGGGTCTCGCGCAGCGTCAGCTCACACGGGAAAGACACCTGCTGGCTGAAGGGCATGCCGGGAAAGTCGGAGCCGCGCATCCACGCGAGTTGGATGCGCCGACCGTCGGCCTTGTCCGTATTGTCGAAGCTCTGGGTCGCGTAGAAATTGTGCCCGCCGATGTCGCAGAAGATGCGCGGCGTCTCTTCCTTGAACTGCGTGCCATCGAAGCTGCCCAGCGAGTATTTTCCATCGGCATGGACGAGCGCCCACTTCTTCACGGCCGGATTGCCTTGCACCGGCAGCTCGAAGAAGTCCGGGCACTCGTATGCGTCGTTGATCAACTGGTTCTCATTCTTCCATTCGAGCAGATTGGTGGAGGTGAAGATGTGATACGCGCCATTCCCATACATCATCATCACCCAGTGCTTGGAGGGCTCGTGCCAGAAGACCTTCGGATCGCGCTCCGGGAACACCAGAAACGGATTCTTGTCGTAGTGCTTCCAGGTTCGTCCGTGATCGAGGCTGTAGGATAGCCCGTGGCTTTTGTTGTCGTTCCGGGTCCAGAAGGCGACCATCGGCGGGTTCTTCTCGTCGGGGGAAAGCCCGGAGCTGTTCCGGTAGTCGATCACGCAGGTGCCGGACTGCACCCCGCTGTCCAGCTTCTCCTCCCAGAAGGCGGGCTCGAGTTCCTGCCAGTGGATCAGGTCCCGGCTCACCGCGTGGATCCAGCACTTGTTCCAGCGCTGCGCGAAGAGGTGATACTCGCCATCGTAGTAGACCAGGCCGTTGAGATCGTTGAGCCAGCCGTCCTGGCGCATGCCGGGGTTCAGGCGGTCCGTGATCCACTGCCGGGCGGTGAAGTGGAATTGCGGGCGCAGCGCCTCTTGATAGAGCGTCCCCTTCTCCACCGGCATCACCTCCGGCTTGTCGGTCATCAGGATGCGCTCGACATTGATATGCCCCCAGCCGCCCTCCGCTTCATCCGTGATGCGCAAGCGTGCACTGCGGCCCGCATATTCTTTCAGGTCCCAGGAAGCGGGCATCAGACGGTCGCTATTGCGGCCCGTCGCGCTCTTCACCACCTTGCCGTCCACCAGCAGATCCATGCACGCGTGGCGCTCGTAGTCGCCGCCGCCGATCCGGAAGGAAATGTAGCGTCCGGTGATCTTGAATTCGGGAGAGGTCAGCGTTCCGGCCGGTCCGTCCCCCTCGACCTCGCTGGAGGCCACGCCATCGCCAGCCGAGTTCTCGATCTCCAGCCTCTTGAGTAGATCGCCTGAAGCCGGACCGGGATCGAAGGCCTTGCCGGTCTTCTTCCAATTCCCATAGCTGTGTCCTTTGAAATCGCCGAGCGGCACATCGGCAGCCGTCGCGAGACCTAGGCTCCCCGCCAAAATGAAACAAGTCAGTCCGTTCATGATTTTGATAAAGTTTCCTGTGAATCGATCACCATCTGCCCCGCGGGAATCTCCAGCAGCAGCTCCGCGCCGTAGTTCAGGCCCTCAACGAAGGGCAGCAATAGCTCCAGCACGTCCGGGCTCTGGAAATGCTCCGGCTTGGTGTCGGGATGCGGAAAATAGATCAGGCCCTCCACCACCTCCGCCCCCGGGTGAAGCAGCCGCACGTCGAAGAAAGAAAAGTCCTCCGCCGGCTCGATGGGATGCCACTTCACGTCCCGGAAGGTGTAGCGCGCCTTCCCCACCCGGTAGCGGCAGGGGGCGATGCTCACGTTCAGCGTTCCAAGATGGAAAGTTCCCAGATCAAGGCCCAAGGCTTTGAAGAAGGGGGTCTGCATCCGCAGCGTTCCGCCGGGAAAGCGCGGGTTTCCGTTCCGGCCGGAGGCCACTTGATGACCCTGCACGATACGTGCCGGGACAGTTTGCCAGGGTGACATGCGCGTGATTCTTGTTAGATCAGATTTTCTTGTCCATGTCCTCCAGCGCGACCTGCTTGGTCTCCGGGAACATCCGGCCGACCACGAAGATCTGCAGCAGCATCATCGCTGCGAAGAAAGCGAAAGGGAGCCCGGCCCCGGGCTCGCCCACCTTCTTGGCCAGCAGCGGGAAGGTCCATGAAACCAGCATCGCCATGAACCAGTGCGTGAAGCTGCCGAGGGTCTGGCCCTTGCCGCGCACTGCGGTGGGGAAGATCTCGCTGATGAAGACCCAGATCACCGCACCCTGGCCGAAGGCGTGGCAGACCACGAAGCCGCCGAAGAGCCACACCAACAACTCCCGGTGCTCGGTGCCATTGAAGATCCACGCCACCAGCGCCAGGCTCACGCCGCAGCCGACCGTGCCCCACATCAGCAGCGGCTTGCGACCCACCTTGTCGATGATCGCCATGCCGACCAGGGTCGAGAGCAAGTTCACCACCGCGAGCATGACCGTCTGCATGGCGCTCGAGTCCTTGCTGAAGCCTGCCATCGTGAAGATCGGATCGGCATAGTACCAGAGCGCATTGATCCCGCCGAGTTGGTTGAACATCGCGATGGCGATCGCAAGGAAGACCGCCTTCGAGTGGGTCTTCGTGAAGAGCGGCGCGGAGCCCGCACTCTTCTCCCCGTGCACGGATTCCCGGATCGCGGCGACTTGCGGCGCGACGTCCGCCACGCCGATCCTCCGCAACACCGTGGCCGCTTCGTCATCCCTACCGGTCATCACCAGCCAGCGCGGGCTGCGCGGGATCAGGAATAGCGTGACGAAAAAGGCCAGGGCCGGCAGGGCCTGCACACCCAGCTTCCAGCGCCACTCCACGTCGCCCAGGTCCATCCGGCCGATCGCGAGATTGGAAAGATACGCGATCAACACGCCGAGCACGATATTGACTTGGAAGCAGGCCACCAGCCGACCGCGCCAGGACGCCGGCGCGATCTCGGCCAGATACATCGGCGCCAGCACCGAGGTCGCCCCCACCGCGAGCCCGCCGAGAATACGCGCGATGATCATCATCCATAGGCCGTTGGCCAGCGCACAGCCAATCGCGCAGAGCAGGTAGAAAGCGGCCGCGATCTTCAGGCAATCGCGGCGCCCGTAGAGATCGCCCGGCTTGGCGGCCGCCAGAGAACCGACCGCCGCACCGGCCAGGGTGGCGGCGGTCATGAAGCCCTGTTCGCCTTCCGTAAGCTGGAAGAGCGCTTTCAATTGATCCTGGCATCCGGAGATCACCGCCGTGTCGAATCCGAAGAGCAGCCCCCCGAGCGCGCCGACAAGCGTGGCCCCGATCAGGGGTGCGGTGATTCTAACCGGAGCCGATGGCTCCAATCGACCGAGGCTTGGGTTTGCCGGGCTCATGGTTCGGGAATCCTTCGGCATCGGGACGAACCGGGCCAACCGAAGATTTGACAAGCTCCAAAAAACCAGCCATGTCCGCAACTGGATCAGCACTGACAGATTCTTTCAAATGGATAGCTCTACCAAACATCGGACAATTTCCCGTGAGCTGGCAGCCGAGATCCTGGCCGGTCACTACCGGCAATCCGGACGGCTGCCCAGCGAGACCCAGCTCGTCACCCGCTTCAAGGTCTCCCGGCCGACCATCGGGCGTGCCCTGCGCAGCCTCCAGGAACAGGGATTGGTCGAGCGCCGCGCAGGCTCAGGCACCTATGTCCGGTCCGGTACGGACCGCCCGGCGGAGATGCTGTCTACCAGTCCGCAACTGGGCATGATCGTCCCCAGCCTTCGACAGACCGAGATCTTCGAGTCGATCTGCGGGGAGCTCGCCAGCCTGGCGCGCGTGGATGACTTCGGCCTGTGGTGGGGTGGCAGCACCTCCCACCTGAGCGAGACGAAGATGACGGTGCAGGAAGCGGAGGAGCTTTGCACCCGCTTCATCGAGCGCGGCGTGGCCGGCGTCTTCTTCGTGCCCTTCGAACACCAGGCCGACCGCGAGGCAGCGAACCGCCGGATCACCGAACGCCTGCGCCAGGCCGGCATCCCAGTGGTGCTGATCGACCGCGATATCAGCCCCTTCCCCACTCGGAGCGAGTTCGACCTGGTGGGCGTGGACAACTTCGCCGGCGGCTACATGCTCGCGGAGCATTTGATCAAGCTCGGGATGCGGCGCCTGGCCTACATCATGCGCCCGCTCACGGCCTCCACCGTGGATGCACGCATCGCCGGCGCACGGATCGCAATGCTCAACCATGGCCTCGAACCGCCGCGCAATTTCGTCTATGCTGGCGACCCCACGGACACGAAATTCGTGCGCTCCTTTGCCCAGGCCCAGCGCCTGGATGCAGTGCTCTGCACCAGCGACCACATCGCCGCCCAGCTCCTGCAATCCCTGAATCGGCTCGGCATCAACGTGCCCAAGGACCTGCGGCTGGTCGGCTTCAACAATGTCCGCTTCGCCAGCCTGCTGACCATCCCGCTCACCACCATGGAGCAGCCCTGCCGGGACATCGCGCTCACCGCCTTCAATGCACTGCGCGAGCGGATCGCGAATCCCACCCTGCCGCCGCGCACCCTGATGGTCACTCCGCGGCTCGTGGTCCGCGAGAGCTGCGGAGCCTATCTGCACGCCAAGTGATCACCACGCCGTGGGATTTCCAGCCGGGACCGAGCCGCGGGGACCGGGTCCGGTCTTGGCGGCGAAGATCTGGGTCGCCCAAGTGCCACCCTTGCCGTCGCGCGCCACGCCGATGCCGGTAGCATTCCATTCGCCGAGCAGGTTCTTGCGGTGCCCGCTGGAGTCGATCCACACGCGCATCATCGCGCTCGCCGAAGGTGCGCTCTTCCCGTGCCAATCGAGCACGTTCTCGGCCACGGATCCCATTCCGTAGCGGGCTGCCGACTCGTCGCTACGATAACCGAAGCCGTTGTGGTCCCGCTTGTTCCTTGCCAGCATGTCTTCGGAGTGGCGTTGTGCCAACTGGTCCAGACCGGCGTGGCGCGAAAGCCCGCTCTTGCCCATGGATTTTCGGTAGGCATTCGCTTCCTTCTGGATCCCCGCTGCCAAGGCGGCAGATACCGCGGGCTGCACCGCCTTCCGGTTCGGATCGGCTGGGCTGGATGAACAAGCGGAGCAGAGGGAAACGATCCCGAGCAAGGCGGCGACACGGAACATATCTCGCATGATGACGCGGAGAATGACGGCAGCTCCCAAGGAGTCCACCTGTTTCGGTGTCCTCGGTTCGGCGGGTTCGGCGGGTTCGGCTCACCAATCCGTGATACGATAGTGCCGATGGTGACGCCTCAGTAGTGGATGGTCGCCGGGGATCCGCTACCGTCGGGAAATCCATGAGCACATCGTCCACCACCTATCGATTCTCGTTCGGCCCCTGGAACATCAGTGAAGGGGCCGATCCCTTCGGACCCGATGTCAGAAAACCTATCGCCGAGGAGGAGAAACTGGCCTTCTTCCGCGAGCTGGGGTTCGAAGGCATCCAGCTTCACGATGACGACGCGGTGCCGGACATCGACTCGAAGTCGCATGCACAGATGCTGAAGGAAGCCGAGGCGCTGAAGACCAAGCTGGGCAACCAGGGGCTGACTCCGGAATTCGTGGCACCCCGGCTCTGGTTCGCGCCGCAGACGGTCGACGGCGGCTACACCTCCAACCGCGCCGCCGACCGCGACTACGCGTGGGAGCGGACCGCCAAGAGCATCGACATCGCCAAGACGCTCGGCTCGAAGGCGGTCGTGCTGTGGCTGGCCCGGGAAGGTTCCTACATCCGCGAGGCGAAGGACGCCCGGGTGGCCTACACCCGCATCTTGGAAACGGTGAACAAGATCCTCGCCTACGATCCGGAGATCGAAATCTGGATCGAGCCGAAGCCGAACGAGCCCACCGACCAGGCCTACGTTCCGACCATGGGTCACGCCATCGCGCTCGCCTACGCCTCGGCCGACCACAAGCGCGTGAAGGGCCTGATGGAAAGCGCGCATGCGCTGCTCGCCGGACTGGACCCGAGCGACGAGCTATCCTTCGCACTGGCCCACGGCAAGCTCGGCAGCGTCCATCTCAACGACCAGAACGGCCTGAAATACGACCAGGACAAGAACTTCGGTTCGGTCAATCTGCGCGGGGCCTTCAACCAGGTGCGGGTGCTCGATGAAGCGGGCTACGGCAGCGCCGGCGAATTCGTGGGGCTGGACGTGAAGACAATGCGGACCGAGGCGAAGTCGCCCTCCATGGAGCATCTCAAGACCAGCCGCGCCATCTTCCTGGCGCTGCTGGACAAGGTCCGCGCGCTGGACCAGGAGCTGGTGCGGCAGTGCCGGGAGGCCCGCGACTACGAGGCGCTGGAGGCTTACCTGCTTCGCCATCTGATGACCGCGTGAGGGATTCCCTTCCGCCGCTTGCCACGCTAACAAGATCTCTTCCGATGAAGCAATTCAGGCTCAACCGTCTCTTCAATGCCAAGTCCGGCCGCTGCTTCGATGTGGCGGTGGATCACGGCTTCTTCAATCAACCGGGCTTCCTCACCGGGATCACCTCGATGCCCGAGGTGATCCGCCAATTGGTCGAAGCGGGACCGGACGCGATCCAGCTCACCGTCGGCCAGGCCCGCCACCTGCAATCGCTGCCCGGCCGCCACAAGCCCTCGCTGGTGCTGCGCACGGACGTGGCGAATGTCTATGGCCGCGAACTGCCCTCCGCCGCCTTCAGCAAGATCATCGGCGACTGCATGCTCCAGGCCGTGCGACATGATGCCGCCTGCGTCTGCGTGAATCTTTTCCAGATCCCCGGCGCGCCCGAGGTCCACGCGCAGTGCGTGGAGAACATTCTCCAACTCAAGCCGCAGGCCGACTACTACGGCATGCCGATGATGATCGAACCGCTCGTCTTCCGACCGAACTCGGAGGCCGGAGGTTACATGGTGGACGGCGCGGTCGAGGGTATCGTTCATCTCGTGCGGCAAGCCGTCGAGCTCGGCGCGGACGTGATCAAGGCCGACCCCACCGATGATCCATCGCTCTACGGCGCGGTGATCGAAACCGCGGGCGGCGTGCCGGTGCTGGTGCGCGGCGGCGGGCGGGTCAGCGACCGCGAAATCATGGAGCGCACGAAGATCCTGTTAGAGCAGGGCGCGAGCGGGATCGTCTATGGCCGCAATATCATCCAGCATCCGAATCCCGCGGGCATCACGCGCGCGCTGATGGCGATGCTCCATGATGGTGTGTCCGTCGATGCCGCGCTGGCGATGACCCAACCCTGACGGCCATGAGCGACCCGGTCCTCTCGCGCTTCGCAGCCATCGTCGGTCAGCAGCATGTGCTGACCGCGGCGGAGGACTTGATCCCCTATGGATTCGATGGCACCGCGACCTTCAAAGCGAAGCCTCTGTCGGTGCTGATGCCGGGCAACGCGGACGAGGTGGCCGCCTGCGTAAAAATTGCCGCGGAGGCCGGTGTGCCGATCGTCAGCCGCGGCTCCGGCACCGGCTTGAGCGGCGGCAGTGTTCCGGTGACGGGCGGTATCATCCTCTGCCTGGTCCGGATGAATGCCATCCTGGAAGTGGACGCCCGCAACCTGACCCTCCGCGCGCAGGCCGGCGTGATCACCTTGAAGGTCGCCGAGGCCGCGGCGGCGCAGGGGCTCTTCTACCCGCCCGATCCGGGGTCGATGAAGATCTCGACCATCGGCGGTAATGTCGCGGAAAACTCCGGCGGACTGCGCGGACTGAAGTACGGCGTCACGCGGGACTACGTGATGGGCATGCAGGTGGTGCTGGCGGACGGCTCGGTCGTCGAGCTCGGCAACAAGTGCGTGAAGGACGTCGCCGGGTATTCGCTCAAAGACCTTTTCATCGGCTCGGAGGGCACGCTGGGAATCATCACGGAGGTGCTTCTGAAATTGCTGCCGCTCCCCGCCGCGCGCCGCACGCTCCTGGCAAGCTTCGATAGCATGGAAGCGGCAGCGGAAACGGTGTCCGCGATCATTGCCGCGAAGATCATTCCCTGCACCCTGGAGTTCCTGGACCAAATGACGATCCAGTGCGTAGAGGACTACTCGAAGGTCGGTCTGCCCACGGATTGCGCCGCGCTGCTGCTGATGGAGACCGATGGGCATCCCGCCGCCGTGGAGGACGAAGCGCTGCGCATGGAGGAGATCGCGCGAGCCCACGGGGCGAAGGCCCTGCGCCGGGCCCGGACCGAGGCGGAGTCGCTCGAACTGGCCGCAGCCCGTCGCAATGCCTTCTCCGCACTGGCCCGGCGGCGACCGACGACGATTCTCGAAGATGTCACCGTGCCGCGCAGCGAACTGGCGGTGATGGTGCGCTTCATCGCGGAGACAGCGGCCCGTCACAACCTGACGGTCGGCACCTTCGGCCACATGGGCGATGGCAACCTGCATCCCACCTTCCTGACCGACGAGCGCGACACGGAGGAGATGGCACGGGTCCACCTCGCACTGGACGAGATCGTCGCCAAGACCCTCGAACTTGGCGGCACCATCACCGGCGAACACGGCGTGGGCCTCGCCAAGAAGCAGTGGCTCGAAAAGCAGATGGGCGGCAGCTACGCGATGCTGGCCGCGGTCAAGAAAGCCCTCGATCCAGCGGGCCTCCTCAACCCGGGAAAGATTTTCGGTTAGACCATGGCCGCCACCTCGCTCAAAGCCTTGGACTACTCGATCCTGCAGCAGTGCATGCACTGCGGGATGTGCCTGCCGACCTGCCCGACCTACGATGCGACCCTGCGCGAGCGCAGCAGCCCGCGCGGACGGATTGCCCTGATGCGGGCGGTGGCGGATGACGAGTTGGAAGTCTCCGGGATCTTTGCGGATGAGATGAGCTTCTGCCTCGGCTGTCTGGCTTGCCAAACGGCATGTCCGGCAGGAGTCGATTACGCGACGCTCTTCGAAACCGCCCGGGCGGAGGTAGAGGAAAGCCGCGTGAGGACAAATCCGGCGCGCTCCTTCTGGCGCTGGCTAACGCTCGATTTCCTGTTCATGCACCCGCGCGCACTGCGAGCCGCGGGAAGCTTGCTGCGCTTCTATCAGCGCAGCGGTCTCGAACGCTTCGTGAAGAAGGCAGGCCTGCTACGCTTGCTGCCGTCGAACCTGCGCCGCTTGGAACCGCAAACGCCACGGATGGCCGAGAAGTTCTCCGACGACTTGATCGCGGAGATCGAAGGTCCCGCCACTCCCCTCCCCGGCCGCAAGGTCGCGCTCCTCACCGGCTGCATCCAGGACCTCGCCTTCTCAGACATCAATCGCGACACCGCGGACGTCCTGCTGGCGAACGGCTGCACCGTCCACACCCCGCCCGTGCAACCCTGCTGCGGCTCCCTGCACTCCCACAACGGCGAGCCGCTCATGGCAGCAGAGCTCGCACGACGAATGATCGATCTGTTCCCGCCGGGAAGCTTCGACGCGATCATCACGAACGCCGGCGGTTGCGGCTCTCACCTGCGCCACTACAGCGGCCTGTTAGGAAATGATCCCGTTTACGGTCCCTTGGCCAAGGAGTGGGACGCGAAGGTAAAGGACATCCACGAATACCTTATCGCCATCGGTTGCCGGCCTCCTTCGGGCATCGCCCAACCAAGAGTCATCACCTACCACGAATCCTGCCACCTGACTCACGGCCAGAAAGTCCGGCGCGAGCCACGGCAGATCCTCGCTCTTCTTCCACACACGAAACTCGTCGAACTGCCCGAGGCTTCCTGGTGCTGCGGCAGCGCGGGCATCTACAACATCACCCAGCCGGAGATGTCCGCGCAGCTGCTCGAACGCAAGATCGCGCATCTGAAGTCCACCGGCGCGAACATCCTCGCGACCTCGAATCCCGGTTGCCACATGCAACTCGCCCGCGGCATCGCCGATGCAGGCCTGGCCATCGAGATCCTGCAACCCGTGACCCTCCTGGCCCACGCCTATCGTCGCGAGACATCCCTTTCCGACTCATGAAACCCATTGTATCCATCGGCATCATCGGAGGCGGCCTGATGGGCCGCGAGATCGCGAGCGCCTTCGCCCGCTGGTGCGCCCTCACCGATGTCCCCGTGCAGCCCCGCCTGGTCGCCATCGCCGACACGAATCCCGCCGCACTCGAATGGTTCGGCGACTTGCCCGATGCTCCGAAGCGGGTCACCGATTACCACGAACTCCTCGCAGATCCGGCGGTGGAAGTCGTCTACGTGGCGGTCCCCCATCACCTCCACGAAACGATCTACAAGGACGTGCTCGCCGCGGGGAAGGACCTGCTCGCGGAGAAGCCTTTCGGCATCGATCTCGCTTCCGCCCGACGCCTTGAGGAAGCGGTGAATGCCAGCGGCCGCTTCGTGCGTTGCAGCTCCGAGTTCCCCTTCCTTCCCGCCGCACAGCGCGCCTTCCAGTATCTCCGCGGAAACCATCTCGGCATGCCGCTGGAAGCCGTCTTCGGCTTCCACCACAGCAGCGACCTCGATCCCACCAAGCCCGCGAACTGGAAACGGCAAAACGCCTTCTGCGGTGAGATCGGCGTGCTTGGCGACCTGGGCATGCATGCCTGCCACCTGCCGCTGCGACTCGGCTGGCGTCCGACCAAACTCATGGCCCAGCTCAGCCGCGGTTACCCGGAGCGGCCCGACGGGCGCGGCGGCATGGCGACCTGCGACACTTGGGACAATGCCCTCTTGAACTGCTGGACCACCGTGGCCGGCCGCGAGATCCCGATGCGACTCGAGATGAAGCGGCTCGCCCCGGGCGCGACAAATACCTGGTTCATGGAAATCCACGGCACCGATGGCGGCCTGCGCTTCAGCACCGCGGAGCCGAAGACCCTGCACCTCTTCGAGCGCGGCAAGGAACAATGGTGGAAGCAAACCGGACTCGGCTTCGGCATGGCTTTCAAGACCATCACCGGCGGAATCTTCGAACCGGGCTTCCCCGATCTGATCCAGCAGATGTGGGCCTCCTATCTCACCGAGCGCGCCGGCCAACTCGGCGACCGCTTCGGATGCGCCACGGTCGCCGAAGCGGTGGCCACCCAGGAAATCTATGCCGCCGCGCTCGAGTCGCAGCGCGAGAATACCATCGTCTCCCTGCCATGAGCACCGGACGCCGCGGCCTCCTTGCCGGGGGCAACTTCATCGTCGATCGCATCAAGACGATCGATGCCTATCCGGCCCAGGACACGCTGGCCTCGATCCTGAGTGAATCGATCTCCAACGGCGGCGGGCCCTACAATGTCCTCCGCGACCTCGCGGCGATGAGTGCGGACTACCCGCTCGAAGCCGCCGGCATGGTCGGCAGCGATGCCGACGGCGATTGGGTGACCGAGGATTGCAAGCGCCGCGGGATCGATACGCATCAGCTTCACCGGCACCCCGAAGCACCGACCTCCTACACCGACGTCATGAGCGTCGCGGGCAGCGGCAGGCGGACTTTCTTCCACCGCCGCGGAGCGAATGCACTGCTCGATCTGGAGCACTTCGACTTCGGCACCACGCAGGCTCGGATCTTCCATTTCGGATACCTGATGCTGCTCGACCGCTTCGATGAAATCGCGGACGGCGTGTGCAAGGCATCCCTCCTCCTGGCGCGAGCCCGTGAAGCCGGCATGCAAACCAGCGTCGATTTCGTCAGCGCGCCGCATCCGGCCTTCAGCGAGATCGCCCGCAGCACGCTGCCGCAGGTGGACCATCTCCTCCTGAACGAGATCGAGGCGGGAATGATCCTGAAGACCACCCTCGACGCCGCCCACCACGACAGCCTGGCAAAAGCGGCATCCGACCTGTTAGACTGGGGCGTCCACCGCAGCGTCGTGATCCACTTCGAAGGCGGTGCAGTCGCGGCGACGCGGGATGAAGGCTCACTCTTCCAAGCCTCGCTCAACCTCCCGCCGGGCTACAGCCAAGGTGCCACCGGGGCCGGCGATGCCTTCGCCGCGGGTTACCTGCATGGCGTGCACGAGCAGATGGATCTCGATATGCGCCTCAAGCTGGCCATGTGCACCGCCGCGGCTTGCCTCTCCCACGCCAGCCCCTCGGGAGGCATGCGGGACATCGCGAACTGCCGGGAATTGGCGGCGCGCTACGGGTGGAGAGCGCAGTGATAGCATCAGGCCTCACTCCCTCTTCCCCGCCTGCGTCTTCCGGTAGACGCTGGGCGTGCAACCCATCTCGCGGAGGAAAAGCCGGTTGAAGAACGAGACCTGACTGATGCCGCTCTCGAGCGCGACATCGATCACCGACTTGCCGGTCTTTCTCAACTCGCGGCAGGCGGCATGCAGGCGCACCCGATTGACGAACTCGGAGAAGCTATGCCCGGTGTGGATGCGGAACTGCCTGCAGAAGGTCGGCCGCGATAAGCCGGTGATCGCGAGCATCCGCTCCATCGGGATCGGCTCGCGGAAGCTCTTGAGAATATGGCTCACCGCATCGCGGATGCCCGCGTAGTGAAGCGAGTTCTCCGGCGGCGGGACGAAGGCTTCACGGGAGAGCGCGACCGTCTCATCGACGGCCGAGGCGAGGCTCGAAAAAATCCCGAGCAGGATGCTGAAGCGGGCGGCGCCCTTCGGCGTGCGGGCCATCTCCCTCATCCGCGCCGCGGTATCGGCCGCGATCCGCGGCGTGAAGGTCAGGCCCTGCCCCGCCCGGGCAAACAAGCCCGCCACCGCCCGCATCTCGGGGATGCTCCACAACGGGTGCGCGTCCGGATAGTGCCACTGGATCGAAAGCCCCGCCGAGTTCCCCCGGATCTCCCAGTGGTGGGGCAGCCGCCGGCCCACCAGCACCAGATCGCCCGCGGCGAAGGGCGCGATGCTGTCACCGACGAAGCGCAGTCCCTCCCCGCGCGAGAACCAGGTCAGCTCCATCTCCGGGTGGAAATGCCAGCGCGTGCCCTCACCGCGCACGGTCCGCCGCTGGCCCTCGTCCAGGATCACATCCACCTCGTCCAAGCCCCTGCGCCACTCGATCAGTCGGAATGACGAGCCCTCGGGAATCTGGATATGCTCACGGCGGTGCTTCATTCGCTGGCCCGGTCATCCTCCGGCGGATGGCCTCCCCCGGCAATCCGAACCCGCGGCTGGCGGCTAGTTTGAGCCGTCCATCCATCCACGCAGCCTAGGGGGAAATGGATGGATGGACGGACGGCGGCAAGTTTCGGGTAGCCCGGGATTTTCCATTCCATCCAAATGCCCCAGGGGCTGTGGATGGAATGGACACGAAATGTGGATCCGGGACGGGCGGGGAAAGCGCGGACGGACGGAGGGGAAGGGAGTCGCGGTAGAAGGGAATGATACTCTCTCTTCACCTACCTCTGCCCATACCTACACCCCCGACACCGCCGCTGGCCGTTTTCCATTCCATCCATTTCCCCTTAGCTCCGTGGATGGAATGGACGTGATATCAAGCCGCCCGGCCCCCACCCATCCGTCCATCCATCCATTTCCCCTTAGGCTGCGTGGATGGATGGATGGATTTCCAAGCCCCATGATGACCCCCTACCCGAAACCTGCCCGGAAAATACCTTGCGCGGAAATTAGGAACTCGCTTCCTAGGATCTCAATGCATCCACGCCTGTTCAGCGCCGTCGCCGCCCTGCTGTTTCCGGGTGCTGCAATATCCTGTGCCGCCACCCTGCCCGCCGGTTTCGCCGAGACCGAAGTCGCCAAGGGACTGAACCCCGTGACCATGACTTTCGCCCCGGACGGGAGGCTGTTCCTTTGCGAAAAGCCGGGCCAGTTGCGCGTGATCGTCGACGGCTCACTCCTACCGACACCGGTCTTCGACATCTCCGCGAAGGTGGACGCATGGAACGAGCGCGGCTTGCTGAGCGTGTGCTTCGACCCGGACTTCGCCCGCAACGGCTGGATCTACGCTTTCTACACCCTCAACCGCGATCCGGACGACGCCGGCCACGCCTCCAGCCACAACCGCATCAGCCGCTTCACCCTCAAGGGCAACGTGGCGGACCTAAAAAGCGAAGTCGTTCTGCTGGAGCTCAACAAGCTCTCCAAGACCGGCTGGCACAACGGCGGCGGCCTCGGCTTCGGCAAGGACGGCAAGCTCTACGTCAGCACCGGTGAAAACGCCAACGGCGGCTACGCTCAGGACAGCAGCAACCTCCTCGGCAAACTGCTGCGCATCAACAAGGACGGCTCGATCCCCAAGGACAACCCGAACTACAAGGAATTCAAGGACGACAACCGCGCGATCGTCGCCCTCGGGCTGCGCAACCCCTTCAACATCGCCGTCCAGCGGACCAGCGGCTTGCTCTATCTCAGCATGGTCGGCGGGAATTACGAGCAGATCGAGGCCTACGATACCGCTGCCGCCCCGACCGCGGTGAACTACGGCTGGCCGGGCATCGACGGCCCGCCCAAGAACCAGCCGCGGCCTCCCGGCTATCGCGCACCGGCCTACGCCTACGACCATGGCCGCGGCGATGGCGTCGCGCTGTGCGGCGGGGATTTCTACAATCCCGAGAAGCCGGGCTCGGACGCGTTCCCCCCGGAGTACACGGGCCGCTTCTTCTTCTCCGACTACAAGGGCTGGATCAAATCGATCGATCCCGCCAAGCCGGAGACACGCTACGATTTCGCGACCAAGATCGACCGCCCGATCGATGTCGATATCGCGGCGGATGGCGCGCTGTGGTACATCGCCCGCGCGGGCAAACCCGGCGGCTCGGACGAGTCTAACAGCGCCAGCAGCAATGGCTCCCTGTGGCGCGTGCGCTGGACCGGCGGCGGCCAACCGTCCAAACTCGCCCTGATCCAGCAACCGGTCAGCACCAATGTCGGCAGTCCGATCAGTGTTGTTAAAGTCGCTCTTCAAGACTCGACCGGCAACACGATCAGTGCGGCCAACGACACCATCACCCTGACGCTGGATGGCAATTCAGCGGGAGCCATGCTGGCAGGCACCACCAAGGTCGCAGCGGTCAAGGGAATCGCCACATTCCCTTCACTCGCCATCGGCAAGCCCGGCCGCGGCTATACCCTCCGCGCCAGCAGCGGCAGCCTTGCGCCAGCGATCAGCTCCGCATTCGATATCGCGAACCAGCTTGCCGCGCCCGCGATCACGCCGCCTGAGGGCAGCTTCAGCGGGCCGGTATGGGTGCGGATTTCCAGCGCCACCCCCGGCACGACCCTCCGCTTCACCACCGATGGCAAGGATCCCGACGCCAGCTCCCCGAGTTACAAGGAACCCTTCCAGATCACGGCAGGCCAAACGATCAAGGCCATCGCCCAGCGGAACGGCGTCAGCGACAGCGCCGTGTCGAGCGCCAGCATCAAGATCAGCGGCAATACCGCCTACGGTCTCGATACCCGCCCGCCGGTCAATGGCATCAAGCTGCCCGCCACCGAAGCGGAGGGCCTGCCTGCCACCCTCTCGGCCACCGGCATCTTCACCGACAAGAACCTCACCACCGAGCCCGGCGTGGTGCCCTACTCGCTCAATACGCCGTCCTGGGCCGATAACGCCGAGATGCAGCGCTGGGTGATCCTGCCGGAGTCGGCGCGGATCGGCTTCTCGCCCACCGGGGAATACACCTGGCCGGGCGGCACGATCTTCGTGCAGCACTTCGAGATGGTGACGAACAAGGCCACCGCCGCCCGCCGCAGGCTCGAGACCCGCCTGCTGGTGCTGGATACCGCAGGCAGCTTCGGCTACGGCGCGACCTATCGCTGGCGCGCCGATGGCAGCGATGCGGACCTCGTTGATGCCGGAGGCCAGGACGAGGTGCTGAAGATCACCGATGCTGCCGGCAGCACCCGCGATCAAACCTGGACCTTCCCCGCACGCGGGCTGTGCTTCATGTGCCACACCCCGAATGCGGGCTTCGTGCTCGGTCCCAAGACCCGCCAGCTCAACGGCAGCCATACCTACCCCGGCGGTCGCACCGACAACCAACTGCGCACCTGGAACTACCTGCAGATGTTCACCCCCGGCGTGGAGGAAAACGCGATCAAGGGCTTCGCGCACACCGTCCGGATCGATGACGCCGGTGCCTCGCTGGAGGACCGCGTGCGCTCGTATCTCGATGCCAATTGTGCCGCCTGCCACCGCCCGGTTGGCACGGGTGCCCTCTGGGATGCCCGCTTCGATACGCCGCTTGCCAGCCAGAACATCCTGAACGGCGACCTGCGCGAATCGATGGGCATCGCCAATGCCAAGATCGTGGCACCCGGCGATCCAGCCAAGTCGATGATGCACATTCGCATGACCTCGACCACCTTGGGCCAGCAGATGCCGCCCGTGACCCGGAACGTGGCCGATACCGTCGCTCTCGACGTCCTCAGCCAGTGGATCAGCGCTAAGGCCGGGGAGCCTGCCAAAGCCACCCAAGGTGACTGAAGCGGTCCGGAGCCTTCCGGACCTCGCGGCAAGAAAGGAAAGTGGTCGGGGCGGCCAGATTCGAACTGACGACATCCTGCTCCCAAAGCAGGCGCTCTACCAGGCTGAGCTACGCCCCGAACGGGCGGGACCATTGTTGACCGAGCAGCGGCTGGCAAGAGGAAAGGTAGGAATTCATCGGCGATTCATCCATGCCTCGCTGGCATAGCGCCCGGAGGCCTTCTCCGCGAGGAGTTCGGGGGGTGGATGGAAGGCTGTCATCCCGACTTTTCCGGAAAGTCCCGCGGCAAGAGCCTGCGCGAATGATTCCCCACCGGCCACCGACCCTTGATGCAGGAGCCCCCGCACAGTGCGCCGCTGCCCGGCACCGGCGATCTTCCGGCCCGCCGGGTCCAGAATGTCGTGCTCCACGGGCTGGATGAAGCATTCCCCGCCTACGGCCGACGGGCCCGCAGCCGCCAGCCGCGCGGCACCACCCATCGCAGCGGCGAGCGCCCCGTGGATGAGCCGGTAGCTCTCCGCCCCGCGCGCCTCCGCCAGCCCGAAGCCCCGCGGCACGAAAAGCGTGTAGGTCCAGTCCGCCCGGTGATCGACGATCCCGCCGCCGGTCCAGCGCCGCACCCAGCGCAAGCCGTTCTCAGGAAGCTCCGCCCTCTTCACGAAGTAGCCGAAACTTCCCCAACCGGGCTGCCACGTGTAGGAGCGCAGCACCGGCAGATCGCAGGATTCCGCCAGCCACTCGTCCACCGCCATGTTCTCCGGCCCGTCGCGCGGGGTCGGGTCGATCCAGAGCTGGAGTTGCGGGAGCACGCCGCAGCATCCAGAGACCAGAATCCAGAAACAAGAAGGATTCCCCCTGACCCCTGGCCTCTGGTTTCTGGTTTCTTGCCTCTCGTCTCTTCCCCCTTGCATCCCCCGCCCTCCCGCGCAGCTTCGGGCATGTCCTTCGCGCCCAAGCCCCGCGCCGCGCTGCTGATCGTCGGCCACGGCTCGACGGAGAATCCGGATTCTTCCACGCCCTACTTCGAACACGCGGACGAGATCCGCAGCCGCGGCCTGTTCGCGGAGGTCCATTGCTGTTTCTGGAAGGAAGAGCCCTCGATGCGCGAGGCGGAGTACATGATCGATGCGGAGGAAGTCTACGTGGTGCCGGACTTCATCAGCGAGGGCTACTTCACCCAGGACGTGATCCCGCGCGAACTGCGCCTGGAAGGCCCCAGCACCCGCCGCGCCGGGAAGACCTGGCACTACACCCTGCCGGTGGGCGTGCACCCCTCGATGACCGCGCTCTTGCTCCAACGGGCGAAGGAGGTCGCGCCGGATGCCAGGCCTTCCGAGACCACGCTCTTCATCGTCGGCCACGGCACCGGCCTGAACCAGAATTCCACCAAGGCGATCCGCGATCAGGTCGAGCTGATCAAGGCATCGGGCGCCGGCTATGCGGAAGTCCACGATGCCTTCATGGAGGAGCAACCCTTCATCGCGGAGTGGGACCAGCTTGCCACCACGCCGAACGTGGTGGTGGTGCCCTTCTTCATCTCCGACGGCCTCCACAGCTACCAGGACATCCCGGTGCTGTTAGGGATCGAGGCCGAACCCGGCGAGGCTGCCAGCCAGCGCGAGGTCTTCCGCCACAATCCCCACCACCTGCGCGGCAAGACGCTCTACTACTCCTCCGCCATCGGCACCGAGCGGAACATTGCCGACGTGATCCTCGACCAAGTCGCCGACTTCGATTCAAAACTGCATGAAGACCGCTGAACGCCTCGCCCAAGCCGTCGCCGGCGGCGTCCACCGCATCGGCCAGATCGCCATCCGCCCTCGCCTCAATGGCCATGGCTACGAGATCTGCCACATCGATGACGAGGGCCTGTCCCCGGCCGCCCTCGATTTCCGCGAAGGTCCGGCAGCGGCCCGCACGATTTCCACTTGGGCGGCGGACGGCCACTACCGCTTCACGAAAGGCGAGCTCACCCTCGTCCGCGGCTGGATGCTCGTGCTCCACTCCGCCGAAGAATTGCAGCAGGCCCTCGATGCCTTCTACCCCGCCGCCGCCGGCCTCTGGTTCGCCCAACAGGATGGCCGCCTGGAAGTCGAGCACCTGCGCGATAAACTCAACCGCCAGACCGGCATGTACCGCTTCGCCCGCAATCTCAGCGATGGCGGTGCACAGCGCTTGGTCCAGGAAGTCTGCGGCCCGGGCCATTGCTGCGTGAAGAAGATCCTCTGGCAGCTCGATGCCACCACGCCGTTAGAGGACAGCGAGGCCAGCCGCTTCGATGGCGTCGTCGGCGAAATCAACCGTCGCCAGGCGATTCCCCTGCTCTGCCGCGAGGCCTGCAATCACTTCGTCGCGGAGGCGCGCAAGGCATCGAAGGCGGAAGCCACCAAATAAGGTTCTCCGTCAGGCTCGCTGAAGCGATTCGAGGGAACTCCCTCTGCAGATCGATGCCCCCTTTTGCGGCGCAGCCGCTTTGGAGTGCGGCGGGCATCGCCGCTTTGGGGCGATCTGGAATGGAGATCGCCGAAATGAATTCGCCTCTGCGCCGCCCCCTGCTATCCCGCTTGAGCCCCGAAACTCCCTGACGGCTGAAGGAATTGAAAAGGGGAAATGGAGGGATGGATTCATGACGGCGCTCTCCGGCACGCGTCGCACTAAAGCGGCGATGCCCGCCGCACTCCAAAGCGGCTGCGCCGCCCTCGGGGGAGACACCTCGTGATCCATCAGCAAATCGGACGGACGCCACAAAATAAGAAGCGTCGGGAAGCCTCACTCCTTCCCCGGCCCGATGAAGAGCTCGGGATAAGTCTCTTCGTTGACGTGCTTCCTGTTCCGATAGAAGCGCAGCAACTTCCCCTTTTCATCCACTACCGGGGAAAGTCCGCAGGTCAGGGAAGTGTAGCGGACCGGCCCGGCCTCCGACTCGTCGTCGAACCAATCGTCGATCTTGGTCTCCTCCTTGAAATCTTGGAAGCTCTTGCCAGGAGTCACGCCTAGCAGCGCCAGCTCCTCCAGCATCTTGGCCGGCTTGCGGCCGGGATAGAGCACCGCGTTGATCCGGTCGGCCATCGGCGAGCGGTAGGGATCCAACTGCTCCGGCTTCTCCTTCTTCCTGCCTTTCATCATCCCGCAGCCGCTCGTTCCGGCCGCCAGGATCACGCAGGCTAACAGCAAGCATCCTCTCATCAGCATTTCACACGATCTTGATCGATGCCGGATCCCACTCCGGCTGCGGGAAATCCATTCGCAGCGAGCGCAGGGTGTCCACCATGATCCGCGCGACCACCAGGTTGCGGTACCATTTGCGATCCGCCGGGATGATGTACCAAGGCGCTTGCTCGGTGCTCGTCTTCTCGAAGAGGTCCTCGTAGGCCTTCTGGAAGTCGCTCCAGCGCGCCCGGTCCGCCATGTCGTCCGGATTGAATTTCCAGTGCTTCGCGGGGTTCGCGAGCCGCGATTCCAAGCGCCGCTTCTGCTCGTCCTTGGAGATGTGCAGGAACATCTTGATCACCGTCGTCCCCTCTTCCGCCAGCATCCGCTCGAATTCGATCACGTGCCGGTAGCGGCGCTTCCAGACCTCCTCGCCATAGAGTTTCTTCACCCGCACCGCGATGATGTCCTCGTAGTGGCTGCGGTTGAAGATCACGATCTCGCCGTTGCCCGGTACCTCTTTGTGCACCCGCCACAGGAAGTCGTGCGCGAGTTCCACTTCGCTCGGCTTCTTGAAGGCCGCCACGCGCACCCCTTGCGGATCCACTTGGGAAAAGACGTGCTTCACGCAGCCGTCCTTGCCGCCGGTGTCCATCGCCTGCAGGACGATCAGGATGCGGTGCTTGTTCTGGGCGTAGAGCACCTTCTGGAGCGCCTGGAGCTCGTCCCGCAGCTCGTCGACAGGTCCCACGGACTCGGCCTTGCCGCCCTCGGTGAAGAGCGAACAGTCGCCCGGATCGATCGCCGTGAGGTCCACCTTTTCACCGGGTTTCACCCGATATCGCTTGATGGCCTCACCAATTCTCATCGCGCGCATGCTCCTCCCCACCCCCGGTACTGGCAAGCATGGAGTCGCCACGTTCCTGCCGTGTCACACATTCGTCATTGAAAGCCGCGCCGCCCCGCGCTGTCTTTGGCCGATGTCTGCCAAGTTACCCGCTGCCGGTTCGCTTGCGACCGCGATCCACGTCGGGGCCGGGTCCGTGTCGCTGCTGGTGGCGGAGGTCCAGCCTAACGGCACCTATCGAGCCGTGGATTTCCTCGAGCAGCCCGCTCCCCTGGCCCGCGACGTCTTCCGCTACGGCAGCGTCAGCGCGGAGACCACCGAGCGGATCGTGAGCATTCTCAAGGACTATCAGAACGCGCTCGCGGAATACGGCGCGGACGGCCACGCCATCACCCGCGCCGTGGCCACCAACATCCTGGTGGAGGCCACCAATCACGACGTCTTCCTCAACCGCATCCGCATCGCCTGCGGCCTCTCGATCAATCCGATCGACGATGGCGAGATGACACGTCTCATCTACCTGAAGACCCGGCGGCGGCTCAAGGATACGCCGGCGATGCGGCGCAGTTGCACCCTGGTGGTCCACGTCGGCCCGGGCAATACCCGCGCGCTGCTCTTCCAGGAAAGCGCCATCACCCGCTATACCAGCTACCGCCTGGGCACCCACCGCACCCGGGAGGCGACGGAAGGCTCGCATGCCGAAGGCGCGGCGATGCTGCGGGTGATCCGCGAGCACACCAGCGGCAATCTCGCGCAGATGAAATTCGACTATCGCGATGTCCAGCTCGAAGGGCTGGTCGTGATCGGCTACGAGATCCAACAGATCGCCCGCTATCTCTCCAAGGGCACCGGGGCCTACTCGATCAAGTCGCTCAAGAAGACCACGCTGGAAGCGGCACAGATGAGCGATCTCGATCTCGTCACCCGCTACGAGATGGACTACCAGACCGCGGAGGCCCTCTTGCCCGCGCTCGAGACAAACCTCGCCATCGCCGAAAGCTTCGGCATGAAGGAAGTCCACATCCCCGCGAGCGATTACGAGCAGGGCATCCTTCAGGACCTCCTCGTCTCCGGCAACCTGTCCGGCACGCTCGACCAGGAAGTCCTCCGCTCGGCACGGATCCTCGCCCTGCGCTACCAGTCCGACCCCCGCCATGGCGAACACGTCGCGAAGATCTGCCACCATCTCTTCACCGAGTTGCAGGAGCTTCACGGCATGACCAAGCACGATGCGATGCTGCTCCAGGTCTCCGCGATCCTGCACGAGGTCGGCACCTTCGTCAGCCCGCGCGCCCATCACAAGCACTCCGAGTACATCATCCTCAATAGCGAGATCTTCGGGCTCGACCGCCAGGACATCACCATGGTCGCGATGATCTCCCGCTATCATCGCCACTCCGGCCCGCGGACCGATCACCCGAACTACCGCGATCTCGACACCCTGGACCGCATCCGCGTCTCCAAGCTCTCCGCCCTGCTGCGCGTGGCCGATGCCCTTGAACGGACCCACGACCAGCGCGTCCACGAAATCCTCATTCGCCGCGATGAACGCCGCCTCCGCCTCGTCTTGCCCGGCGTCACGGACGCCGCCGTCGAAAGCCTCGCCATGACCTCGAAGGGCGACCTTTTCGAGCAGGTCTTCGGCCTCGAAGTCGTCATCGACAACACCGGCGGCTAAAGGAATTCCAGATCTCAAATCTCTTCTCTCTTCTCTCAAATCTCTTATCTCAAATGCCCGTCCCTTTCATCAACCGCGAGCTCTCCTGGCTGGAGTTCAACCAGCGCGTGCTGAACGAAGCCTTGCGGGACGACCTACCCTTGCTCGAACGGCTGAAATTCCTGGCGATCACCGCCTCGAATCTGGACGAATTCTTCCAGGTCCGCATCGGCAGCCTGATGCTGCTCTCGCGCGGCGGGCGCAAGGCCGCCGACCCGTCCGGCATGACGCCAAACCAACAGCTCACCGCCATCCGCAAGCGGGTGCACGAGATGGTCGAGGCCCAGTATGCCCTCTTCACGGACGGTCTGCTGCCGGCGCTCAATTCCGCCGGCATCCGCTTCCTCAGCCCGCAGGCCCTGACCCCCGCGCAGGCCGATCAGGTGGCCACCGCCTTCCACGATGCCATTTCCCCGCTCCTCACTCCACTGGCGGTCGGTCCGGATGAGAGCCCGCCGGCCGT
Organism: Luteolibacter sp. Populi; assembly: GCF_040801775.1. Lineage (GTDB taxonomy): Bacteria > Verrucomicrobiota > Verrucomicrobiia > Verrucomicrobiales > Akkermansiaceae > Haloferula. Next base: position 2,655,779 of record NZ_CP161812.1, read on the forward strand.
GCCTGCCCTGCAATTGATCGTGGCATGCCGGGTCGCCGATGCCGAAAGCGGGGCGGTCCGCCACGTCCTGATTCCGATTCCGGAGGGCCTCCCCCGCCGCGTGCCGGTAAGTGACGTGGGCGAAAGCGCCGCCTTCGTGCTGATCGAGGAAGTGGTCGCCCACCACTCCGGCGAACTTTTCCCCGGCGAGGATGTCCTGGCCACCACCTGCTTCCGGGTCACCCGCAATGGCGACATCGCGGTGCAGGAGGAGGATGCGAATGACCTGGCCGGCGAGATGGAGGAAGTCCTCGCCGCCCGCAAGCTCTCCGACACGGTGCGCCTCGAACTCCCCGCCAGCCTGCCGCGCGATTTGCTGAAGGTGATCCAGGAAGTCTGCCGCGCCACCACCGGCGAGATCCTGCGGATCAACGGTCCGCTCGCCCTCGCGGGTTTCATGGATCTCGCCTTCCTGCCGGGTGCGGAAGCCCTGCGCGATGAGGACTGGACGCCGCAGCCATCGCCCGACCTGACCCCGGGTGAACCGATCTTCGATGCCATCGGCCGGCGCGACCTGCTACTACACCACCCGTACGAAAGCTTCGAGCCGGTGATGCGCCTGATCGAGGAAGCCGCGGACGACCCGCAGGTAGTCTCCATCAAGCAGGTCCTCTACCGCACCGCCCGCCAGTCCCGGATCATCGATGCCCTGATCCGCGCCGCGGAGAATGGCAAGACCGTGACCGTGCTGGTGGAGTTGAAAGCCCGCTTCGACGAGGCCCGCAACCTGCTCCGCGCGGAGGAACTCCAGCGCGCCGGTGCCCAGATCGTCTACGGCGTGAAGGGCCTCAAGACCCACGCGAAGATCTGTCTGGTCGTGCGCCGCGAGGACGGCCGACTGCGCCGCTACGTCCACCTCGGCACGGGCAACTACAACGAAAGCACCGCCCGGCTCTACACCGATATCTCGCTGCTGAGCTGCCGCCCCGAATACGGCGCGGACGCCTCGCTTTTCTTCAATGCGGTCACCGGCCGCTCGAAGCTGCTGCGATTCCAACGCCTAGTCCCCGCGCCGACCGCGATGAAGCCGCGCCTGCTCGATCTCATCGCCTCCGAGGCCGAGCGCGCGCGCCAGGGAGAGCCCGCCAAGATCATCGCGAAGGTCAATTCCCTGCAAGACCCGGAGATCATCGCCGCCCTCTACAAGGCCTCCGAGGCCGGCGTGGAGATCAACCTCAATGTCCGCGGGATCTGCTGCCTCAAGACCGGCGACGCGAAGTACTCCAAGCACATCCGGGTCGTCTCGATCATCGACCGCTTCCTGGAGCACGCGCGCATCTTCTACTTCCACCAGGGCGGCGACCCCGGGATCTTCATCGCCTCCGCCGACTGGATGGGCCGCAATCTCGACCGCCGCGTGGAGTTGATGATCCCGGTCGAAGACAGCCGCGCCCGCCGCCGCCTGCTGCGCATCCTCGAGTCCTACTTCCAGGACAACGTGCAGGCGTCCAAGATCCTGCCCGACGGGTCCTCCGAGAAGCTCAAGCCCGGCAAGGGCGAGAAGAAGTTCCGCGCCCAGGAGCACTTCTATAAGGAAGCCCGCCGCGTCGCCAAAGCCCGCGAGCACGAGCGCGCGATGACCTTCGAGCCACACGTGCCGAAGTAGGATTATAAAAGGCTCTCCCACCAGGTTTGCTGACGAATCGCAAGAACGCCCCTCTTGTCGAACGATGCCCCCCCTTTTGCGGCGCAGCCGCTTTGGAGTGCGGCGGGCATCGCCGCTTTCCTGCGCGGCGTGCCCGAGAACGCCGTCACGAATCCATCCCTTCGTTTCCCCCTTTGCAATCCCGTCAACCGTCCGTCACCTTCAGGAAAATCCGCAGCTCAAACCGGATGGCAAGGGGCGGCGTAGAGGCGAATTCAATGCGGCGAGCTCCAATCTACACCGCACGAAAGCGGCGATGCCCGCCGCACTCCAAAGCGGCTGCGCCGCCCTCTTGAGCAGACGTATCGTGATCCACCAGCAAACCTGACGGAGAGCCCTCAAATCTTCCCCTTATCCAGCAAGTAGTCCATCAGCGCCTGCCGGGTCGAAACCTGCATCTCCTCCCGCTTGCTCTCCGGCCTCGCCAGGATCTCGCTGAGGCGCATCAGGTCCTGCCCGCCGGACTGGCCGTCGTAGGTGTTGAAGGCGATCTTGAAGCGCCGCGCCGGATCCACCGGCTCGCCCTTGTAGAGGAACTTTTTCGTCTCCCCCGCATTGCCCAGCTCGACCTCGAAGGGCCATAGCGTGCGCTTGCCGCGGTCTTCCGCCACGATGGTGGTCAGCTCGCTCACGCCGAGTTCCGCGACCACCAGGCCGTTCTCGTAGGGCAGCAGTTCCCAGCAATCTTCCACCGTCTTATCGCCCGCCGGGATCGGCTTCTTGCCGAAGGTGCCGTGAAAGAACTCCGTCCACCGTCGTCCCGCTCTTCAGCAGAGCCGCGGCGAAGGCCTCGCAAAACAAGGTGGCCACCGCTGCCGCGGGGACCTCGTTGATGAAGGTGCAGACCTTCCGCTTCATCTGCTGGTCCGCCTTCGCCAGTTCCGGCTTGGCGATCTCCATCACCACCGGATCCAGGTCGAAGCGCGAATCCATCAGCACCGTGAAGGCACGGCGGTCGATCAGCTTGCGGCTCTCCTTGTCAAAAGTCAGGTCCACCCGCCCGCAGTGGATGCCGTAGTAACTCGCCTGCGTGCACAGCACCCGGCCGGACATCCACGAGGGCTGGTCCTGGTGCGTGTGCCCGGCGAGGAGGACATCCACGCCCTCCACTTCCTGGAACATCTTCTTCAGCGGGTTCGCGAAGTCATCGCCCTGGAAGCGGAAGCCGAGGTGACCCATCACCACGATCGCGTCCGCCTTCTCCGCCTTCATCTCATCGATACTGCGGCGCAGCGATTCCACCGGATCGAGCACTTCCACGCCACCCAGGGTCGCGGAACTCAGCCAGTACGGCAGGCCCGGCGTGATGATCCCCACCAGGCCGACCCGGAATCCGCCGACTTCCTTGATCACCCAGGGCTTCACCTTTTCCCACACGCCCGTGGCCTCGCCGGAGCGTCGGCCGTCGATCCGCAGGTTGCCGGAAACGATGCCGCTTTTCGAGGCTTCCAGCACACCCTCAATGGTCCCGCGGCCCCAGTCGAAATCGTGATTACCCAGCGCCCAGGCGTCGTAGCCGAGCTTGTTGAAAAGCTCGATCATCACCTTCCCGCCCGTATTCAGGCCCACCGGCGTGCCCTGGTAGACATCGCCGATGTCCACCAGCAGCGAATCGGGGAACTCCTTCTTCCAGCGGCGGATCTGCGTCACGCAGCGCGCCATCCCGCCCAAGTCGCCCACGCCGTCGTAATTCGCCGTCGGCACGATGTGGCCGTGGAGGTCGGTGGTGTGGAAGATCGAGATCGTCTTCGCCCGGCGCTCCGCCGCGGCATCGACCCCGAGCGTCGCGCCTAGCCACGCACCGCCCGCAGCCAGGAAGCGACGCCGTGAAAGCGGCGCGAAAGAGTCGTCCTTCATTTCGCACGAAGGGGCCACGAAACGCCCCGCGCTTCAATCTCCAATCCCCGCCCTTCAGCGCTGCCCGGTGAGATACTCCTGCAAAACCCCCGGATTCCCGATCAGCCGCGGCATCATGTTCCCATCGGAAGCCGCATCCAGCGCCTCCGCCTCGCCACAGGCCCTGCGGAACATCCGGCTCAGCATCTCGCCTCCGCCCCGGGAGTCCGGCCGCTTCATGTGCAACCTGTCCCGGGGAGCCTCCGCCTCGAAGGTCCATGCGAAGGACGGCCGCAGCGCCACCCCCCGCTCATCCCAAGTCCGGCCCTCCCCGAAGCGCAGATCCGCCAGCCAGGCTCCGCCCGGAGCCTCGCGGGCGATCCACCAGCCCTTCGAGAACTCCTTGACCGTCTTCACCTCGCGCTCCTCGGCATACCTTTCCATCGCCGCCTCGCCCTTCGGCACGATCACCCAGCGCACCGGCAGCCCTGCGGGGTCGAAAACCGAGCGGTAGCCAATCCAGATTTCCCCCTGCCGCTCCACCAGCGCCCGCCACAACACGATATTGAAGGCGCTCGGTGCCTCCATCCGCCGCTGCCAGGTCACCCCGCGCCGCGCCAGATCCGCCTCCACCGCCCGGCTGACCGAGTGCTTCGCCCAGAAACTCAGCCCCACGTAGAGCGTGCTGATTCCCAGGCACCACCAGGCCGAGCGCAGCCCCTTGCCCTTCTTCCAGTCCTTCGGCTTCACGAAAAGCCCGATGATCACCGCCACCAGAAGCGGGATCGTGAAGATCGGATCGATGATGAACAGGTTGTCGAAGGACACCGGGTAGCCCGAAAAGGGATCGAAAACCCGCGTCCCGTAGACCGTGAAGACATCGATCAGCACGTGGGTGCTCCACGCCAGGAAGACGAAGAGCGCCGCCCGCTGCGGCGTCACCTTGTCCTTCTTCCAGCGCCGGGCCAGCGGCTTGGCCAGCAGCCAGGAGATCAGCACCATGAAGAGGATCGAGTGGGAAATCCCGCGGTGCCAGCGCAGTTCCCGCGCCGTATCCAGCAGCGGTACCAGGATCACGTCCAGATCCGGCAGGGTTCCGAAAAGCGCCCCCCAGGTGATCGCCCGCCGCCCGATCTGACGCCCGAGCACCAGTTCCCCCATCACCGCCCCTAGCGCCGCCTGCGTGATCGAATCCACGGCGGGAGGAAAGGGGCGATGCCCCGCCTTTGAAATCTCAAATCTCAGATTTCAAATTTCAGATCCCCTCCACCGGATTTCCAAAATTCGCCCGAAAACAGCCGCTTTTGCCTTGCCAAGCCGGACCCTACCCCTAGTTTCGCCGCCCCATGCCACGCGTCTCAGGAAAAGCAAAGACTCGAAAGGCTGTTGCCAAGCGTTTCAAGGTGACAGGAACCGGTAAGGTTCTGCGCCGGAAACAAGGCGCACGGCACTTGCTCCAATGCAAGAGCCGCAAGCGCAAACGGAATCTCACCCATTCCGCCCTTGTCTCCGCTGCCGACATCAAGAACGTGAAGGAAAACCTTCCGTTCCATTAAGCTGAAGCAACAAACCGCGCCCCCGTCCGCGCCTCGGACGGCCTCCATCTCAGCCTGACCCGCAAGGGTACCACCGGACAAGCGAGACTGAGGGAGGTAATTAAGAACCAACGGCCTGTCCGACCCAGAAACAGAAAATGCCACGCGCCACTAACAGCCCGGCCTCACGTGCCCGCCGCAAGCGGGTACTGCTCCGTGCCAAAGGCTTCCGCGGATTCCGCTCGAAGCTCTTCCGTTACGCCAAGGACGCCGTCCGCAAGGCGATGACCTATGAATACCGCGACCGCAAGAAGCGGAAGGGGCAGTTCCGCCGCCTGTGGATCCAGCGCATCAGCGCTGCGACCCGCAACGAGGGCCTGACCTACTCCCGCTTCATTGAAGGTCTTGTCGCCGCCGGCATCGAAGCCGACCGCAAGATCCTCGCCGACCTGGCGGTCAAGGACGCAGCCGCGTTCTCCGCCATCGTCGCCCAGGCCAAGGCTGCCCTCGACAAGAAGTCGAAGGCCGTCGCCGCCTGAGTTTAGCGAAAGCGAACGATACAATTCGAGAAGCCGCCCGGCCCTGTGCCTGGCGGCTTTTTCGTGCCCGGAAGCTCCCCCCGCGCAGCCGCATTCCGATTGATGATTGGAAGATTGATGATTGGTGATTTCCCCCCTTTCCCCCGCGAACGCGTAGTCTCATCGCTATTGCCGCCGGGCCCCCTTCCGGGTTTTGATGGCCTGCCCCCCGCATGCTCTTCAATTCCCTCCCCTTCCTGGTACTGCTGGCAGTCACGCTGCCGCTGTACTACCTCCCGCTTCCCGGGAAGTGGTCGAAGGTTTGGCAGGTCCTGCTGCTGCTGGCGGCGAGCGCCCTTTTCTATGCCTGGGAGGAGCCGCGGCTGCTGATCCTGCTGGGCTTCTCCTGCGTGATGAATGCCGTGCTCGTCGAGCGCATCATCTATCACCAGCGGGTCGAATCCGGTAAAGCGAAGCCCTGGATGGTCGGCGGCGTGATCGCGAATCTCGCGCTGCTCGCCTTCTTCAAATACGCCGGGATCCTGCTCGGCATCCTGCCGCACGGCTTGATCCCGCAGGAGGCGGTGGCCTGGGTGCGCTCGATCCCCCTGCCGATCGGCATCTCCTTCTACACCTTCCACGCCCTCAGCCTGCTGATCGATGTCCACCGCCGCCATGTCAGCGGGGAGACGCGGGCTCGGCTTGGCCATCAGGGCGCAAGACGCGCCTCCTCCTTCGCGGACCTCTCGCTCTACATCATCTTCTTCCCCCAGCTCGTCGCCGGCCCGATCGTCAAGGCCCGCAATTTCATCGACCAGATCCGCGAGAAGATCTGGACGGACATCGATTGGGTCCAGGTGCGCCGCTACCTTGTCGCCGGCTACTTCCTGAAAATCTTCGTCGCCGATAACCTCGCTGAGCAGACCGCGATGCTGACCATCGGCCCGAAGGCGCTGGCCGAGAGCGATCCCGTGAACCTGATGGCGCTGCTCTACGGCTACGGCTTCCAGATCTTCGCGGACTTCGCCGGCTACTCGCTGATCGCCATCGGGCTCGGCATCATGTTCGGCTACCGCCTGCCGGAGAACTTCGACTTCCCCTACCTCTCGCGCAGCATCACCGAATTCTGGCGGCGCTGGCACCTCTCGCTCTCCGCCTGGCTGCGCGACTACCTCTACATCCCGCTCGGCGGCAATCGGAAGGGCTCCGGCCGGACCTACCTGAATCTCTTCCTTGTGATGTTCCTGGGCGGCCTCTGGCACGGCGCGGAGTGGAAGTTCGCCCTCTGGGGCACTCTTCACGGCGTCTTCCTCGCCATCGAGCGCTTCCTGACCCGCCGCCGTGGCAAGATCGAGGATGCGCCGGTCTCCGCCTTCCACAGCATCGCCGGTTGGATCTACACCTTCCACGCCGTCACCCTGCTCTGGCTCACTTTCCTGATGCCGGACATGGCCAGCATCCGCGCCTTCTTCACGGGCCTCGCCAGCGGCAAGTTCAGCATGCCCGGCCAGCCGCTCTTCTCGCTCGCCGTCTATGGCGGCCCGGTCATCGCCTACCACCTCTGGGGCTGGCTGAAGGAACACCGCCCGGGCATGTCGGGCCGGCTGACCCATCCCCTGTTAGAGGCAACGGTGCATGCCGCGATGGTCTTCCTGGTCATCACCAATCCCGGTGCCCCCCGCGGCTTCATCTACTTCCAATTCTAACCGGTCATGCGAATCTACCCCATCGCATTCCTCGCCGCGCTCGCCGCCTGCTTCGGCGCGCAGACCTTGGCGCTGCGCCTCGTCGGCGGCCGGACGGTGAAGAGCGAATCCAACTACTTCTCCTCGATCGCGCGCATCCAGAATGGCAACGTCGGCGAGCCCCGCATCATTCTGTTAGGCTCGTCCATGACCGGTCGCCTCGCCGACCGTGCCGCCCCCGTCCCCGGCGTGACCAATCTCGGCTGCGATGGTGGCAGCGCGGTCATCACCCTGCGTGCGATCGATCGCGGCGAACTCCGCGCCGCCCCCGTCATCATCGTGGAAGCGAACACGCTGGCCTACGAGCTTGAACACCGCGGCAAGGACATCGCCGAGTCCATCGGTTCGGATTGGTTCAAGCTCGGCTGCAACGTGCCGAACCTCAGCGCCACCGCCCGCCCGACGGCTTTCGCCTACTCGAAGCTCCTCGCCCGCCACAGCGCACCGGTGGAAGGCGGCCTGCCAATCACCACCCGCCCGCGCCGCCTCGAACCGGCACCGGTCCCCGAACTTGCTCCCGATGCCTCGGCACTCGCCAATGAGATCACCGGCATCTTCCACCGCTTGGAAAAGCGCGGCAGCAAGATCCTGCTCGTGATGCTTCCTCCCGGCGCGAAGGAAGGCCTGATGCCCGGCACCGTGCTCGGAGATCTCCCCGTGGCCCTCGCCTCCCGCTCCGGCGTCCTATGGTGGGACCTCAACGAAGGCCTGCCCGAGGACGCCCTGGGTTACACCGACGGCCTGCACCTCGACGCCGAAAGCGCCGGGAAGGTGATGGCGCAGATTATGAAGGGCGTGGAGGCAAAGTAGCACGGCTCTCCGAGCCGCGGATGCTAGCGCTTTCCCCTACCTTTCCGATCGGAAGCAAGCTCTCCCTTTGCCGCGGATCGCACGGTCGCGGCTTGGAGAGCCGCGCTACTTTCCTCAATCCGGAAACACGATCGCCCTATGCCCGTCGATGATCGTCCGGTCATGCACGTGATAGCGGATCCCCTTCGCCAGCGCGATCCGCTCGCAATTCCTGCCCAATCTCACCAAGTCCTGGGGCGCGTGGAAGTGCTGCACCCGCTCGACCTCCTGCTCGATGATCGGCCCCGCATCCAGATCCGCCGTGACGTAGTGACAGGTCGCGCCGATCAACTTCACCCCGCGCTCGTAAGCCTGCCGATACGGATTCGCCCCGATGAAGGCCGGCAAAAAGCTGTGGTGGATATTGATCAACCTTCCCGCGAAATCCCGGCAGAAGTCATCCGGAATGATCTGCATGAAGCGGGCGAGAACCGCCAGTTCAACGTCCTCCTCCGCCAGGATCTTCCGGATCTTCGCGAAGCCCGCTTGCTTGTCATCCCCATCCATCTCCACCAGGTGAAACGGAATCCCTGCCCGCTCCGCGATCGGCCGGCAGGTATCCCGGTTGCCGATGATGGAAGTGATCTCCACCGGCATCTCGCCGATCTCCGCGCGCCATAGCACTTCGTTCAGGCAGTGGTCGGTCTTTGTCACCAGCACCGCCGTGCGCATCTTGTAGGGCAGGCGGCGGAAGTGCCACTGCGCCTTCATCGAACGCCCCAGTGTGCCGAAGCCCTCGATGAAATCCTCCGGATCGACATCCAGCTCCCCGCTCTCGATCTCCAGCCGCGCGAAGAAACGCAGCGAAAGCTTGTCCGTGAACTGCGCGAACTCGATCAGGTTCCCCCGATGCCCGGCCACGTAGCTCGCGATCTTCGCCACGATCCCGGGCTGATCAGGGCAACTGAGCTTGAGAATCAATCCGGGACGGGCCATGCGGAGCGGATTCAGACGGCCCGGAAGCCGGATGGCAAGGCAGCGCCGCGCCCTAACGGTCGAAGGCAGATGAAAAAGGCCCGTATTCCGCTTTCCGGAATACGGGCCGAAAAGTTCCCGAACTCAGCGAATCTCCCCGTTCAAGCCATCCGGGAAGAACAGCCCCTTCTTCGCATTCACACCGCCATAGACGATGTTCAGCACCTGCCGCGGCGTCCGGCTGAAGGCCACCGAGTTTCCATCCGTGGGCACCAGATTGGGTGCCCCGTTCAGCGTGATTCCCTGGTCCAGCTTGGGCGCGTTGGCAGGCTGCCCGTCCAGCGAAGCGCGGATGTCTGAGATCTTGTTCACCAGATCCTTCACCGACTGTGGCTGCATGTTCAGCAAGAGACGGACGGTTCCGGCATGGTAAGCCTCGACGCCTAAAATCCCCGCAGCCGCTTCCAAGAAACCCTTGTTGGTGATCTTGTTGGCAGAGCCCTTATAAGCGGTGACTCCCACGTCCTCGAAGACGAAGGCGCCGAGCAGGAAGTTTACTTCGTTCGCGAAGGGATCGAAGGACGGCAGACCGAGTAGGGTGCCCAGCGTGTTGAAGCTATTGAGCAGGTCGATCTTCGGGCGGGCCACGAAGTCATACTTCGAGCTGTCGATGGCTTCCCGCAGGAAGCGGACGTGATTGGCTTCGTCGATCGCGATTTCGTTCGCATACTGCGCGATGGCGGGCGTTGCGAAGTTCACCTTCGGGTTCGGCTTCACGATCGTCTGGCCTTCGGTATCCCGGCCATCGGTGCCGATGCCCGCGGCTTCCAAGCCGAGGCCGGTGGTGGCGTAGAGGTAATACTCGGCTTCGAGGTATTCGAGGTTCAGCGCGAAATTCAGCACCGAGGCATCCACACGCCGGTCCTTGTTGTAAGGCGCGGGCTTCGGATCTGCGGATGCACTCTGCGTTGCCAAAGCTGCAGCCCCGGCACCGAGGCCAAGGCTCATGAGAAACTTGCGACGACCGGCGACAGTGTCTTGGGAGGCGGGGGTATTCGAATCGGATGTAGTATTCATGGTTTTTATCTGGAAGGGACAGCCGCACCGTTACCGCGGCTCCCTCCATTGCCCAATTCGAGCGGTCACCAATTCCGGATGCCCCCATTCCGAAAAGCTACCCTCCCGACCCTGGGTCAGGAGATTGCAGGCCAAAGCCAGAACATCGCCGGATCAAGGTGTTCCAGCTCCCCGAAACAACCTTACCGTCCCTCAAACTTTCAGCGCCGATTCCACCGGCAACCCCGGCTCCAGCCCGTTCTCCAGCAGCCACTCCGGATTGAAAATCTTCGACTGATACTTCGCCCCGGAATCGCACAGAATCGTCGCGATTGTCAGGCCGGGGCCGTGCTCCAGCGCATACCGCACCGCCCCTGCCACGTTGATCCCGCTGGAAAGTCCCACGAAGATCCCCTCTTCATGTAAGAGCTGATAGATGACCGAAAGCGCCACCTGATCCCCGATCCGATAAGCCTTGTCCACCGTGATTCCTTCGAGGTTCTTCGTCACCCGCCCTTGGCCAATGCCCTCGGCGAACGAATCCCCATCGTCATCGTCGAGGTTTCCATTCGTGAACCACGACCACATTGCGGCCCCGTAGGGATCGGCACACACGGCAGCCACCTTCGGATTCCGCTCCTTCAAATACTGCGAGGTTCCGGCCAGCGTGCCACCGGTGCCGACCGACGCGACGAAGGCATCCACGCTCCCGCCGGTCTGCTCCCAGATCTCCGGGCCGGTCGTATCGTAGTGCGCCTTGCGATTGGCCGTGTTGTCGAATTGGTTCGCCCAAAACCAGCCCCGCTCCTCTGCCAGCCCGCGGGCGATGTGATTGTAATTTCCCGGATCGCTATATGGCTTCGCAGGCACCGGCATCACCTCCGCACCGAGCGTCCTGAGCTGCTGGAATTTCTCCGGCGATTGCGTGTCAGGGATCACGATCACCGTCTTGTAGCCGCGCGCATGCCCCACCACCGTCAGCCCGATGCCGGTGTTCCCCGCCGTGCCTTCGACAATCGTATCACCCGGTTTCAGCAAGCCGCGCCGCTCCGCGTCGGTGATGATGCCATGCGCCGCCCGATCCTTCACCGACCCGCCGGGATTCATGAACTCAGCCTTGCCCAGGATTTCGCAGCCGGTGAGCTCGGAGAGTCTCTTGAGGCGAACCAAGGGCGTCTTGCCGACGTGAAAATCAAGACCGTGATAAGGGGGACGGCTCATGGAAGATAGAGTGAGATGTCAAATCGACCAGAGCAAGTCCGCCTGATCGCGGCCGTTGTTTTTCCGGACCGGCTTGGTCTTGATGCTGAGGTTCTTTTCCTCGTAGATCACCAGCGAATTCGGCGGGACGCTGTTCATCAGGAAGACGTTCGCACCGATGGTGGAGTTCTCGCCGATCACGGTATCGCCGCCCAGGATCGTCGAGTTCGGATAGATCGTGACGTTGTCGCCGAGGTCCGGGTGACGCTTCAGGCCCTTCACCACATTGCCATCCTCGTCCTTGATGAAGGTCCGCGTGCCCAGTGTCACCCCGTGGTAGATCTTGCAGTGATTGCCGATGTAGCAGGTCTCCCCGATCACCACGCCGGTGCCGTGGTCGATGAAGAAGTGCGAGCCGATGCTTGCTCCCGGATGGATGTCGATGCCGGTGCGCGAGTGCGCCCACTCCGTCATCATCCGCGGGATGATCGGCGCGCCGGCACGATAGAGACGGTGGGCCAAGCGCTGGATCGCGATCGCCTCGATGAAGGGATACGAGAGGATCACTTCCTCCCGGCTGCGCGCCGAGGGGTCGTTGGCATAGGCCGCCTCGATGTCGGTCCGCAGCACCTCGCGCACGATGTGCAGCGCGCGGCAGAACTTCTGCATGATCGGCGGCGTCCTGCCGGTGGGCGTGTTCGGATCACCGATCCGCACGCTCTTGCGCACCTGGTCTTCCAGCCGCGAGATCACGTCCCACAGACGCCGCGCGGTCAGCTCTTCCAGCGTGCCATTCGCCACCACATCGCTATCCAGGAAGCCCGGGAAGAGCAGTTTCAATAGATCCTCGCAGATCTTGCCGACGATCTGCTTCGAGGGCAGGTTGAGGGCATCGGCATTGTTCCAGCCGCCGAAGCGTTCGTAGGAGGCGATCAGCTTCGGCACATATTCGCCGTAGGGGATCTCGAACGGAGGAACGCTGGTCTTGTCGAACTTGGAAACGGATAGAGGCGTCTCGCTCATGATCGGGCGCGCTGGTTCCACGGAGCCTTGGCGATGAGCAAGCCCATCCCGCACCAGCCGGAAATGCCCGCAAACACCAAGCCCGCGCCGACGAATGCGGCCAAGCCGAAAAAGTAGCGGTGGACAAACCAACCGAGCAGCACGCCGATCAGCACCAGACTCCCCGCGCCAATGCGCACCTGGCGCTCCAGCGGGATCACCTTGGACTCGCCGCGCATGACCGGCAGGCTTGCGGCGACCCAGGCCTGGGTGCCGCCGGTCACCACGACGGCATTCTCATATCCCGCTGCAGCGAATTGATCCGCCGCCTTTTGGGCACGCACTCCCGATTGGCAGAGGATATAGACCGGCGAATTTCCGGGAAGCTCGCCGTTGTCGACCAAGCGTTTCGGCGCAAGCTCCCCTAGCGGCAGATTGCGGGCCTGCGGAACGTGGACTTCATCGAACTCCAGCGGAGTCCGCACGTCGATGATCGCCAGCGAAGGATTCTCATCCAGCAGGCGCTTCAAGTCGGAAGGTGAAATGGTGCTCATGGCAGAGTGTGTGGCTTCAAGATCGGAGGGTGGCGAGCAAGCGCCGAGGGAATCTCAGGAGATCGAAGGCATCGAGAATGTTTGGCGTCACGACATCGGCCCTTTGAATCGCGGCGAAGGCGACGCCCTCCATCTGAATCACCGCGATCCCCAGCGCCGCGGCTTCCAGCATCAAGCGATCGTTGCGGCCGTTGCCGATCGCGACCACCCGCTCCGCCCCGAGCTCGCGGACGAATTCCAGCTTCGTCTCCGCTTGGGCCTCGGACGGGATGATGTGCAGCTTCACCGGTGCCTTCGCCAGTTGTGACTCCGCCTGCTGGTGGGAATCGGCGGTGATCACGTGCAGGGTGAACTCGTCCGCAAGGCAGCGCAGCTTTTCCAGCACGCCAAGTTCAAGGCTGCCATCGAGAGCAAGGGTGCCGTTGTAGTCCATGACGATGTGCTCAAGCCTGAGCAGGTCGAATCCGGGAATATCAATTTCAAGCATCGTTCCTGCGGTCGGGTTCAGCGGCGCGCGATCTGGTGCAGGGCGGCGATCAATGCATCCACATCGGCGCGATTGTTGTAGAACGCAAGCGATGGTCGCACGGTGCCTTCCACTCCGAAGTGGCGCACCGCCGGCATCGCGCAGTGGTGGCCGGCGCGGACCGCGATCCCTTGCTGGTCCAGATACCTGGCGATCCGGTCGTTCGGAATGCCGGGAATCACGAAGCCGAACACGCTCGCCTTTTGACCCGCCGTCCCGATCGGCCGGACCCCGTGGACCGAGCGCAAGGCTTCTTCCGCATACTCCAGCAGCGAATGCTCATACGCCGCCAGCGCCGGAATCCCCAGGCCCATCATGTAATCGATCGCCGCCCCGAGCCCGACCACCCCGGCGATGTCCGGCGTGCCCGCTTCGAATTTCTCCGGTGGCGCATTGAAGACCGTTCTCTCGAAAGTCACATCCTTGATCATGTGGCCTCCGCCCTGCCACGGCGGCATCGCTTCTAACAGGGGGAGCTTCCCATAGAGAGCCCCGATGCCCGTCGGCGCGAAGACCTTGTGCCCGGAGAAGACGAAGAAGTCCGCATCCATCGCCTGCACGTTGATCGGCAGGTGGGGCGTCGATTGCGCACCATCCACCAGCACCGGAATGCCGCGGGCATGCGCCATCGCGATGATCTCTTCCACCGGATTGACCGTTCCGAGCGCGTTCGAGACCTGGGTCACGGATACGATCTTGGTCCGGTCTGTTAGAAGCTTCGGCAGTTCCTCGATCAGCAGTTCGCCGCGGTCGTTGATCGGGATCACCCGCAAGGTCGCTCCCACCTGCCCGGCAAGGATCTGCCAAGGAACGATGTTCGCGTGGTGCTCGAGCTGGCTCAGCAGGATCTCGTCACCCTGCCCGATGTTCTCGCGGCCCCAGCTCTGCGCGACCAGATTGATCGCCTCGGTGGTGCCGCGGACGAAGACGATCTCCTTCGCGTCCCCCGCGCCCAGAAACTGCCGCACCTTCTCGCGCCCGCCCTCGAAAAGTTCGGTCGAGCGTGCCGCCAACGTGTGGGCCGCGCGATGGATGTTCGAGTTGTCCCGCGAGTAGAAGCGTGAGGTCGCATCGATCACCGACTGCGGCTTGTGGGTGGTCGCCGCGTTGTCCAGCCAGATCAGGGTCTTGCCATTGACGTGCTGCTGCAGCGCCGGGAAGTCCTTGCGCACGCCATCGACATTGAACCCAGGCAGCGCCTCGAAGGGCGATGGCTGTGTCCCAAATGAATGATAGGCATTCGTAGCCGGGAGATCCTTGAGGAAATAAAACTGCGGCTCCGGCGAAACCCCGGGCAAACTCGCCGCCGGTGTCTCGACCCGCGGTCCGAGCCCCTGCGTGTAGAAGGACGGCTCGCCGAACTCGTGAGTCCGGGTGTCCCCCGGACGGTGCGCTCCGCTCGGCGGCTGCCCGTTCTTCGGAGCCGGCTCCGGTTCCGCGGCCACCACCGTCGGGTGCACCGGCGGTGACGAAGCAGCCGAGGCATTCGGGAAGCCGCCGGACAAAGCGATGTCCCGCCCGCCACCCGGGCTGGCCGGAGATTCCACCGGATTTCCCGGAAGCTCCGTAGGCGCACCCGCAACGGTCCGCGGTACCGATACCGGGGCCGACGGCACATTCGCCTCTCCCGCCGCCCCGGAGAACAACTCCTTGGCCAAGCGTGAGATCAACGCGGTTTCCATCGACTCCGCGCCGCTGCCGAAGGACGGCATCGTCGGCTCAAGCCTTGGGATAGACATACTCGTGGTAGTTGCCGATCGACACGCCGTCCAAGCTCGCCAAGGCATCCTCGCCCAGCTTCGCGAGCGAGAAGTAGCGCGTCACCAGGTGAGAGGCGATCGAGTGCTCGTTGGTGCCCATGTAGCGCACCGAGAGACCCGGCTCGATCTCTCCGGCCACCCCGGCCTTCTGCAGGCCGACCACCCCGCGCTGGCCCTCGCCCACCCGCAGCAGCAGGATGCTCGTGGTCCCGTCCTTGATCGGCAGCTTGTCGCTCGGGATCAGCGGAATCCCGCGCCAGGTGATGAAAGGAGAACCGAAGAGCGTCACGGTCGGCGGTGGCACGCCGCGTCGCGTGGCCTCGCGGCCGAAGGCGGCGATCGCCTTCGGATGCGTCAGGAAAAACGCCGGCTTCTTCCACACCAGCGAGATCAATTCGTCCAGGTCATCAGGAGTCGGCGGACCGGTCCGGGTCCGGATCCGCTGCGTCTCGGCCACTGCATTCAGCAGGCCGAATTTCCGGTGGTTCACCAGTTCATGCTCTTCGCGTTCCTTGACCGCTTCCACCGTCAGGCGGACTTGTTCGCGCAGCTGGTCGATCGCGTTGCTATAGAGATCGGTGATCCGCGTGTGGGTCTGCAGCACCGTCTGGATGGTACTCAGATGATACTCGCGCGGATCCTCCTCGTAGTCGATGTAGTCTCGCGGCAGCTCCGGCTCGCCATCGTCCACAGTCAAAAGATCGACGGTGATCCCGTCGGGCTTCTGCTTCACGCGGTTGACGCGATAGACGCCGCCATCGACATCCACCCACGGCAGCAGCAGGTGCAGCCAGCGTGGCGTGATTTCATCCCACTGCGGCGGGGTGACGGTGGCGGTGGCCAGATTGCGGGCGGATTCGGCGCTAACACTGAGGCGCGCGGGAACATCGGGATCGCTCATGATGAGTGGGGAGAAAGTTTGTGGAACCTTGGAAAACGGCGCACCGCGACACGATCGCGGCAACATGACGGCGGTTCTCCGGAGAAAGGTCGAATCGCGTTCTAGCGAGCTGAGCCATCCCAAGTGGGGTCGGCGCTTGCCCATGCCTCCAAAAGATTGGTCGGCGGACTCTCTCCATCGCTGCGGGTATCCGTGTGGACTCGCCGTATGCTTGCGGTGGGAAGCGTTCGCAAACTGATCCCCAAGGAATCCGCTGTCAACGCAAAGACAAGACGGGCCTCCCTTCGCTTGTTCCTTTGAACGCATTGGCAAATTTCCACGGCAGCTCACAAGCCTTTGACTCCCCCGCCCCGAACGGCTAATCCCTGCGCCCCGCTTTTCCCATGAAGGATCAGATCGAAGCCATTCAAGCCGAGGCATTGGCCAGCATTGCAGCCGCCACCGACACCCGCTCGCTGGAGGATGCCCGCGTCGCCGTGCTCGGAAAAAAGGGCACGCTCACCGAGGTCTCCGCCGGCATGCGCGACGTGCCGAAGGAGGACAAGGCCGCCATCGGCGCGCTGCTCAATACCGCCCGCAGCGCGATCACCGCCGCGCTGGAGGAAAAGCAGCAGGGCCTCCAAGACACCGCCGACCGCAAGGCCTTGGAGGGCATCGACCTCACCCTCCCCGCCCGCGCGCTCCACCACGGCTCACTGCACCCGCTGACGATCATCCGCCATCAGGCCATCTCGATCCTGCGCCGCATGGGCTTTGCCCTTGCCGAAGGCCCGGAGATCGAGGACGAGTTCCACTGCTTCGATGCCCTGAACACGCCCGCCGATCACCCGGCGCGCAACGAGAAGGACACCTTCTACTTCGACTCCGGCAAGCTGCTGCGCACCCACACCTCCACGGTCCAGGTCCGCACCATGGAAACGCAGGCACCGCCGGTCCGGATCATCGCCCCGGGCTCGGCTTACCGCCGCGACGAAATCGATGCCACCCATCTCTCGGTCTTCAACCAGCTCGAAGGCCTCTACGTGGACACGGATGTCTCGCTCGGCGACCTCAAGGGCACCTTGGAATACTTCCTTCGCGAGCTCTTCGGCTCCGCTACCGAGGTCCGCTTCCGCCCGCACTTCTTCCCCTTCACCGAGCCCAGCTTCGAGATCGACGTGAAGCTCCACGCCAAGGGCCAGGCCCCGCGCTGGGTGGAGGTCGCCGGCTGCGGGATGGTCGATCCCGCCGTCTTCGAGCAGATCAATGCCTCGCGCAAGGACAGCACCTACGATCCTGAGAAGGTCACCGGCTTCGCCTTCGGCATGGGCCTCGATCGCCTCGCGATGATCCGCTGGGGGCTCAAGGACATTCGCCTGCTAATCGAGAACGACGCCCGCTTCCTCAAGCAGTTCGCTTGAAGAGGAACCACGGCATACACGGAATACACGGAAGGATTTTTGGCTATGAACGTTTCGTTGAATTGGCTTGCGACGCATGTGGATCTCAAAGGCAAAACGCCTGAAGAGTTGGACCGCCTGCTGACCTTCGCAGGTGTCGAGGTTGAAGGCATCGAGGTAAAGGGGATCGCTTCGCCGCTGATCGTGGTCGCGCAGATCATGGAAGCGGTGCAGCACCCGAATGCCGACAAGCTTAAGGTGACCCAAGTCGATGCGGGCGAAGGCTCGCTTCGCCAAATTGTTTGCGGCGCGCAGAACTACAAGGTCGGCGACAAGGTTCCTTGCGCCTTGCCCGGAGCCGCCTTGCCCGGTGGCTTCACCATCGGCGAGGCGAAGATGCGCGGCGTGGAATCGAAAGGCATGCTCTGCTCCGCCAGCGAGATCGGCCTGACGGATCTGGTCGATGGCCTGATGATCCTCCCGGCCGACTCCCCCATCGGCAAGCCGGTGAAGGAACTCTTCGAAAGCGATGTCCTGTTAGAAGTCGAGGTCACGCCCAATCGTCCGGACCTTCTCAGCCACTACGGCATGGCCCGCGAGATGGCCACGCTGCTCGAAGTGCCGCTCGCCCCGCTCGAAATCCCGGCGCGCGATTCCTTCGTCCCCGATGGCGTGAAAATTGAAGACCCAGACGTCTGCCCGCTTTACACCGCGGTGCGCATTTCCGGCGTGAAGGTCGCGGACAGCCCGGCCTGGCTGGTGGACCGCCTGAAGTCGATCGGGCTGCGGCCGATCAACAACATCGTGGACATCACCAATTTCGTGCTCCACGAGATCGGTCAGCCGCTCCACGCCTTCGACGCCGCCAAGGTCTCCGGCTCGCTGGTCATCCGCACCGCGAAGGAGGCCGAGAAGTTCCTCGCCTTGGACGGCGCGACCTACACGCTTCAAGCCGATGATTGCGTGATCTCCGACGAAGCGGGCACTGCGCTCGCTCTCGGCGGCGTCATGGGCGGCGTGGACAGCGGGGTCACGGAAGCCACCACGGACATCCTACTGGAGTCGGCGTACTTCACCCCATCCTGCATCCGCCGCACCGCACGGCGCACCGCCCTTTCCTCCGATTCCTCCTACCGCTTCGAACGCGGGGTCGATCCCCAGGGAGTCGATGCCGGCTCCGCCCTCGCGGTGAAACTCATCCTTGAGATCGCCGGCGGCACCGCCACCGCCACCACCATGAAGGCCGGCCAAGCCCCGGTGCCTACCAAGCCGGTGACGCTCGATTTCGCGAAGCTCGATCAGCTCACCGGGTCCAGCATTCCCCATTCGGAAGCCGCCGTGATTCTGACCCGCCTCGGCCTCACCAGTGCCTCGGATGGCACCTGGCTGGTGCCGTCCTTCCGCGCGGACCTCCAACGCCACATCGACCTCGTGGAAGAGATCGTGCGGGTGAAGGGCCTCGATGCCGTGCCTTCGCGCTTCCGCGGCACCTTCGTCCCATCCAGCCCGGTGGACGCCGCCTACGACGCGGACATGCGCCTGCGCGAGCGCCTGGCTGGCCTCGGCTTCCACGAATGCCAGACGATCAAGTTGATCGCCGATGCCCAGGTGAGCGACGCGCTCCCCCTCAAGCCGCTCCTCCCGGGTGACACGATCCGGGTAAACCTGCCGCTGAGCGAGGACCACGCCGTCATGCGCCCGAGCCTGATCCCGGGCTTGGTCGCTTCCGCCGGTCGCAATGTCCGGCAGGGCACGAAAGCGCTGCGCCTTTTCGAGATCGGCCGCGTCTTCCGCAATGCCGGCGGCGGCAAGGCCAAGGATTTGGAAAGCGACTCCTTGGGCATCCTGCTCTCCGGCCCGGCCCTGCCAGCCGGCTGGGCGAATCCTGAGACCGCAGCCGATCTCTACGACTTGAAGGCCGTCATCGCCGCACTGGTCCCGACCGCGGCGCTGCAGCTTGTGCCTCGCAATCGCGAGGGCTTCGCGCTCGCTTGCGACATCCAGGCGGGCGGGCAGAATCTGGGCACTTTCGCGATGCTGCTCCCCTCGCGTCAGCGGGAGTTGGATGCAACCGGACCGGTCTTCGTGGCCGAACTCGACCTGCCGAAGCTCCGCAAGTTTGCCGCGGGCAGCGCGGAGATCGCGGATCTGCCGATGTTCCCGGGCTCGTCGCGCGATGTCGCGTTGGAGGCCCCCTCGGCTCTGGCAAACGCGGAGATCGAGCGCGTGCTCGCGAAGGTGAAGGATCCCCTCCTGACGGGTTTCGAGTGCTTCGACGTATTCCGCGATGCCGCCGGCGAGAAGCTGGCCGCGGACCGGAAGTCGATCGCCTACCGCCTCCATTACCGGGCCTCGGACCGGACCCTGAAGGCGGAAGAGATCGACACCGCCCACAAGGCGGTGGTGGCCGCAATCACTTCCGGGCTTTCCCTGATCCAACGCTAATTTTCCTTCTTGCTTTGTTTCATGTGGCACTTTATATAGTTTCACATGAATCGAAACTCTTTTATCGCACATTTGCGCGGGGAGCGGCCCTCCGCTTCCATGTCCTCCGTTCTTCGTGAGGAGCCCGCGGTGAAGGACAGCCCTGCGGATGTGGTAGCCATGATCCGGAGAGGCCTGCCCATGGAAGAATTCCATTCCTTGGCGGAATGGCTGGGCGTGACAGAAGAAGAACTCGCGCCGCTGCTCGGGATCTCCCGCGCCACCTTGCACCGGCGGAAGAAAACCGGGCGGCTTGAGATGCCGGAGAGTGAGCGCCTGATCCGCATCGGCCGCCTGCTCGGTCGCGCCACGGAGGTCTTCGAGCGGGAGCAGGCGGCTCGGGAGTGGCTGCGCACGCCGGCGCTGGCCTTCCGCGGGGAGAGCCCGCTGGCATACTCGGACACGGAGATTGGTGCCCGGGAAGTGGAGTATCTGCTTGGCCGCTTGGAGCACGGCGTCTTCTCTTGAGGGGTGCGCTGCTACCGCATCGTTAAGCCCGCCTACGCCTCCACCGCGCTCTCCGGTGAAGGCGCACGCCTCTACGGCGGGCGCTGGAATCCGCCAGGCCACCGCGCCGTCTACGCGGCCGGCAGCCGGGCGCTTGCGGTGTTGGAAATGCTGGTCCACATCACCCCCCAAGGCCGGGGCATTGAGTACCGCCTCTTGGAAGTCGAGGTTCCCGACGAACTGGTCGCCCCGCGCTTCAATCCTCCCCATGGCTGGGACGAGCATCCCGCAGGCACGCCCTCCCAGAATCACGGCCTCAATTGGCTAAAAGCCGCCCGCCACGTCGCACTCGCCCTCCCCTCGGTCGTGATCCCGGAGGAATCCAACTTCCTCCTCAATCCCCTCGCCCCCGGCTTCGAGCGCCTCAAGATCACCGGCGAATCCACCTTCCAGCTCGACCTCCGCTTGCGCTAATCAAGTCCGGGTCATTCCCCACCGCGCAGCGCCCTCCGATTGATGATTGGAAGATTGGTGATTGGTGATTCTGCCTTTAGCTAAGATCCACCGCCGTCACCGATGTCTGCTCGCGCGCGCCCAGCGCCTGCGCCTGCTGGATCACCCGCTCCGCCGAGCCATCGAAGCGGTAGCTATGGCAATTCGGGCAAAGCACCGCGCCCGCGCCGACGATCGAGTCGCAGCCCTCGCACACTTTGAAGCCTGCCGGATTCGCGGCAATCTTGGCGGCTTTCGCTTGGCGGGATTCGGGCTCTTGGGGCGCGGGATTCATGGGTCTCAACCAAAGGAAAAAGCGGCACCGGAAACCGGAGCCGCTTTAAAAATCCATCAACCGTCCGTCAAACGGTTCAGGCAATCGAAGCAAGCGCCTTGGCAGCCTTGCTCTTCAGGTTTGCGGCCTTGTTCTTGTGAATCAGGCCCTTCTTCGCGGCCTTGTCAACGGCGGACGAAAACTCGGACAGGGACTGGCCGGCAGCCGGCTTGTCGGCAGCAGCAACCGCGGCAAGGGTCTTCTTGCGCAGGGTCTTGATGACGGTCTTGCGGGCGCGGTTGCGCTCGGTGCGGGTCTTCGTCTGGCGGACGCGCTTCAGGGCGGACTTGTGATTGGCCATGGTAGGAAAACGGAAAACAGGGACGGTTGAAGCCGCGCGGGGTCGTGCGGGGGCGGCAATGTAGGGACACCGCCGCCCCTGTCAAGCTTGTCTGCGGGATGGAATTTACAATTGTGCCATGCCCGTGCCGATCGCCGGCGTCGGTGCAGGGCTGGACGAAGGATGTTCCTTGGCCCAGGTCTGGCCTTCCCAGGTTTCCAGCAGGGAACCGCGCATCACGCGCACTTCCGCACCTTCACCGATGCGGTCGTAGAGATCGACCACGTCCTTCATCCCCATCCGGATGCAGCCGTAGGATGCCGGGGTGCCCAGACGCCATTCCTCGGGAGTCCCGTGGATGTAGACGCAGCGCTTGAAGGTGTTCTCGTTCTGGGTCTCCTTGCCGTGCAGCCACATGATGCGGCCGACAATCGGGTCGCGACCGGGGGCGTTCGGCTTGATCACCTCACCCGTCGCACGGCGGCTCTTGAAGACCATTCCGGGAGGCGCACCGTCCCCGATCTTGCGGACGATCTCCATCTTGCCGAGCGGCGTGTAGTTGCTGCCGTTCTTGGAGCCGATGCCGAATTTCGAGGTCGAAACGACGTAGGATTTGACGGGCTTGCCGTCTCTTACCAGCAGGAGGCGCTGGTCGGTAACACTTACAACCATCTGGCTGCGAGTGTCTTTTGTCGTCCCGCAACTGTTCAGAGACAGGATTGCGGGCACGAACAATGAGGATGCGAGGGCGTAACGCAGGAGTCGCCTGATCATGGGGTGCTACTAGGATTCCGTGGTGTTGTCAGCAGTGGAGTCCGAGGGAACGCGACCGGAGGGCAGCAAGCGGGCCATCGACGAGAGAGATGTATAGAAGAATCCGACCGGGAAGGGAAGCAGAAGAATCGCCGAGAGCCAATTGTTCTTCATCGCGGCTTCCACCACCACGAACAGGAAGAAGAAGCCGAACATCAGCTCCACCACCGGCGTGAGCGTCTTCATCGCCTTGTAGCTGCTCTTCTTCCAATCCGCCTTGGCCATCTGGCCGACGCCGTATTTCGGGGTCCGGACGAAGCCGCTCTGGTGATTGAAGAGCGCCTCGATCACCGCCTTGGCGTTGTTGATCGACATCCCGATTCCCAGCGCCAGCAGCAGCGGCAGGTAGGGCAGCTCCTTCCACCACGCATCCGGGCGCAGGGCGCGCTGGGCGGTGATGTAGAAGACCACCACCGACACCGAAGCGAAGAAGAAGATCGGGATATTGATCACGTAGATCGTCCACGAGCCGAAATCCGGGGCCGCCTGCTGGTTCGGGTAGATCAGGAAGCACAGGCAGATCAGCAGCAGGTAGGCGAAATTCGAGGTCAGGTGCGCCGTCGCCTCCATCTTGACGTAAAGCGGCACCTTCGATTTCCAGATCGCCGGCAGGACCTTCTTGCAGACCTGAATCGAGCCCTTGGTCCAGCGGTGCTGCTGGCTCTTGAAGCCGTCCATGTCCACCGGCAGCTCGGCCGGGGTCTCGACTTCGTTCAGGAAAATGAAGCGCCAGCCCTTCAGCTGCGCGCGGTAGCTCAGGTCCATGTCCTCCGTGAGGGTGTCATGCTCCCAACCGCCGGCGTCGGCGATGCAGCTCTTCCGCCAGATCCCGGCGGTGCCGTTGAAGGTGAAGAAGCGACCGCTGCGGTTGCGGGCCGTTTGCTCGAGCTCCAGATGACCGTCCAGGAACATCGCCTGGATCCGGGTCAGCACGTTGAAGGTCCGGTTCAGGTGACCCCAGCGCGTCTGGATCATCCCGATCCCCTCGTCGGAGAAGTAGTGGACGGTCTTCAGCAGCACGTCCGGATTCGGCACGAAGTCCGCATCCAGGATGAAAAGCAGCTCGCCCTTGGCGAATTGCGTGCCGTGCTCCAGCGCACCCGCCTTGTAGCCGGTGCGGTCGTCGCGGTGAATCATCTCCGCGTCAAAGCCTTGGGCGCGAAGGCGTTCCACACCCTTGCGGCAGATCTCCGTGGTCTCGTCCGTCGAATCGTCCAGCACCTGGATCTGCAGCTTGTCCTGCGGGTAATCCAGCTTCGCCACCGAATCCAAGAGGCGGTCGACCACGTGCATCTCGTTGAAAACCGGCAGCTGGATCGTCACCAGCGGCAGGTCCGTGAAGATCTCCCTCGGCACCGGGTGCTTCCGCGAGTGCTTCAGATACAGGAAAACGATGCAAAGGCGGTGGAAGCCGAACCCCGCAAGTCCAATCAGGACAATGACGTAGGAGGCGTACCAGAGAGGCGAGGAAAGGTCCATGTGGCTCGGGGTAGGAAAAGGAAGAAGCCGCGCCGGGCGGCTACAGAATGGATTCCGGGCGGGCCAGAGGCCATCAGGTCCGATTTACAATGTCAAGCCGGGAAACCGGACTCCGGAAACCCGAACTTCAACATCGCCGAAGCGCCAACCCAGCGGCCTGCGATCCCTGCTCTTGGAGTCCCGCCGCCCGATTTCGTTCAATCCTTCGCCCTCAGCGCCATGAGCGCGAGTGATGGAGGGAACGGCTTCAAGACGCGGGATCTTTCAAACAGTTGTGCCGCCGTTCTCTGCCGCAGCTTCCGCGACTGCCTTTTTCCGCAGTTGGTCGATAACCACGCCGCTTTTGTTCTTCCACTCCATCCAACCGTTGGCGGTTCGCCCCAATACTACCATTGCAGCCCCGCTTGGTGATTTGAATTGATAGTCTTCCTTGAAAACAAGATGGCCTCCCTCTTCCACCAAAATCCCGTTGGCGACAAGGCGTTCCCGGCCGGTTGTGACAAAGCTCTCCTTGGCCGAATCGACGACCTTGAGCCGACAGTACGATGCTTCCCTGACGACGAATCCTTCGGTCGAGTAACTTCCGCGCGCATACGCTTCAGGACCGCTAAGATACCACTCCTCAGGCTGCGATTCCGTTGACCCTGGTGGCAACTTTTCGATCAAGGGACGAAATACCGGATGCCCAATGCTTCTAGGAGGATAGCACCGGTCTCGAAGATCTCGTCGAGGTCAGCACGCATCGCCTCCGTCACGAAGGGCTCGCTTCCCGCGTTTCCGTTCGAGAGGTTGTATCGCTTGGCGGCACTCGATGTCGCGATTCCCTTCCACTCCATCCACCGGATGTGGGCTTGGGTGAAGGAATGCGTCCGGGAGATCAGGAAGACCACCGTGTGCCAGAATTCCTTCTTGGCATCATGTACTTTCAGCCGGGCCACAAGATCCTCTGTCTGCCCAATGTAAGCTTCCGGCTTCGAATCTTCATCCGAACCTCCAAAAAGGAAGTACGTGGCGATGTGGCCGATCTCAACCCGCTTGAAGAGCGCTTCCAGTTCGGTCCGCGGGCAAGCAACGGCTTGAACAATCCGCGTTGTCAGTTCCGCAATTCTGATGCCGCTCGGAGAGCCTTGGGGCAAGAATATCTGGAGAGTTTTAGGGCTGCTCATTCTGCTTCAAATGTTTCGAGGGGTGCTCCCGCGACAGCGGGCATCCAATTCCCGTTCGGGCGAGAACTCAACAAGATCGAAACAAATCCAAACGTTTCCGTCCGGATTTGTTTTGTTTTTCAATGGGTTACGTTTTTCGACGGTGCTGCATCAGAGTTCCAATCAAATAACCGTCAAATAAGAAACGCGATCATATAATTTGATTTTCAGTCAGTTGCGAGAATTCCAGAGATCAAGCCCCCCCCAGCCCCGGCTACCAGTCAAATAAGCTCACGCCCAATAGGGCAGGTACTTGGCAAATCTACGGCCCTGATCCAAATCGAACGGTTTTACGAATTTGGCCGCCACGGCTTCATTGATGATCCGTGTGGCCATGGCGCGGTTTTCGTCGGAGATCGAGAACCGGTGGCGCAAGCTGGAATTGGTCATCGGATCATGCTCCACATGCTTCAGGCAGGCGTGGAAGTAACAGGCACGCACCCGGTCCTCCTTGCTCATTCTCGACAGTTTGCGATGGGCGAACAGGGTCGCCCGCGTCGAGTCCGGAGGGGTTTCGAACAGCGGGGCAGGCAGTTGGTAAAGTTCGGTCTGCGCAACGACCTTGTCGATCCCACTACCGCGTTCCTCGCAAACGTGGATGCGGCGCATGAAGGAGGCCAGCGCTTCATTCCTCGAACGCGGGGGACTATCGAGGAAGCGTTCCAGCAGGATGAGCGGCTGGCCGGGATTGGTAATCTCCATGCGGTCCGCAAAGATCTCGATCATCGGCCCGGCTCCGGTAACGGCGAAATTCTGGTGGATGATCGCATTCGCCACCAACTCGCGGATGGCCAATTCCGGATACATCGGAACTTCCTTCCGAAGGGCTGGCCCGATGAATTCATTCTTTGGGACCAGCGTGTTGATGAACTCGATCAAACCCGTGAAGCCGTTGGCATATCCCCTCTTGCCGGTTTGCTCGCGCCGCGTTTGCAGCCGGCTATTTCCTTCGTAAACGATGACCCGAATCGCCTTGCGCGACAGCGACCGGAAAGCATCAAGATCCTTCGCGAAGAGAATGCCACCGAGCATGGTGATATTCCAATCTCCCGCCCCGTCCGGTACGATCATCCGGTCGGCCTCAAGCCGCTCCAAAATGCCCGCGCGGTTCTCGGGCAGCGGATGCGCGAGGAGATCGAAATAAGCCGGGTAATCGAGTAGCTGAAGCACGGTGCCGGCATCCACATGCTCCATGGCCAAGGTGTCTTCGAAAGGCGTGGTATCGAAGACCTGCCAAAGCTCTCTTTCGATCTCCGGATGCTCCTTGAGCTTCTTCCGGTGCGAACCCACACGGATGAACTCGGTGCCTTGGAATTGCACCGGCTGGCCGGAAGCGCGAGGCACTTCAAGTAAGACCACCGGCTTTCCTTCATACTCAAATTCGTGGAACTCGAAATGGAGCCGGGGAGTCAGGAGACGCACGAGCCAATTGAGGAGATCCTCGTTCCCCTTTTTCTCCACGGAAGGCCGGAAAACCGTTCCCACAGCCGAATGCGATCCGTCGTCGATTCCCCACACCGCATATCCGTTGGCCTTGCCATGCAACGCAGCCATGTTGGCAAGGGCCGAGATGTATTCGCCGATGTCCTCCGGATTGGCATAGTTCCGCTTGAATTCCAGCCATGGCGTTTCAACCGGTTGCTTCCGAAGCTCCGAAACAAGTCCGGCGAGGTAGGATACCGACGGTTGAACACTCATGGAGGGGAGAAACGAATCATTGAAGATTCCGCTCCGTGGACGGCGAGGCTATTTGGCGAGGTTAGGCGGTCAATAGTCGATGGCGGATCGCACCGAAGAACTGGCGCAGCGTGGAGAGAGGCGTTCGGGTAATTGTGACACGGCAACTCGCGAACGCGCTGCCGGTCTTGCTTTTGCTCTTTCCTGATGGCTTGGGAGGATTCGTCGATGCTGGTGTACACCTCCAGGGGAGTACCTTAGTGGGGGGAACCTTAAGGGGGGAACCTTTGTGCCCCGTTTTGGGGGACGGGTGCTGCCCCGTTTCGGGGGACGGGTGCTGCCCCGTTTCGGGGGATGGGGGGTGTCCCGGTTGAGGGGATGGGGTGGTGGTGCGCGGGATTGGCGGTTGCGATTTTTGGGTTTTTATGGCAGGGTGATTTCCGTGACACTGATGCGTCTGGTGCTGGTGGCCGTTGCGGGAGCCGCCTTGGTGGGGGTTCCGGCTTACGGGCAGGAGGAGAAGGAGGGCAAGGCCGCGATCCCGGCGGATTTGCTTGAGGACGAGCATGTGCGCGAGGAACTGGCGGTGAACGAGTTCACTGCGCCCTCGATTGCCAAGATTTTCGAGTCGCTGGAGGCACTGGCACCGCTGCCGATGCTGAAATACCAGCGCGACGTGACGTCCAAGATGCCGCTGAACCGCGCGGATCTGGCGGTGGAGCTGGGCTTCCTGATCGCGGACGGCTTCCTGGTGGTGCAGGCGGGCGAGCTGACCAAGGTCGAGCCGATGGCCGCGGACCTGACCCGCTACGGCAAGGCGCTGGGCGCGGGCGAGAAGGTCAACCGCCACGCGGCTAGCCTGCTGGAAAGCGCGCGCAAGCAGGACGTGCCGCAGCTCAAGAAGGAGCTGGCGGCGACCCAGAAGGACGTGGAGCTGGAGCTGGTCGCGCTGCGCGATCCGGATCTGGCGCACCTCATTTCCCTCGGCGGCTGGATCCGGGCACTGCAGGTGTCCTCCGGCGCGGTGGAGGTGCAGTTCAGCGAAGAGCGGGCCAAGCAGGTCATGCGCGAGGACATCGCGGACTACTACTCATCCATCGTCACCAGCTTGGAGCCGCGGATTTCCGAGCGCCCGAACTTCGTGGCGATGCGGGATCTGCTGGCCGGCCTGAGCCGCGAGATGGTGGTGGACGGCAATCCCGCGACCAAGGAGCGGATGACGGAGATTCACAAGCAGGCCACCAAGCTGGTCGAGCTGGCACTGCAGCGCCAAGAGCAATGAGTTCGCCCGATTGGAAGATCGCGGTGCTCGGCCTGGGCATCATCGGATCGCGCGCAGCCACGAATCTCGCCAAGGCGGGGCTCGGGCCGGTGACGACCTGGAACCGCACGCCGAAGGGTCTGCCCGGTGAACGCGCGAGCGTGGCCGAGGCGGCGCAGGACGCGAACCTGGTGCTGCTCTACCTGAAGGATTCCCTGGCGGTGCGGGAAGTGGCACTGCGGCTGTTCGCGCTGCCGGAGGCGGAGCGGGTGATCGTGAATCACTCGACCATCGACCTGGCGACGACGAAGTGGCTGGCCGCGGAGTGTGAGGCGCGCGGGATCGTGTTTCTCGATTGCCCCTTCACCGGCAGCCGCGAGGCCGCGGCGGGGGCCGGGCTGGTTTACTACGCCGGCGGGCCGAAGGAGTGGATCGACAAGGTCGAGCCGGTGCTGCTGAAGAGCGGCAAGGCGGTGCTGCGGACCGGCGAGGTCGGGACGGCGACGATCATGAAGTTGGTCACCAACCTGATCTCCGCCTGCACGGTGCAAGCCTTGGCCGAAGCGCTGGCGACGGCGACGAGCCACGGGATCGCGCCGGAAGCCCTGACCGAAGCGGTCGCGCTGAATGCCTCCGGCTCGGTGCTGGCGGCGATGAAGCTGCCGACGATGGCGAAGGGCGACTTCGACACCCATTTCTCGCTGGCGAACATGCTCAAGGATAGCCGCTACGTGCTGGAGCTGGCGGACGAGGCGGGCCTCGATACCCCGGCGATCAAGGCGGTCTCCGAGCGCATGGCCGAACTCTGCGAAGACGGTCTGGCGGAGAAGGATTACTCGGCTCTGGCAGCTCCCTACCTGAAGGCATGAGCAAGGCCCTTCCGATGGGACAGCGGGCCTTGTTCATGGTCAGCGGGCCGGATGCGCTGCGCTACCTGAATGGCCAGGTCAGCCAGGATGTGCGGCGTCTGAATGAGCCCGCGAACCAGGATGTCGCACTGCCCGCCTGCGTGACCGATGCAAAGGGTCGCCTGCAGGCGCTCGTGCATGTGTTCGGCCGGGCCGACGGGTCGATCTGGGTCGAGGGCCCGGGTGAGCTGGAGGAGGAACTCGAACTGCGGTTGGGACGCTACCTGATCTCGGACGATGCGGAGATCGAGAACGTCTCCGCGGAATGGGAGCTGTGGCACGTGGTGGATTGCCCGCAGGTGCCCGAGGAACTTGTTAGAAGGTCGAAGCGTCTGGGTGCCGAGGGTTACGATCTGTGGCTGCTGCCGGGGGAGTTCTGTGGGATTCCTTTGTTATCCGAAGCCGAGGCCGAGGCCCGGCGGATTGCGGCGAAGGTGCCGGCCTGGGGGAAGGAATTGACTCCGGGGATGCTGCCGCCCGAGGCGGGCTTGGACCGTGAGGCGATCTCCTATCACAAGGGCTGCTACATCGGCCAGGAGGTGCTTTCGCGGATCAAGAGCGCGGGGAAAGTGAACCGGAGACTGGAGGGGTTTTCGGTGGAGGCGGGGGTGAGTGAAGGAGATGTGTTGTTGAACGCCGAGGGGAAGGACGCGGGGGTGATCACGAGTGTCTCGCCGTTGGTGGATGGGGAGACGGGGCGGTTCCGGGCCTTGGGGTTTGTGGGGAAGGCGGGGTTTAGAGTGGAGGAGTTTTCGGTGGAGGGGAAGGGTCGGGTGAGGGTGGGGTAGAAGCGGAAGTTATACAGGCCGCCCCGGTGAATTCCGCCGACGGCGCATGCAATAGGTGATGTACGCACTTCCACCGGCCCTCCGGGACGGCAATCTGTTGTGGCACCCAACCGGTGGTTTCACCACCGGCTTGTATCTTCGCTTTGTCCGTCCGGCGTGCTTGATTGCCGCCAGGCGTCCAAGTGGGTGGCCGGGTTAGCTCCCCGGCCACCCGGCCCGCGGCGAGTCCGTCCACCGGCTCGGGCATCCTCACGGAAAAGCCCGAAACTTAGTAAGGACCGTCGCGGGTCATTGGATCGCCAGTTCGAACCGTTACATGAGCCGTTGCAGGAGCAATCCCGGCACGAGCTCGCATCACAAGCCTGAACGAACCGACCCCATGAACCTACCGGAACAATCCCCCGTCGTCCACCTCGGCGTGGATGTCGCCAAAGCCGAACCCGTCGCCGATCTTCAGGGCAAGATCCGCCGCTTCGGCAACAATCCCAAGGGCATCGCCACCCTGCTCAAGGCCGCCGCCCGCATCCCGGGCACCGCCCACCTCGTCTGCGAGGCCACCGCCGGTTACGAACGCCCGCTTGCCACCGCCGCCATGGCCCTGGCCATCCCCGTGAGCATCGTCCAGCCGCTGCGCGTGCGCGAGTTCGCCAGATCCCACGGCCGCCATGCCAAGAGCGACCCGCTCGATGCCGCCCTGCTCAGCCGCTTCGGCGCCTCGGTCAAACCCTTGCCGTTGCAGCCCAAGAGCGAAGTGCGCCAGGAACTCGACGACGTCATGCGCACCCGCTCCGAGCTCATCGATTCGATGCAGCGCGAGCTCAACCGCGCCGAACACCACACCTGCAAGCTCGTCATCCGCATCCACAAGAACATCGCGGCAACCTTTGCCAAACACATCGCCGCCCTTGATGCCAGGGCTGCCGCCCTCGTCGCCGGCGACAAGGATCTCGCGGAAGCAGACGCCCTGATGCAGGCGGTCTCCGGGGTCGGCGCGCAGACCTCGCGCACGCTGCTGGCTTTCCTGCCCGAACTCGGCCATGTCGGCCGCGGCACCATCGCGGCCCTGGTGGGCGTGGCCCCCTACGACCGCGACAGCGGGAAGTTCAAAGGCAAGCGCTTCATCCGGGACGGTCGCGGCCAGATCCGCAAGGTCCTCTACATGGCGGCGCTGGTTGCCATCCGCCGCAACGCCGTGCTCAAGGTCCTCTACAAACGCCTGCGCGACGCAGGCAAGATCGCGAAGGTTGCCATCGTCGCGGTGATGCGCCATCTGCTCATCCACCTCAATGCCATCATGGCAAAATCATTGGAGAATCCTCTTGCGGTTTAAGACCGTTACTAATTTCCGACGCACCTCCGGCGCTAAGAATGAAATGCCCGCGCGCCGGGCCAGCCGGCCCTGCCGAGGAGGTGATGGAAGTTAGCGCCTGCGACGGCGCAGGAGGCCGAGCGTGCCGAGGCCTAACAGGGCCATGGACGAGGGCTCGGGGATGACGCCGAGATCGCGGACCTGGAAGAGATTGACCTGGGCGCTGCCGGCATCGGGATCGCCGTTCTGGGAGGGGTCGACGATGATCGACTGGGTGCCGCCGGCACCGGCGACGAAGGTGCCGATGATGTATTGGCCGGGACCGGTGCCATCGGCGGGGTAGTTGAGGACGCCGGAGATGTCGCCGACGCCGCTGGACAAGGTGGCGGAGCGGGAATTGTCGATGTCGCGCGGATCGGAAATCCAGAGTTGGACGAGGTAGGTATTGCCTGGCGTCATGCCGCTCCAGGAGATGGTGCGGCTGTCCGTGCCGAAGGCATAGGCACCGAACTTCAGGAGGGTGTTGTAGTTGGCGTCCGGGGTGGAGGTTCCCCAGTAGCCGCCGCCATCGTCGAAGGCCGTGGCGAGCGAAGGGAGATCGGAGAAGCCTTGGAAGCTCACGCCATTGACGGGGGTCGACGGGGCGTCGCCATTGTAGGGGGCCCAGGAACCATAGTAGGTGCCCGAGACCGAGACATCGGAGGCACCGGCGATGTTCGTGGGAGTTTGCCAGGTGATGACGGCGGCATTCGCGAGGGCGCAGGAGAGGCAGAGGGCCGCAGTGGCGGGAAGGGCTTTTTTCATCGGGGAGTGGACGCTTGGGTTTGCACGCGGCGGCTTGGTTCTGCCGCGTTATCCGGAAGCTATCCCCTTCCCCGTTTGGGCATCAGTCGCATTTGTGGGTGTCGCATGGATGGGTGACGGGGTGACCGTTCTGCGGGGCGGGTGCCTCCGCGCTCCCAGGGCGCTGGCGCGTCGGCGGGCCAAAGAAAAAGGCCGCGGTCTCCCGCGGCCTTTCTCGAAAGTATCCGGCAATCGACGGTCTTAGTATTGGTAGTTCAAGTAGAAGTTGAACTGGCCGTCCTTGTCCGCGGCGGGGTCCGGGCTTTCGATCGGGAAGGCGTAGTCGAGGGCGATCGGCACGGGGCTGATTGGCAGCTTCAGGCGGACGCCGACACCGAAGTCGGAGTAGAGGTCGCTCGGGCTGGGATCCCAGGAGCCTTCATTGACGAAGCCGAGGTCGTAGAAGATCGCCGCGCGGATGTTATCGATGACCGGGACGGTGTATTCCGCGGAGAGGAAGCCGAGGGACTGGCCGCCGACAACTTCACCGGTGACCGGATCGCGCGGGCCGACATCGCGGAACTCGAAGCCGCGCAGGGTGCGGCCGCCGCCGAGGAAGACACGGTTGAAGACCGGCACCTCGCCGCTGGTGGCATCGACGAAGGCGAGTTCACCATTGAGCGAGAGGATCGAGTCCCAGGGCAGGCTCCAGTATTTCGCGCCTTGGATCGAGAGGCCGAAGATATCGACATCGCCGCCGAGGATCGTGCCGCCAAGGGTCGCGCCGATGTCGATTTTATGGCCGCTGCGGGTTTCGATCAGGGCATCGCGGCTATCGTAAACGTAGTTCGCGGAGAGCGCGCTGCGGAGGAAGTCGCCATCGTCTCCAAGCAGCAGCGAGGGCGGACCGCCCTTTCCTACCGACGTCGCGGAAAGGGTGCGAACCGAAGACTCCAGATCGACGGAGACATTCTCCAGGCGGTAGCCGACGCGGAAGGATGCCTTGTCGCTGAGCGGCTTGCGGACGAAGATTTCCGCACCGGCGTTGGTCTGCTCGTAGAAGTCCGAATAGTATTGCGAGTCCTTGTAGAAGAGTTCGCCGCCGAGGGCCAACTTCTGGTCCATGAACCAGGGCTCGACGAGCGAGACGCTGAAGTCGGTGCGCTCGGCACCGAGGCGGAGGTTCATGGCGAAGCGCTGGCCGCCACCGGTGAAGGACCACGGGTTGAAGAGATCGAAGTTGGTCTGCTCCAGGTTGACGAAGCCGACGATGCTATCGATCGAGCTGAAGCCCACGCCGGCACTGATCGAGCCGGTGCGCTTTTCTTCCACCAGCACGTTGATATCGCGGTAGCCACCGCGGCCGGGGGCGGCATCGACCTGGATGTTGTCCTCGAAGTATTGGAGGTTCTTCAGGCGGGCGGTGGCGGTCTCGAGCTCGACGGTATTGAAGTTGTCGCCGGGCTTGAGGGGAAGTTCGCGGCGGATGACCTTGTCCTTGGTCTTGGTGTTACCCTCGATATTGACGCGGCCGACGCGGTAGAAGGAGCCTTCGGTGACGCGGTAGAAGATGGTGACCTGGTTCGGACCGGCATCCTTGGTCTCCGGGGCTACGGTGGCATCGGCATAGCCGCGGGAGCCGTAGTAGCTGCGGATCATCTTGATGTCCGCGCGCATCTTCTTGGAGGAGTAGCCATCGCCGCTGTTCAGGGTCAGGGCGGGGTAGAGTTCCTCCGGCTTGAAGACCGTGATGCGGCTGAAGCCGACGCCGGCGACGGTGTATTTCTCACCTTCGTTGATCGGGATCACGAGGTCGACACGGCCGTCATCGACGGGATCGCGGCGGACGCCGGGGCTGCTGGCGCGGAGGTAGCCGCGGGTCTTGTAGTAATCGAGCACGGCGGCGACGTCGGAATCGAGCTGGTCGACTTCGAAGCGACCGGACTTGGTGAACCAGGAGAACCAGCCCTTTTCCTTGACCTTCATCTGCTTGCGCAGGGTGCGGGTGTCGAACTTGGTATTGCCCTCGAAGCGGATGTCGCGGATCTCGTTCTTGCCGCCTTCGTCGATGATGAAGATCAGGGCGTAGCCTTGGCCGGATTGGCTGGGCTGGGTGCGGGTGGTGATGGTGACGTCCGGGTAGCCGTAGCCGCGGTAGTAGGTCTCCAGATTGCGCTTGGCGGTAAGGATCGCCTCGTCGCTGAGGGAACCGCCGACCTTGAGCTTGGATTCCTTGGCCAGCTTGGTATCGCTGAATTTCGGGGAGTTCCCGGTGAAGCCGACTTCGACGACGGTGCCGCGGGTGGTGACCTCGAAGATCACCTTGAGCGACTCACCAGCGGGCTCGGCGAGGACGCGGACGTCGTCCACGTTGCCGGATTCGTAGAGGGACTTGATGTCGTTATCGACCTTCTCGCTGCGGTAGGTCTCCCCGGCGCGGGTGGAGATGTAGCTGCGGAGGCGTGCCTCGTCGACATTCGGCGGGCCGACGTAGCGGATGGCGACCTCCGAGACGTTCTTGCCTTCGATGTCCTGCGCCTTGGCCGTGGTGGCGGCAAAACCGAGGAAGACGAGCGCCGCCAAGAAGAAGTGGCGTGCTACCGAGGCTAGGCCCCGATTAGTAAGGAGGGGTGAAATATCCATGTGTGCTTGGCGACAGGGCTGATAGAACCTTTTTGGGGCAGGGTGCGTCAAGGGGGATTGGCGGAAAACAAGGGCATGTCGGGGTAAAGTCAGAGTGCCGAGTGATGGGTGAGCAGTGATCAGTGGAAGAAAAACGCGGATGGGAGGGATGCCGCGGATGCCTATATAGTGCTTCGAGCAAGGGGGTGGATCTCCCCTGCCTCGTCCTCCGCAAGCCTGCGGATCGAAGATCGGCGGTAAGCCTCCGAACTCCGGGGGCGGTGGTGCCGAGGGAGCTGGCGGGCTTTTACGGTGGCTTCGTCCGCCTGAAGGCGGGACTACTTACCCTTGAGGGCGGGCTTCAAGGGACCATTCTGCCGCACAGAGGACTGTGCGGACCACCTTTGAACTGTGCGGACCACCTTGGGCTGACTAACTCCCGCTACTTCGCTTTGACAAGGCGCGGGCGGCCCCCTTAGCTTCCCGCCCCCGGCGCGCCATAGCCCTTTCCCGCGCCGTACTTTCCGCCATGAACATCACCGTTGAAAAGCAGCCGAACTGCCTCGCCACGCTGCGCGTCGAAGTCCCCTCCGCAACCGTGAGCAGCGAGCGGGCGAAAATCGTATCCGGATATACCGCCCAGGCGAAGATCCCCGGCTTCCGTCCCGGCAAGGCTCCGAAGAACGTGATCGAGAAGCGCTTCCAGAGCGCGATCATCGAGGAACTGGACGACCGCTTGGTCCGCCAAGCCTATGACGAGGCGCTGCGCCAGGAGGCCCTGAAGGTGCTGAATTTCGGGATCCCGCAGAATCTCAATCACAATGCCGACGGCAGCCTGAGCTTCCACGCGACGCTGACGCTGGCGCCGGAAGTGGCGCTGCCGGACTACAAGGGAATCACCGTCAAGGCTCCCTCCACGGAAGTGACCGATGCCGAAGTGGAGGCCCAGCTTGAAGGCCTGCGCGAGCGCTTCGCCGACTATTCCGACATCGAAGGCCGCGCCGCCGAGACCGGCGACCTGGCGGTGATCGATTTCACCTCATCCCTGGACGGCCAGTCGCTGGAAGAAGCGCTGGGCAAGTCCGCCGGCTATCTGGCCGGGCGCGAAGGCTTCTGGCTGAAGCTGGATGAGGCGAGCTTCCTGCCCGGCTTCGCCGCCGAGGTGGTGGGCCTGAGCAAGGACGACAGCAAGGACATCCCGCTGACGATTCCGGAAGATTTCCCGCTGAGCGACCTGCGCGGCAAGGCAGTGGTCTTCCACGTGACCCTGAAGGGCCTGAAGCAGGCGGTGCTGCCGGAGCTGAACGACGAATTCGCCGCCAAGGTAACCGGGGGTAAGACCCTGGAAGAGCTCAAGGCGGTGGCGAAGCAGCAGATCGAGGTCGAGAAGCGCCGCCGGATCGATGACTACAAGGTCAACCAGATCGTGGAGCACTTCAATTCGCTGGTCGATTTCGAACTGCCGGAAGACCTTCTGCGTCATGAAACGCAGGGTCAGGCGGACGCACTGGTGGAGCGCGGCGTGAAGTCCGGCATGACCGAAGACGAGTTGACCGCCCAGCAGGGCGAGATCTTCGCCACGGCCGGCGAGCAGGCCCGCACGAATCTCAAGACCAACTTCATCCTGCAGGAGATCGCCCGCACCGAAGGCATCTCCGTGAGCGACAACGAGCTGGTCCAGCAGCTGGTCGCGATCGCGAACTCCCGGAAGCAGGCGCCGAAGAAGTTCATCAAGGACCTGCAACGCGGCGGCCGGATTCCCGGCATCCGCAACTCAATGCTGGTGGGCAAGGCCATTGACTTCGTTCTGGAGCACGCCACCGTCGAGGAAATCGCAGATGATGAACCGACCACAGATGAGTGATTTCACGAACATGATCCCGGCGGAGCGAGGACCCCGCAACAGCTACTACGTGCCCGTCGTCGTCGAACAGGACGGCCGTGGCGAGCGCTCCTTCGACATTTATTCGCGGCTGCTGAAGGACCGCATCATTTTCATCGGCACGTCGATCGACGACTTCGTCGCCAACTCGGTGATCGCCCAGCTTCTGTTCCTGCAGATGCAGGACCCGAAGAAGGACATCCACATTTACATCAACAGCCCGGGCGGCTCGGTGACGGCCGGCCTGGCGATGTATGACACGATGCAGTTCATGACCTGCGACGTGAATACCTACTGCATCGGCATCGCGGCCTCGATGGGCTCGGTGCTGCTGACGGCGGGGACCAAGGGCAAGCGCTTCTGCCTGCCGAATTCGCACGTAATGATCCACCAGGTCTCCGGCGGCGCCTCGGGCACGGCCTTGGACGTGGAGCGGACCTTCGGCTTCATGATCAGCCTGAACAACCGGCTGCACGGCATCCTGGCCAAGCACAGCGGCAAAACGATCGAGGAGGTCAAAAAGGACTCGGAGCGGGACAATTACATGTCCGGCGAGGAGGCCGTGGCCTACGGTCTGGTGGACAAGGTTCTGGAGAGCGGAAAGCAGCTCCCGGACGTTGTTGCGGCGCTTGCGAAAGCAAATGACGGAAAAAAGGACGACGCCTGAGAAGTTTTCCGCTATTGTAGGGCGTCGGGCTTAATCGGCCCGACGCCTGCTTTTTATATTCCCGGCATCCCATGGCACGCGCTTCCAATCTCACGATGTGTTCCTTCTGTGGCAAAAGCCACTCGGAGGTCAAAAAGCTGATCGCCGGCCCCGGCGTTTACATCTGCAACGAATGCGTGGAGGTGTGCTCGAACATCCTGGACAAGGAGCTGAACGAGAGTGCGGCGAAGCCGGCGAAGAACCGGCGGAACCAGAACGTGAAGCGGGTCCCCTCCCCCGCCGAGCTGCGCGGAAAGCTGGATGAGTTCGTGATCGGCCAGGAGCACGCGAAGAAGGTACTCTCGGTGGCGGTGTACAATCACTACCAGCGGCTGCGCCAGGACCAGCCATCGCTGGCGGAGGAATACAGCGAGGTGGAGATCGAGAAATCGAACGTGCTGCTGCTGGGGCCGACCGGTTCCGGCAAGACGCTGCTGGCGCGGACGCTGGCGCGCTTGCTCGATGTGCCTTTCTGCATCGTCGATGCGACCACTTTGACGGAGGCCGGCTATGTCGGCGAGGACGTGGAGAACATCATCCTGCGGCTGCTGCAGGCGTCCGACTTCGATGTCGAGCGGGCCGAGCGCGGGATCATCTACGTGGACGAAATCGACAAGATCGGCCGCAAGACGGACAATGTCTCGATCACGCGTGATGTATCGGGCGAAGGCGTGCAGCAAGCGCTACTGAAGATTTTGGAAGGGACGGTGTGCAACGTGCCGCCGCAGGGCGGGCGCAAGCATCCGCAGCAGGAATACATCCAGGTGAATACGGAGAAGATCCTCTTCATCTGCGGCGGGGCCTTCGTGGGATTGGAAGGTATCATCGAACGCCGGATGGGTCGCAGCACGCTGGGCTTCCACGGTCGGGCGGCGGAGGTGAAGTCGACCACTGGCAACGTGCTGGACCTGACGGAGCCGGAAGATCTTTTGCACTTCGGGCTGATCCCGGAATTCATCGGCCGGCTGCCGGTGATCTCGGCGCTGCGCAAGCTGACCGAAGAGGAGCTGGTGACGATCCTGACCGAGCCGAAAAATGCGCTGGTTAAGCAGTACGGCAAGCAGCTCGCGCTGAACTCGGTGAAGCTGCGGGTAACCCGCGATGCCCTGCGGGCGATGGCCGAGGAGGCTGTGCGCCGCGGCACGGGTGCGCGGGCGCTGCGCTCGATCTTCGAGCGGCTGATGCTGGATGTGATGTACGATGTGCCTTCGCAAGGGAACATCGAGGCAATCACGATCAACCGGCCGGTGGTGCTTGGGGAAAGGCCGCCGTTGATGCGGAGGAAGCGGGCGGACAAGGATGCGGCGTAGTTCCGGAACTTGGGAGATTGCCAACGCCGCTCCATCTGTTACCTTGGAGACATGAGTACGGTTCTCGAAGCGCCCGAGCGGGATGCGGTGGAACACGACCGCACCGCGTTCAATCTCGCGGTGTGGGACAAAATCGTGGCGAATCCGGAGTTCGCGGCGATGGCTTATCGCTTCGAGACCGATGAACATGGGCAGATCATCATGTCACCTCCTCCCGCACCCAGTCATGGCAACCAGCAATCAAAGATCTCCCGCTTGCTTTGGAGTGTCCCAGCTCAAGGAGAAGTAGTCTCGGAATGTCCTATCTCGACCCGCAAGGGTGTGAAAGCGGCGGATGTTGCCTGGTGCTCGCTTGAGATTTGGAAAGAATCCAAAGGCAGGTCCTGTTTGCTGCGGGCACCGGAGATCTGTGTGGAGGTGCTTTCGCCGTCGAATACCCGGAGTGAGATCCACGAGAAGAAGGAGCTGTATTTCGATGCGGGGGCGAAAGAGGTGTGGCTGTGTGCGGAGAGCGGGCAGATGAACTTCTTTTCGCCGAGCGGGAGCTTGGAGCGATCGGAAATTTGCCCGGAGTTTCCGAAGAAGGTGTAGTGAGACACCCGGCGCTAAGGGCCGGAGATCGGGAGGATCGAAGGCAGGGAGCTGAGGCGACCAATGAGGGGATCGCTGGTGCCGTGTTCGCCGTTTTCGACGCGGCCGGCGTGGCGGCGAGAGAAGCGGGGGGTGCCGGTGACGGTGAGGCCGAGGTCATACCAGCGGGAACTGGCGGAGAGGTCGAGAGGGAGGGTTCTGGTTTCGCCGGGGGCGAGGATGAGTGTTTGGGTTGGCGTGCCGTAGCCGTGGTCGGTTAGGACGGCTTCGAGGCGGGTGGAGCCGTGGTTGGCGAGGTGGAGGACGAGTTGCGCGCCGGAGTAGGAGGATGCGATCTCGAGTGGCGGGTCGGCGGAGTCACCGGTGTATTCGCGGTAGAAGCCATTCGGGCCGTAAGTACGAAGGTGATAGTAGCCGCCATCGAAAACGGCGAGGGGCCAGGAGTAGCCGAGTTTCCCGCCGGGAAGGACGGCGAAGGACCAGCGGCGGCATTCTTCGGAGGGAGGCGGGGCGTCGGTGTAGCTGGCGGCGTCGTCCGGGTAAGTGATTCCCGGCGCGTAGACTTGGAAGGGAGCGCCGGCGGACTTGGCGGATTCGAAGGTGATTTCGAAGGTGCTTGCCTCGCGGTCCAGGCGGCCCTCCGCGTGGAGTTCGTAGGGGAGAGCGCAGGAAGGACGGGTGCCGGGTTCTTGCTTAGGAAGGTGGAGCGAGGTCAGGGGATTGTCGCGGACCTCGCGGATCTCTGCTTCGCTCAGGCTCCTGAAGCCGGAGGGATTTTCCATGAAGCTGGCACGGTGAATCCCTTCGACGAAGAGATCACGCGGGACGGGAAGCGGGTGGGGGTCGTGCCCGCCGTGGTGGGGACGGAAGGCGGAGGTGAGATCACCGCAGACGGCGCGGCGCCACGGACCGATGTTGGTTTCGCGGACGGGCTTGCCGGTCTTCTGGCTGAGGAAGACTTCGAGGAATTGGAGCACCGAGGTGTGGTCGAAGACCTGAGAGCAGACGTTGCCGCCGCGGGTCCAAGGCGAGGCAATGACCATCGGGACGCGGTAGCCGAGGCCGATGGGTTGACCGTGTTCATCATGCTCCAAGCGGGTGTCGAGACCGGACGAGGCGGCCCCGCTGCCGGGCTGGTCCGGATGCGGGGCGACGAAAGGCGGGATGTGGTCGTAGTAGCCGTCGTTTTCGTCGTAGGTGAGGATGAAGATGGTCTTCTTCCAGACCTCCGGATCGCGGGTCAGGATGTCGAGCACCTCCGCGAGATACCAAGCCCCATACCAGGGGGCGGAGGGGTGATCGGAGAAATTCTCGGGCGCGACCAGCCAGGAGACGGTGGGGAGAGTGCCGCCATCGACATCCTGCCGGAACTGGTGGAGGACATCGCCCCGCGGGACGCCGACCTCGCGGAGTTCCTCGCCCTCGAGGTACTGCATCGATGCGAGTTCGCGAAAGAAGGGATCGCCGGTGTTTACGGTGAAGGCCTTTTGGTGGAGGCGTTGCTCGCGGGGGGAAAGGCGGGCGAATTGATCGGGTGAGGAGCGCTCGAGTTCGGCGGCGGTCGCCTCGATGCGGCTCTGGATCTGCGCGAGGCGGGTGGCCTGTTCTTCGGGGGCGATGCCGTCCGCGGGGGCTTTTTCAAGCAATTGCTGGAGGCTGGCCAGGCGTTGGCGGAGGAATTCCGTCCGCGCGGGCGACATTTCCACGTGATACTGGGAGAAGTATTCCAGTGGATTGTCGCCGAAATTGCCGAGCCATGCCGCGGCGGCGGGGGAGAGGCCGGTGGGCAGGTCGATCTCGTTCTGATAGACTTTCCATTCGATGCCGTGCTGTTCGAGGCGCTCGGGGAAGGTGAGCCAGTCGATGTGGGAATCGTGGTCGGTCTCGTTATTGCTCAGGAGGACGAAGGCGGAGGGATCGCGCGGATCGCGGCTGGTGCCGCTCCACAGGTAGAGGCGGTTCGGCGTGGTGCTGGTCTGGAGCGAGCAGAAGTGCTGGTCGCAGATGGTGAAGGCGTCGGCGAAGGCGTGGTAGAGGGGAATGTCACTACGGTCATAGTAGCCGAGCGTGAGAGGCATGGCGGCGTAGGCATCGATGCCGGATTCCATGACCGTGAGCCAGCGGTCGTGCTTGCCGCGGTTGCCGGCGGCGACTTCCGCGCCGCGGCTGTGGGGAAGGC
Source organism: Luteolibacter sp. Populi (assembly GCF_040801775.1). GTDB lineage: Bacteria > Verrucomicrobiota > Verrucomicrobiia > Verrucomicrobiales > Akkermansiaceae > Haloferula. The sequence goes on from NZ_CP161812.1 coordinate 2,696,789, forward strand.
AGCTCAGCCAGGTGGAATTGGATTCGTGGATCTTCAGGCCGAAGGGAGCGTAGATGTCGCCCTTCGCGTCGGTCTGGAGCCAGACGGGATTGCCGCCGGGGATGGTGATGGCGCGGGGATCGTCGAAGCCGCGGACACCGCGCAGGGTGCCGAAGGCGTGGTCGAAGGAGCGGTTTTCCTGCATCAGGATCACCACGTGTTCGGCATCCAGAAAGGTGCTGCCCGCCGCGGGCTCGATGCCTAGCGCCTTGAGGATGGAAGGCGGCATGGCGGTCATCGCGCCGAGCCCGCCGGAGAGCAGGCTGGCTTGCTTGAGGAAATCTCGGCGGCTGGGCATCGGCGGGTGTTACGCCTATAGGAACCTTTCTCTTGCCGCTGCGAAACTGTGATTTTGAGCAAAAGAATGGGCAAAATCGCCACACGGAAGAGGAGGCAATCGCGGAGGCGCGCTCTTTCCATTTTCCGCCTTCCCTGCCGTGGGCGGGCTTTCGCATGCTGATTGCCATGCGCTGGCTGTTTCTCCTGCTCTTCCCGATGGCGGCCCTGGCTGATGAAGCGGCCAAGCCACCCGATCCCGACGAGGCGGCCTATCCGGCGATCGAGCGCTTCGTGAAGGTGCTGGAGCAGGTCCGCCAGCGGCATCCGGATGCCGACAAGGTGGCCTACGACCGGCTGGTGAACCATGCGCTGGAAGGGATGCTTTCGAGCTTGGATCCTTTCTCCACTTTCATTCACCCGGAGATGGCACGGGCGATGGAGGCGAACCCGAAGCTCGATCCCTACCTGCCATCGCTGGGGCTGACGCTGGGGCTGCGGGATGACGGGATCTATGTTTCCAACGTGAGCCCTGGCTCACCGGCCTCGCGGGCAGGGCTGCTGCCAGGCTCGGGAATCAAGGAGGTGGATGGCAAGCCGGTCCCGGAATTCTCACCGCTGCTGGATTCCCTGCGCAAGCCGCCGGGAATGAAGACGGTGATGAAGGTGAAGTCGGTGGCGCAATCGCAGCCGATCACGGTGGAGATGGTGCACATGGCGGTGGAGGACCGCGCGGTGACGGATGCGCGTTTGTTAGAAGACGGGACGACGGGTTACATCCGGTTGGCTTCCTTCATGGGGAATTGCGCGCGGGAGATGGAGGCGGCGCTGGATGAACTGGAGGACAAGGGGATGAAGCACCTGATCCTGGACCTGCGCGGAAACCCGGGCGGCGACCTCCATCAGACGGTGCAGATTCTCGGCTTCTTCGTCCCGCCGGATACCGCGGTGGTCACGACGCAGGGCCGCGGCGGAGTGGTGCAGGGGGACCCGCTCAAGACGCCGGAGCGGCAGCGCCGCACGCGCGAGTATCCGATCCGCGTGCTGATCGACAAGATGTCGGCCTCGGCCTCCGAGCTGACCTCGGGGGCGCTGCAGGACTTGAAGCGCGCGGTGATCGTAGGTGAGACCAGCTATGGCAAGGGGTCGGTGCAGAACATCATCCCGATGGGCGGCGGCACGATGCTGCGCCTGACGATTGCGACGTATCACACGCCTTCCGGAAAGACGCCGCATGGCAAGGGGATCACGCCGGACATCAAGGTGGAGATGACGGATGCGGACCGCGAGAAGCTGCAGCTTTCGTATCGGAAGAGTTCGCTGGCGGCGGACGAGGCGAAGCTTTTGGAGGGATGGGAGGATCCGGGGATGAAGGCGGCGTTAAAGAAGTAGGGCGAGCTTATTGACGTTAAGACGTCATGACGTTAAATTGGCCACATGAAACGAGCTACGGTGTATTTTGATGAGGAGTTGCACCGCGCCCTCAAGGTCAAATCCGCAGAGTGCGAGACCAGCCTGTCTGAAATTGTCAACCAGGCGGTCCGGGATGCACTGGCAGAGGATCTCTCCGACCTTGCCGATATCGAAGCTCGCAAAAACGAGAAGCCGATTTCCTACGAGAGCCTTTTGAAGAAGTTGAAAGCCAGTGGCCGCATTTGAACTCTTGCTCCGCCCTTCCGTTGAGAAGGACTTGAAGAAGATTCCAAGCGAAGACCTGAGGAAGATTTTTGCGCGCATGGAAGCATTGCGTGCAGATCCCCGTCCTCCCGGTTGCGTCAAACTGTCGGGAATGGAAGCTTACCGCGTCCGGCAAGGGAACTACCGGATTATCTACGAAATTCAGGACGCCAAGCTGATCGTGATCGTGGTCAAAATCGGCCATCGCCGCGACGTTTACCTCTGACTCCCATGCTCCTGCTGGCCCTTGAATCTTCTTGCGACGAAACGGCGGTTGCGATCCTGCGCGGTGAGCCGAGGGAGCCGGCGTCGATCCTGGCTTCGGAGATCGCTTCGCAGATCGAGCTGCACCGGCAGTATGGCGGGGTGGTGCCGGAGGTGGCATCGCGGAATCATTCGCTGCACTTGAGGCCGCTGGTGGAGCAGGCGCTGGCGCATGCGGAGGTGGGGATCGGGGAGATCGATGCCTTTGCGGCGACCTCGGGGCCGGGGCTTGCATCATCGCTGCTGATCGGGGCGACGGCGGCGAAGGCGATGGCGGCGGCGACGGGGAGGCCCTTCCTGGCGGTGAATCATCTGGAGGGGCATTTGCTCTCGCCCTTCGTGGGGACGGGGGTGGTGCCGCCGCATCTGGGACTGATCGTTTCGGGAGGGCACACCCTTCTGTTAGACGTGACGGGACCGGGTAGCTACCGGAAGCTGGGCGGGACCCGGGATGACGCGGCGGGCGAGGCATTCGACAAGGTCGGCAAGATGCTGGGACTCCCCTACCCCGGCGGCCCGGAGATCGAAAAGGTGGCACGCGACGGGCGGAACGATGCCTTCGCCTTCCCGCGCTCGATGATGAGGGAGCCGGGCTTCGACTTCTCTTTCTCGGGTCTGAAGACGGCGGTGCTCTACACTTTGTCCCAGCGGAATCCGGAAACGGGCACGCCACGGCCGGGTGAACTGGCGGACCTGTGTGCCTCTTTTCAGGAAGCGGTGATCGAGGTGCTGGTGACGAAGACGATCAAGGCGGCGCGCCACAGCGGGCGCGAGGTGGTGGCGCTATCGGGCGGGGTGAGTTTGAACAAGGCCCTGAGGGCCGCCTTCGCGGAAGCGTGCGGGAGGGAGGGAATCCGGTTGGCTCTGGCGGAGCCGGGACTGTGCACGGACAACGCGGCGATGATCGGGTTTGCGGGGCTGCTGCGGGCTTTTGATGGAGAGAGCTCGGCCTTGGATGGGGATATCGATCCGAATATGCGGTTGGCGGAGTGAGGTTGCAGGGAGGCTTGGACGAGAAAGCGCTTTTTCTCTTCTCCGCAGGCTGGCCTTGCGTGTTGATTCGATCTAACTTTCGTTTCGTTCACTTCACCCGATGGCTTACCGAACGGTCATATTCGATTTCGACGGCACTCTGGCCGATACGCTGGAGGAGAGCCGCCGGATCTACAACGTGCTGGCCCCTGAATACCGCCTGCGCCAAGTGACTGCGGAGGAATTGCCGGCGCTGCGGAAGTTCTCGCTACTGGAGCTGCTCGGCCATCTGGACATCCCGAAGCGCAAGGTGCCCTCGCTGCTGTCCCGCGGGACTTCGCTGATGCGTGGCAATATCACCAAGCTGCCGCTGATCCCGGGGATCGCGGAGATCCTGCCGGTGATGCGGGAACGGGCGGAATGCTTCGGCATCCTGACCTCGAACGCGACGGCAAACGTGGATCTTTTCCTGCGCGCCCACGGGCTGCGCCAGCTTTTCGACTTCGTGTCCTCCACCTCGAAGTTGACGGGGAAATCGAAGCACCTGCGGGCGATCTGCAAGACCTTCTCGGAACGGCCGGAGGCGATGCTCTATGTGGGCGACGAGATCCGCGACATCAAGGCGGCCAAGAAGGCAGGCGTGGCGATGGCGGCGGTGACCTGGGGCTTCAATTCCGCCGAGTCCCTGAAGGCCGAGGCACCGGAGCACCTGGTGCACAAGCCCGCAGAGCTGCTGGGGCTGGTCGGGGCTTGAAGTGCCAAGTGAAAAGGGCCAAGTGACAAGGAACAGCCCTCGGACGGGGGATTCCTTTGGAACTTGGCACTTCTTACTTGGCACTTCCGCCCTATTCCGGATTCGACATTCCGCGACTCATCGCCAAGCTTTGCGTCCATGAATCCCGAGCCTCCTCTGAACACCCCGGAAGCACCCGCGCCGGAGAGCAATGCCGCGAAGCCCTTGCCCGCCTCGGTGCTGATCCTGGGCTTCGTCGTGGTGGTGCTGCTCGGGGTGTTGGTCGCGATGGGTCTGAAGCCGAAGAAGGGAGGCGAAAGTTCCGCCTCCGCCGAGGATCCGGGACTGCGCGAGATGAAGGCCCGCCTCCAGCTGATGCAGGAAAACGTCAACCAGGATCGCGCGAAGCTCGGGCTCTCCCCGCTCTATACCGGCGACACCAAGGAGTCCGCGGAGCTCATCGCCAAGCGGATCACCGAGGATGCCGCGACCTTGGTCGCGCTCTCGAAGGGCGTGAAGGACCTGATCGCCGACAAGGACGCGGAACGCGCACAAACCGCGAAGGAGCTCAGCGAGGCGCTGCAGGTGCAGAGCGCCCTGCGCGACCGGCTCGCAATTGCGGAGAGGGAGCGGGACCAGGCGCTGATCGAGTCTTCCACAGCCAGCACCGCCCGCAACCAGTTGGAGCGGGCGAATGCGACAATCGTGGCGCTGCAGAAGGAGATCGAGCGGCTGGGGAAAGGGCCTGCGGAGCTTCAGTCGATGCTCTCCGAGCTAACCAGGGAACGTGACCGCTTGCGGGCGCAGGTGGCGGAGTTGGAGGCACGGGTTTTGAAGGGCTCGCTTTTCGCCGCCACCGAGGGTCAGCTCTTCAGCGAAGTGGTGGAACTCTTCCGCAGCCTGCGGCAGCTTGAGAACCTGCCGGATTCCGAGATCACCCAAGCCTATAGCCAATACGGGCTGAAGTTCGGCGCCAGCGTCTTCGGGCAGCTCTCCTTCCCCACCGGATCCTCCGACCTTGCTCCGCCGGACATCGAGCGCGTTCGTAATTTCCCAGCTGATGCTGCGGACAACGCGCTGATCATCGTGATCGGATACGCTTCGGAGACCGGTAACGTGGACAGCAACCGAACGCTTTCCTCCGACCGCGCAACGGCGGTCGCGCAGGTGCTCGATGCGGCCAAGAAGCCCGGCCAGCGGGTGCAGGCGGCCTATCTGGGACAGACGGACCGCTTCGGGTCGCGGGTGCCGGAGCGGAATCAGATTTGCGAGGTTTGGCAGATCGTGCCGAAGACGGCAGCGCAGCCTGAGGGGCAGTAGTTGGTTTGCCGTGCCAAGTGGTGCGGCTCTCCAGAGCTGCTGTTGTCGGGGGGGAAGTTCGGGTGAAGCGACGGCTGCGATTGGACGCGGACGCCAATGTCCGCGGCTCTGAGAGCCGCGCTACCTCCTGGCGGTCGATTCCGGGCGCAGGGAGGAATGGGGACTTTTAGGTGCTTCACGGCAGCGAGCTGCCGAAAGGCTGCGGCAAGCGGTAGCAGTCCAAGGCCGCTGCGCGGCTTTCGTGCCGGGGACTTGAGGGTTGGGAAAGCCATCCCGGTGCTTCGTCCGCCTGAAGGCGGGACTACTTACCCTTGGTGGCGGGCTGTTAGGGATTGTTCGGATGGCGCGGGATCACATGCCGCTCGCCTTGATGGCGGAGAAGGTCGCAGGGTTCTTCTCGGGGCGGGTGGTGTAGCGCCGGACCCCGATGCAGCCTTCGCGGAAGCTGCCGTCTTCGAGTTCGATCTTCGGTGTGTCCATGTCACCGACGAAGATGCGGATGGTTTTCCCTTCAGCCTCGATGCGGATCGGATAGGCTTGGCCGGCTTTTACTTCGAGCGGCACTGTTTTGAGGGCCGTCCATTTGTTATCGGCCTTGCCCAGCACCAGTTCCTGCTTCTCCGAACTAATCCCGGCATAGTAGCCGCGGTAGGTGTCCGGACCGATCGCCGGCTGGCTGACACGGAACAGCAGGCCGGCATCGCCCGTGTCGTTCACCGTGACCTTGGCATCATAGACCAGATCCGCGAAGACCGCGGAGGGCACGACCGCCTTGACCCCGGCGAGGCCGAAGCTTCCCGAATGGGCGTTCGAGGCCGCGTGCAAGGCAGCGTCCCGGACAAACCAGCCGCCGCCGTAGAGCACCCAATCCTTGAAGTGCCCTTCGCTGAAGCGGTCCGAGAAGGATTCCGCGGGCTGGGCCGGGGGCCCGATCACCGGCAGGCTGGTGACCCGCAGCATCCCGGCTCCGAAGGGCAGCAGCGTGATCTTCTCCTCCGCAGCGCTCGATGCCACCGGCGAGAGTGGCGGGTCGTAGGCGACGGCGCCATTCGGCACGAGCGACCAATCGATCTTCTGGGCGCGGGCAATAATCGTTACCGGCGTTTTCGTGCGGGCGAAGGGATTCTCCGGCATGGCTGCGGTCTTCACTTCAAAGGACGCGGAAGGGTCCGCGGCATTCAGGACCAGGCCGTAATTCCAAGGCGATTGTGGGTGGAGTTCGAAGGAATCGAAGCCCTTCTTCTCCCAGGCCGCGTTGATCGAGTCCGGCTGCTCCCTAGCGTAGCTCTTGCGATCTTCCTTGATCCCTAGCGCGTACACCAGCGGCCCGCGGCTCACCGAGACGCTGCCCTTCACGCCGGGGTGGACCTGCACCTTCATTGGCAGCTTGAGCATCACCTCGTCGCCCTGCTTCCATTTGCGATCGACGACCGCGAAGGTCCCGGCCTTGGGCGCGAGTTCGGGCTGGCCATTGACGGAGAGCGTGGCCGCATCGCACCAGCCGGGAATCCGCACGGAGAGCGGGAAGCTCACTTCGCGCGGGGTGGCGATGTGGATGCGGATGCTGTCGTTAAAGGGGTAATCCGTCTCCGCCCGCAGCGTCACCTTCGCGCCATCGCCGACGGTCGCGGTCACCTCGGTCGGGGCGAGTGCCAGTAGGGCAAGGCCCTTGTCGGGCGTGGCGGCCCAGGAGTTCTGCACGAACTTCGGCCAGCCCATGTGGAAGTTATAGCAGCAGCAGGCGAAGCCGGAGATCGGTGAGGGCACATTGCCATTCGGATAGTCCTGATTGAAGCCCTTCGAGACCCGCACTGCGGCCACGTTGTTCGGAAGGCAGTAGTAGACGTGCTGGTGGATGTCTTCCGAGAGCGATCCGGGGAGCGCGTTGAAGGCCATGCGCTCCAAGCTGTCGCCGATACTGGCATCGCCGAGCGCCCGCAAGGCCGAGGCATCACTGAGCATGCGCTCGACGATGGAGCACAGCTCGATGCCCTGGGTGGTTGATGGCCCGGCGAGGAACTCGGAGCCCGAATTGATGCCCACCGCCAGGCCGTGGTCGCGGTCGAGGTTTGCCACACCCGCGGCGTAAGCCTTGCTGTCTTCCTCCTTGCCGGAGCGGAGGGAATACACGGCCGGCATCTTGAGCGCTTGCGGGACGTTGACCGCGTGCTTGGTCTGGAAGTCGTCGCCGAATTCCATGAAGCGGTTGTTCGTGAAGATGTCGGTCCACGGGTAGGCCTGCTTCGCGAGCTTGTCGGAGAGCGTCAGGAGGAATTCGTCGCCGCCGTGGTTGTAGAGCCAGAAGATCGTTTCGATATCGTCGCCGGCCCGGGCGCGGCCCCAATCTTGGAGAGGTCGGCCATCGAGCGCGGAATTCATGTGCGCGTAGTACTTCGTGAGGAAAGGGATCACCCGCTCGTCACCGGTGGCTTCCTGGTAGTCGCGGAGCAGGTGGTTCACGACCATCCGCGGCCACCAATCGTTGTTGTCCTTCGGGCCGTAGAAGCCGTCCGGGCGCTGGCTGGAGAGGATGGCGTCCACCCAGACTTTCGCCTCGGCTTGCAGCTTCTTGTCATCCAGGCCCCATGCCAGCGAGATCAGGCCCTTGAGATAATAGGGGCCCTTTTCCCAGCCCTCCCCTTTCCCGCCACGCCAGGCGCTGTCCGGGCTGACGGCTTCCAACAATTCGCCGGCGTGGCCGGTCAGCCCGTCGCGCTGCAATTCGAGCTGGTGGCGGAGCCAGCCCTGCGGTTTCACGCTGCCCAGCGGTAGTGCGATGAAATGGCCCTTGGCCAAGGGGGCTCGGTTTGCCGCAGGGACGGTCACCGGGTCCGCCATCGAGGCGACTCCTAACAGAACAAGAGGAGCGGCGAGGGCGAGGAGCGTGCGGGATTTCATCGGCGGAGCGGGGTTACGCAGGAGCTTTCGCCATCCTTCCGCCATTTTCAAACACGTTTGAAAATGATCCTGTCACCCGCCTGGAAGGTGTGGACGGCGTTTAGCCACCGACCACAGCGCGCCCCCGGTCACATAGAGAGCGCCACAAACGACGGTCACAGGAATGGAAGTGGCGAGATTCACCACGGAACCGGCGGCAGCTCCGGCCGCGAAGGAGGCGGCGAGGGCGAAGGGAGTGGTGATCTTCCAGGATTCGATCGGGTGGCCCCGCAAGCGCATGCCGATCAACTGCCCGAAATCCGTGAGCAGGCCGGTGATGTGGGTGGTCCGGAGGATCAGGCCGCGGTAGCGGGTGGCCAGCGCGTTCTGCATGCCACAGGCCCAAGCGGCCATGAAGCAGGCGAGCGGCACGGAATACCGGCCCGCGGGATGGGTAGCCAGCAGCAGCAGTCCCACGAAAATCACCGAGCGTCCGTAGGGCCGGACAAGCTGGAGATTCGGGTGATGAATGAAGAATCCGGCCGTGGCCGCTCCGCCGACGAAGCCGGAAACGGTGAGAATCAGAAGCACAGCCTCCCGGGACCAGTGCCCGGCACCACGACCCGCTTGCGAGGCGATCCGGGAAAGATCGCCGCTCAAATGACTGACCGAGACGCCCACCCGGAGCATGAAATCCGCATTCACCGCCGCGGCGAGGAAGGCCAGAATGCAACCGCCGAACAAGACCCAGCCGGGTTTCGCGTGAACCGTTTCCTCTTTCATCGGGCGATGGCGCGCGATGGATTCCGCCGCGGGGCGAGCTTCCGCATTCAAGGCGCGGACTGCAATGCCGGAGGACCCCGGCGGGCGGGAACTGCCTTCCGCTATTCAGTTTGCCCTTGCACGGGATTGCGGGGGGACTGCTTCATCCCCGCCGTGATTCCGAACGTCCTCGCCGAGCGCTACGCCTCCCCCGCCCTGCAAGCCATCTGGTCCGCGGAGGGCCGCATCGTGCTGGAGCGCGAATTCTGGATCGCGGTGATGAAGGCCCAGCGCGACCTGGGTCTGGAGATCCCGGAAGAAGCGATCGCCGCCTACGAGAGAGCCAAGGACAAGGTCGATCCGGCTTCGATCATGGCCCGCGAGCGGGTGACGCGCCACGATGTGAAGGCGCGGATCGAGGAGTTCAACGGGCTCGCCGGGCACGAGCACATTCACAAGGGCCTAACCTCGCGGGATCTGACGGAGAACGTCGAGCAACTCCAGGTTTACCGTTCGCTGCTGGCGATCCGCGACAAGTCGGTGGCCGTGCTGCACCGCCTGCGCTGCCGCGCCGAGCAGTGGGCCGATCTGGTGATCACCGCCCGGACCCACAACGTCGCGGCCCAGCCGACCACGCTCGGCAAGCGGATCGCGATGTTCGGCGAGGAGATGCTGTCCGCTTTCCACGCGCTGGAGGACGTGATCGCGCGCTACCCGGTGCGGGGTCTCAAGGGCGCGGTGGGCACACAGATGGATCAGCTTTCGCTCTTCGATGGCGATGCCGAACAAGTGGCCGATCTGGAGAAGCGGGTGGTGGGCCATCTTGGCATGCCCTGCGTGTGGACGAATGTTGGCCAAGTCTATCCGCGGTCCTTGGATTTCCGGGTGGTGTCGGTGCTCACCGATCTGGCCAGCGGGCCTTCTTCCTTCTGCCGGACCCTGCGCCTGATGGCGGGCCACGAGACCGCCAGCGAGGGCTTCGCCCCGGGGCAGACCGGCTCGAGCGCGATGCCGCACAAGATGAACTCCCGCTCCTGCGAGCGCGTGAACGGCTTCCACGTGATCCTCAAGGGTTACCTGACGATGGCTTCCGGCCTCGCCGGCGACCAGTGGAACGAGGGCGATGTCTCCTGCTCGGTGGTCCGCCGCGTGATGCTGCCGGATGCCTTCTTCGCCATCGACGGGCTATTCGAGACCTACCTGACCGTGCTCGACCAGATGGATGCCTACCCGGCGGTGATCGCAAAGGAGAACGCGCATTACCTGCCCTTCTTGATGACGACCACGATCATGATGGAAGCCGTGAAGGCCGGGGTGGGCCGGGAAACCGCGCACAAGGCGATCAAGGAACACGCGGTGGCGACGGTGAACGACCTGCGCGCCGGGAAGACGACGGTGAACGACCTGGTCGAGCGCCTGGCCAATGACGAGAGGATCCCGCTGGACCGCGCGGCCTTGGCGGGAATCGTCGCGGAGGGAGAGAGCAATGCGGGGGCGGCTCGGGCGCAGATCACGCACTTCGAGAGGGAGATCCACGCGATCGAGAAGCGGTATCCGAAGGGTGCGGCATATGTGGCGGGGGCGATTCTTTGAGAGCGGTCAAATGGATGGTTTTCGCCATTCCAACAATTTGAGCCCTTTCACCCGGCGGAATTCGCCTGCGTTGCTCGTTACCAAAGTCGCATCCAGACTGAGGGCTTGGGCGGCGATCAAAAGATCCAACGGGCCGATAGGCGTGCCCTTCGCCTCCAAGTCGGCGCGGACATCCGCATAGTGAAGAGCGACATCCATGGTGAATTCTGCGTGGGCGAAGAGGCCTAGGAAAGTTTGCAGGCGTCCCGCGTGATGGGGGTGCGTCGTGATGTTCTTCTTCACCCCGGTCCACAACTCCGCGGCGACAATCACTGGAATCCCCGTCAATGTCGGGTCGGGCAGATGCTCCTTCAAGCCAACTTGATTCCTGAGGACGGGGATGCACGCGCTTGAGTCCAACAGGAAGGAAATCTTCACCACGGGTGGAACTCAGATTTCGGGGATTGGGCGCTCGTGATGTGAAGGACGCGCGGGCGGCTCAGGAAAATCATTCTTCCCCGGATGCTTCTCCGCCAGGTAGGCAGCGATCTCGTCAAAGTCGCGGAAATGAGAAACTACTACCGGTTTCAAGATTACCTCGTCGCCTCGCTTCTCGATCACGACCTCCAAACCCTCGAATCGAAAAGCTTTCGGCAGACGGACCGCCTGACTGCCGCCATGCTGGAAGATCTTCGCAGTGTCCATATCTACAGAATGTAGCTATTTTCCACAGAAGATCAAGCGCTGCTTCCTGGCTGACAGCTAGGGCGGCCCGAGACGGGCCGCCCTATCAACGGGGCGAGGCAAACGCCTCATGGTCTTAAGTGGCCAGCGTGACCTTCAGCCGCATGAAGCCGTGCTCGCTTGCGGTCTTCGGGGTGCTGCTGCGGTAGGTGACGGTTTCCGTGCCGTCGCCATTGCTGACGGGCGTGCCGACGAGGATGGCATTCTCAAGCCAAGTGCCGGGAAGGTCGAGGTTGACCTGCGGGATGTAGGTCAGCTCCGGTGCGGCGAGTTGGCGGCGGAAGCTGAGGGTGAGGTAGTCGCTGCCGCCGATGTTCTGCAGGGCCCCGGTCGGGATGCCGGTGAGGCTGGCGGTCTTCGGGGCGAGGTTGAAGGCGAACTCGAGAAGGTTCACGATGCCATCGCTATCCGGGTCCGAGTCGTCGCCGCTGATGCCGATGCTTTCCCGTTCCTCCGGAGTGAACTTGGCATTCTTCCAGGTCTGGTAGGCGGTGATCGGAGCGGGAGCGCCGATGGTGACGAGGCTCGCCTGGGTGCTGCCGAGGATCGCGCCGCCGCGCAGGGGCTGGCCGAGATTCACGGTGAAGGTCTCGCCAAGGTCATCCAGCGCGTCGGTGGTGATCGGGATGGTGATGTTCTTCACGACCGTATCGCCACTTGCCCAAGAAAGGGTGCCGCTAACGGGAGTGAAATCGGAGGCGTCCGCACTGCCGGGGACGGTGGCGTAGTTCACGCTGAGCGCTCCGCTGGAGCCGCCGGTGCGGGTGACGCTGAGGGTGACGCTGCCGCCCTCGGGCGTGCTGACCGTGGGCGAGCTGAGCTGCAAGGTGCCCGGCAGGCCAGGGAGACCGCCGAACACGCGCCAGATGGGCTCGGGGTCCACCACATTCTGGAAGTTGGCATAGTCGCAGCCAAAGACGATCTTGCCGTCCGCTTGCATGGCCAAGCAGTTCACCGCAGCATTCGGACTGCCTGCGGCGCTGAAGGGGATATCCACCACCCCGCTACTGTTCAAGCGTACGAGGTTGTAAACTTCAACGCCATTGAAGTCGCCGAAATCGCCTCCGACCACGATTTTGCCATCCGGTTGGACCATGATGGTATTGCAAGTGCCGCCACTAGTCGCGGGAAACCCGGTGTCCAGCGCCCCTGTTGCAGTGAGCCGGGCGAAGCCGCCGCGAGCCACGCTATTGAAGGCGGTGAAACTGCCGGCGATCAGGATCTTTCCGTCAAGCTGGACTGCGATGGACCGGACCCCATACGGGCTGCCAGGGTCATCTAGCAAGTGGGCTCCATGGGTCACTCCATCAAAGGCGGGATCCAACGCACCGCTCGTGGTGACGCGGCAAATCCCTGACTTGAAGGAGCTGCCACTGAAATAGATGTCGCCTCCAATTAGCAATTTGCCGTCCGCCTGCAAAGCCAGCGCGAGAACCTGCCAGCCGCCGGTCGACCCGAAATTCGGGCCGGTGAAGCTGCTATCCAAGCTGCCATCGGCATTCAGGCGGGCGACATACTCGCGGGCGCTGCCAGCATAGCTGGTGAACCCACCACCGATCAGCACCTTCCCGTCGGGCTGCACCAACACGGCGTATACGGCGCCATCCGGGCCGGCACCGGGATCGAAACCCGGGTCGATGGTACCGTCGGCATTCAAGCGGGCGACCTTATTGCGGGCGACTCCCATCATGTGGTCGAAGTCGCCGACGACGAGGATTTTGCCATCGGGCTGGCGCGCGATGTCGTTCACCTCGCGGTCTAAGTCCGCGCCGCCGGCGGCGAAGCTCGTGTCCATGTCACCCGCCGCAGTCATGCGGGCGATGCCGACGCGGGTCGTGTTTTCCACCTCCGTGAAAGGGCCGGCAATCAGAAGCTTGCCGTCCGGCTGGACCAGCACCTTCCGCACGACGCTATCGATGAATTTCAGGGCAAAGGATCCATCGTTCGTGCCACCCTCGACGATGCTCACGGTGGCTGCAGGATCATCAACAATGGTGCCGCCGCTCGGCGCGCTGAGAGTGACGGTGAAGTCCTGGGGACCTTCGGGGGTGGAGTCGGCAGTGATCGGGATGGTGATGATCTTGTCGCTGCCATCGCCATTCGCCCAAGTCACGTCGCCGCTGCTAGTGGAGAAGTCGGCCGGGGATGTGGCGGTGCCGGGAGCCGTGGCCCAATGCACGCTGACCGCGCCGGCGGAATTATTGCTGCGGGTCAGGGTCAGCGAGGCGGTGCCGGCCTGCTCGTCCACGCTGTATCCGGATTGCGTCCAAGCGACGCGAGGCTGGAAAGCGACCTGCACGTCCAGATACTCGTCCGCGCCGCTGCCGCCTTGCGCGACGGTGGTCAGCGTGATGCCGCTGGCCGTGTCGTTGAAGGATTGGCCGACCGCCAGCGGGGCGTCGCCGACATCGTCACCGGGTGTATTGAAGTCGAGCAGCAGACCGTTGGTATTCCGGTTGGCTCCCCAGACGACATAGGCACCATTGTCGAAGTTGGAGTTGTCCGTGGCACGACGGTAGCCGATCCAGTAGTCCTGCGTGCGATTGCGGACGACCTTCAGCGCGAGCTGGTTTGCAAGATTCGCGCCGGGGTGGTCGAAACGATAGACGCGGTAGGTGCCGCCGATGTTGATGGTGGTGACCGCGGCATCCGGCAGCCACTGGGCAATGCTCTTGTTCCAGTGGTTGAACTCGTTGGTGATCAGACCACCGTCTCCCATGATGTCCGAGGTGTCGCCGTACTCGACCAAGTCCCCGGCGGGCGAAACCGGATTGTCATCGGTAACCAGCCAGGAACTCGAGTGGTTCAGGCCGTAGGTGTGGCCGACTTCGTGGGCGATGATGCTGAAATCGTAGCTGCCATTGGTCCAAAAATTCTTCCCGGGCGTGGAACCCAGGCCGCCAAAGCTCATCTTGCTGCCCGGAAGATCCCCCAGAAAGGTGTAGACCAGCCCGATGCGGTCGTAGTTCGCCATATTGTAGCCGGCAGCCGTCGCAAGAGTTTGGGCGTCCGCATGCATCAGGGTGGCATTGCCGACTCCTGCCGCCCCCGCGGTGACATAGCTGGAGGCGGTGGCGGGCATCCGCAGCACGGGGGTGACGTCCGGGGAGACCCCGGCGACGAGCGGCGCGACACTCAGCGAAGTCTGGCCGTAGCTGACTTGCTCGTAGTAGTCCTTCAGTCCACCAGCGTCATTAAAACGCCCCACCGCGATCTCCGGCGTGATCGTATCGGTGTTTTCAAAGCCGTTCACCGGCGTGCCGGGCACGTCGGTGAAGTCCACGCGGATGATGAGCACTTTCTTCGTCCCGTGGGTATGGGCATAGGAAGGCTTGCCGCTAACGGCACTGGATCCCGGGAGGCCGTTCGCCTGCAGGCCCTCGCCGCTAATGAGCTGACGCTCGAGGGTGCTGACGTGGCTGGTCTGGCAGACCACGCGAATGCGGCCCTGTGTCTCCACGGCAGTGACCGCTTCGGTATTGAGCGGTTCATTTCCGGCCAAGGAAGTTTCGATGCCCGAGACCGGACAGGTGCTGATAACCTCGCGGCCGTCCGCCTGCTCGCCCGCTTCCAGCACCCGGACTGGCGAGTCGCTCACCGCGAGGGAGCCGTCCAGAGCGATGCCGAGGATGGAGACATCCGGCAGGTAATTCAGCGCGGCACGACGACCGTAGGGGAAGGCTTCATACTCCGTGCGACCCACCAGCGCGTGGCGGGAAGAGGGATTGATGAAGGTGGTCTGGCCGGCCACCGGGGTGGCAGAGAGCATCTCGATCGAGCCTTGGCCGGACACGCGCTCTTCCAGCAGAGCGGTGATCGCTTGTGGCAGATCCTTGCGGACCATCACCGGCACGGCGGCGGCGAGCGCTTGCTCCGGGTTCTCGCGGATCATCTTCACGAGCAGCGCGCGGCGCGCGGTCGCGGCGGCGATGCCCTCCGGGAGCATGGCGGCACGCTCGGCGACCGGGGCGGCGAGGTAGCGGCCGGACCAGGCGGAGAAGGCTGCGAATTCAGGCTGCGCGGCCGATTGCCACTGCGAGCCGATCACATGCGCCGCGGAATCGGCGGCAGCCAGGGCGACGGGCAGCGCCGTCCGGAACTTTGCAGGCGGCGAGGAGCGGACCGGTGAAGCGCCGATTTCTTCGCGGGCGGAAACGGCCGGGGCCCGGGAAGATTCGGTGCTCAGCAGATACCAAGCGACGGGGAGGACGAGGGCGGCACCGAGGACGGCGACGGTGGCCCGCTGACGGGAGAAGGGAGACATCTATTAGGAGGGCGGCGGATCTTTGCTTCGAGAGGGAAGCGCCTTTGCGATGACATGGCCTCCAACAAGAACAGAAGCCTGCCAGCGGCGAGTTTGCAATCTGCACAGGTGGAAGGCCTATACCAGCATAAATTCAGGATATCCGTAGCATTAGCTTTAATCGGAAGGCAACTGGCTCCCTTGTGATAAGCAATCGGTCCGCTAAGGGACAAAATCGTCACCGGCAGAAACCGCCGTTAGTTCGCGACCCGCGAGAAAGAAATCGGCCAAGGCAGAATGGATCCACCTTGGCCGATTGGAACTGGATCAGCGCGATCCGACTTCAGCGGAAATCGCGACTGTTAAAGCTAATTCGGTTGTGGTCGGTCCTGCCGAGCATCGCCGTCCTGGCTTGATCGACAGTCTGTTGGACCGCTGGCACCCAAGAAATGATCTCCGCCTCGACATGGCGCGAGGTGACCATCAGGGCGGTAGTGGAGGCGAGCAGGCAAACCATCGCCGCTGCCAGCGAAGGATAATGATAGCGCTTCCGATTGGGACGCGCAAAGCGACCGCCGAGCATCACTTGGATCTCGCGCGGGTCGCCGGGGGTGTGGGGAACAAACGGAAGCGCCGGGGCCTCCGCGAACGAACGTTGCACAGTCGTCATGGGGGATTAGGGGGATGTCTGTAGGGGATGTCGAAAGAGAACGGGGGTCGATCTCTAAGACGGCCACACTATTTAATAAGGACGAAGATCTTCCCATTACGCGATCGCGTAGTACAGGATTATTGTCTGGTCAAGTTATGACGAAGTTGAATTTAGAGTTCCTTAAAATTATGCAACTCTCTCAATACAAGCAATAAACAAGACATTCAATAAACTCAAAAATGCCGCACAAAGGCCCTTTTTCCCATCACTCGGGCAGGGCAAAGGCGACGTAAGCATCCCCGCTCTTGGTGCCCATCTTGCCGCCGCCGCAGGCGACAACGAGGTATTGGCGGCCATGTACGGAATAGGTGGCCGGGGTAGCATAGCCGCCTGCGGGGAGCTTGGCCTTCCAGAGTTCCTTACCGGTTTTACGGTCGAAGGCGCGGATATGCTCGTCCCGGCTGGCGGCGATAAAGATCAGACCACCCGCGGTGACGACGGGGCCGCCATAGCCCTCGGTGCCGGTCTTCGGAATGCCCTTGGCAGTAAGCTCCGGGTATTCGCCGAGCGGGACGCTCCACTTGTAGCTGCCATCGTTCAGATCGATGGCGTGGAGGCTACCCCAGGGCGGCTTCACGGCGGGGTAACCCTGCGGATCGAGCCAACGGTTGTAACCGGTGGTCGAGTAGGGCACCGCGGCGAGGCCTTCGCCACCGGGTTCCTCCTTGCGGCCGGGGTCATTGGCGGGAGCTTCGTTAAAAAGGTAGGCGGCCAGTTTTCCCCGCTGCGTATCGGTGAGAAACGCAAAGGAGGGCATCACGCCCTTGCCGGTCTTGAGAAGAGCATCGACGTCGGGCTTCTTGAGGCGGGTGGCGATGTCGACGAGCGAAGGGACGTTCTGCGCCGGATTGCCCTTGCGGTCGGTGCCGTGGCAGGCGGCGCAGACTTGCGCGAAGATCGCCTCGCCGGTGGCGGGGGCCGAGCTACCGCCGCCCTGCGCCGGGACCATGGTCAGGATCCAGGGCATGTCATTGGAATTCACGTAGAGGATGCCGTCCGGATCCGCCGCCGCGCCGCCCCACTCCGCGCCGCCGTCGAAGCCCGGGAAGATGATGGTCCCCTGCTCGCTCGGGGGGGTGAAGGGCGCGGACTTACGGACCTGCGCGAGGCGCTCCAGCACGGCCTTGCGGGCCTCCGGCGAAACGTCGGTGACCTGCGCCTCGTCCAGCACCTGACGGGCAAAGGGCGCTGGCTTGGCCGGGAAAGGCTGGGTGGGCCAGGCGGACTCGCCCTGCAGATCGGAGGGCAGGACCGGCTTCTCCTCGATCGGGAAGAGCGGCTTGCCGGTCTCCCGCTCGAAGACGAAAACGTGGCCGGATTTCGTGACCTGCGCGACGGCGGCGATGGAGCGGCCGCCTTGCTTCACGGTGATCAGGTTCGGCGGGGCCGGGAGATCGCGGTCCCAGAGATCGTGGTGGACGAATTGGAAGTGCCAGACGCGCTTGCCGGTATTCGCATCGAGAGCGATCAGGCAATTCGCGTAGAGGTTTTGGCCGATGCGGTCGCCGCCCCAGAAGTCGAAGGCGGCCGAGCCGGTGGGGCAGAAGACGAGGCCGCGCGCTTCATCAAGGGCGAAGCCGGTCCAAACATTCGCGCCGCCGACCGACTTGTGAGCTTCGGGCGGCCAGGTTTCGTAGCCGGGCTCGCCGGGGAGCGGGATCGTATTGAAACGCCAGACCAGCTCGCCAGTGCGGACATTGAAGGCGCGGACCGGGCCCGGAGCGGCGGGTGCGGGTCCTTCCCCGAGGCGCATGCCCATGATCAGCAGGTCGCGGAAAATCACTCCGGGAGTATTCGCGGAGAGGTAGAGGTCGCCGGCATTCGCGCCAAGGTTGGCCTTGAGATCGAGGCTGCCCTGCTTGGCGAAGGACGGGACGCGCTTGCCGGTCTTCGCATCGATGGCGTGGAGGAAGCGGTCGTTCGCGTAGAAGATCCGCGATTCGCCATCGCCGGACCAGTGGACGAGGCCGCGGTTCACGCCGCCCTTCGGGAAGCCCTCTGAGGCGGGATCGTAGCTCCACTTCTTCTCGCCGGTGGCGGCATCGACGGCGAAGAGTTGGAAGTCCGCCGAGGTGCCGTAGAGGACGCCGCCCACGACCAGGGGATTGCACTGGATCTGCGAGCGGTTCTGGGCGTCGGTGCCGCCGGATTGATAGGTCCAAGCCGGGGCTAGGCGGGCGACATTTTCCGGGGTGATGTCGGTGAGTGTCGAATAGTGGCTTGAGGCCTTGTCACCGAGATAGGTGCTCCAATCGGCATCGGCAGCCGATGCGGTCAGGGTCGTGGCGAATAGCAGGGCGAGTCCTTTCATCGGCGATGCGGCTGGGCAATTCACGCTGCTGAAAACAGGAGAGAGTGGCTACGCCTATCATCTCAAAAAGAAAAGCTCCTGAGACTGCTTTGCCCGCAGGCATGCCGAGCCGGCGAATCATCGGTAGCCGAAGGCATCGAGGTAGGGCTGGAGATGATGCATATGCGGCTCAAGCCAAGCTTCGTAGTGCCGCCACCGCTCCAGCGAGCGGGTGTAGAGCGGCTTCGATACATCGTCATAGGTGGGGGTGCCGATCGCACGCGCGCCGGAGCGCTGGTGATGGGCCAGCATTTCCGGTCGCCAAACGAGACCAAGGAAGGCGGCGAGCTGGCGGGTCTGTTGCTCGGGATCGGCGAGGAGGTCCTCGTAGCGCGATTCCATCCAGCGCGATGGATCGAGCCGCTCGCGCAGCAGAAGCCAGTGGCGCATCATCTCCGCGTAGTACTGGCAGGACTCCGCCAAGGTGGCCGAAGCCACGCTGTTCGGAGCGC